>DATKNR010000094.1:0-34273 GCA_035541255.1 Patescibacteria group bacterium | reverse complement strand
AGGCGCTGCTCTTCGAGATAGGGATCGAAAATCATGGCGACGTTGCGGATGAAGATACGGCCGAGGCCAACGACCTCGATGGATTCGGGCGTGAGGCGGACGAGCCCGTCGGCGGCGACGGCAGCGAGCCGCTCCAGCTCGGGAGCGAAATATTCATCGAAGCGGAGCGAGAATTCGCGCTCGATTTCGTCCTTGCGCACGATGGTGTGGCACAGCAGACGGTTGATAACGCTGCGGCGGATGCGGTCGTCGGGCGTGAGGCGATAGCCGCGCATGGTGGCGAGGCCGCGGGAGGAGACGGCGGCGGCGTAGCGGCCGGCATCGCGCTCGTTCTGCGCGTAGGCGTCGCCGATGCCGCTGATGGCGCTGACGCCCATGCCGTAGAGGTCGGCACCGGCTTTGGTGGTGTAGCCCTGGAAATTGCGGTGCAGGGTGCGATTGCGCTGCGCGAGCGCGAGCTCGTCGGTGGGGCGCGCGAAGTGATCCATGCCTATGTATTGGAAGCCGGCGGCCAGAAATGTTTCCAGGCCCTTGCGGAAGATGCGGAACTTCTCCATGCCTTCGGGCAGCCGCGCGGCAAACGAGCCCTGCTGCTTCTTGAGCCAGGGCACATGAGCGTAGCTGAACATGGCGATACGGTCCGGGCCGATTTCGACGATCTGGTCCACGGTACGGGCGAAGGATTCGGCGGTCTGGAGCGGCAGGCCGTAGATGATGTCGACGTTGATGCTGTCGAAGCCGAGCGCACGAGCGCCGCGGACCAGGTCGCGCGTCAGCTCGTAGCCCTGAATGCGGTGGACGGCCTGCTGCACTTCCGGAGTGAAATCCTGCACGCCCATGCTCAGGCGGTTGAAGCCGAGGCGGCGGAGCGTTTCGAGATGCTGGCGCGAGGTGACGCGCGGGTCCACTTCCACGCCGATTTCGGCGTCGGGAGCGAAGGCGAAGCGGTCGCGCGTGTAGCCGAAGAGTTCTTCGAGCTGCGCCGGGGAATAGTAGGTGGGCGTTCCGCCGCCCCAGTGGAACTGGATGACGGGGCGGGAACGGGAGACGTGGCGCGCCGTATTATCGATTTCGTGCTTGAGCGCGTCGAGATAGGCGGCCGCGCCGGTTTTATCTTTCGAGATGACTACATTGCACGCGCAGAACAGGCACAGGCTTTCGCAAAAAGGCAGGTGCTGATAGAGGGAGACGGGGCGGCGTTCGGCATCGGCCGCGTCGCACGCGCCTTCGAAATCCGCGACGCCGAAATTGTCCTGCCAGACGGGCGCCGTCGGATAGCTGGTGTAGCGCGGGCCGGGACGGTTGTAGCGTTCGAGCAGTTCCTCGGAGACATCGAGCGCCTGGACGTCGAGAGAGTGCGCGAGGCGGAAATGGTCTTTTTCGTTCATGCGTTTCCTGTGCTGAGGGGCGCAACAGCGGGCGCGCGGCCGGCGTCTTCGGCAGGCAGGTCGTGCAGGCGCATCTGGCCGGCCTCGATGAAGGCGCGCGCGGCGCCAACTTCCACGTCGGGCAGAATTCCGTGGCCGAGATTCAGGATGTGAGCGCGGCCGGAAGTCTCGGAGAGGGCAGAGTGCGCGGCGGCGCGGATGGCGGCTTCGGGTGAGTAGAGAACAGCCGGGTCGACGTTGCCCTGAAGCGGCCAGAGACGATTGGTGCGTTCGAGCAGCATGGCACGAAGCTCATGCAGGTCCACGCGCCAGTCGACGCTGAGCACGGTGACGCCGGAGCGGGCCGCGCTTTCCAGCAGATGATTCGAACTCTTCGAATAGTAGATCACTGGCGTATCGCCGGGATTGAGGTGCGTGAGCAACTCCTGAAGAGCGGGAAGTTCGAAGGCGTCGTAGTCATGGCGGGAAAGCTCGCCGGCCCAGGTGTCGAACAGTTGCACAGCGGATGCGCCGGAGGCGATCTGGGCCTGGAGATAGCGCGCAGTGTTGCGCGCGATGTGGCGAAGAAGCTGGTGGAACAACTCGGGCTGCGCGCGCAGCATGCGCTTGGTGTGAGGGAACCCGGCATGGCCACCGCCGTCCACCATGTAGCAGGCGAGCGTCCAGGGCGCGGCGGCGAATCCCAGGACGGGAACCTCGGGGCCGAGCGAGCGGGAGAGTTCGGAGATGGCATCGAGAAGAAAGCGAGTATCGCGCTCCGGATCGAAATCGCGCAGGCGGTCCACGTCGCCCTGCCCGCGGATTTTTTCGGGGAGCTCCGGGCCGCCATCGCCGAAGTGGATGGGCAGGCCCATAGCTTCGGCGGGAATCAGGATGTCGGAGAAAACGATCACTGCGTCCATGCCGAGCGCCAAGAACGGCTGGAGGGAGACTTCCAAGGCGAGAGAGGGAGTCTTGCAGACTTCGAGAAAGGAATGTCTGGCGCGCACGGCGCGGTACTCAGGCAGGTAGCGCCCGGCCTGGCGCATCATCCACACCGGCGCGCGGTCGGTGGCCTGTCCACGGCAGGCGCGGAGAAAGAGAGTCTTGCGGTCGAATTGAGAGCCGGGAGCGGGCATGGCGCGTTGAGTCCTGCCCGGAAATCATAGCAAATCCCGGCCCCGGTCCGCCGGGGAGGATAGGACACACAGCAATGTGACCGGTGTCACATGGCCGGTCACAGCCGGAGGGGATATACTTTGGGACTTCAAGGTGGCAACGGAGTGGTGATCTCCTTCACGGCGCTGGGGTACACGACGGCGGGCATCTATGCCGCGAGCTGGGCGTGTTACCTGGGGAAACTGTTCGCGGGGAACAAATGGACGGGGCGGGTAGCGACCGTTCTGCTGGCCGCGGGCATGGCGACGCATTATTTTGCGCTCCTGGCACGGGCCTATTCCATCCACTCGGTGCCTTACCAGGATCTGTACGGATCGACGTCGCTGCTGGCGTGGTTCCTGGCGCTGACTTATCTTGGGCTGGAATTGCTGCACCGGGAGCGGGCCATGGGAGCGTTCGTGATGCCGCTGGTGCTACTGCTCCTGGGGCTGGAACTGGTGGTGGCACCGCACGCGGCGCCGAGATCGCCGGCGCGCGGCGCCATTTTCGCGCTGCACGTGACCTCGAACATCCTGGCCTACTCGGCGTTCACCCTTTCGTTCGTATACAGCCTGGTGTACCTGGTGCAGGACTATCTGCTGCGACGGAAGCGGCCGGTGGCAATGATGTGGCGGCTGCCCGCGCTGGAAGACCTGGAACGGATGGCGCGGAGCGGCGTGTGGGTAGGGCTGGGGAGCCTGATTGTAGGCATCAGTTTCGGCATGGCCGTGGACCATCGGCTCACCGGACAAATGCTGACGCCGGACCCGAAAGTGGTGATTTCGTTCCTGATTCTGGCGTTCTACGCGATTTACCTGCTCGTGTCGCGGTCGCCAGCGTGGCGAGGAGCGCGAGCCTCCGTGTTGTGCATGGCGAGCTATTTCGCGGTGGTGTTCAGCTACACGGTGGTGAATTTGTATCTCTCGAGGTTCCACAAGTTCTACTGATGCGAGGGCCGGCGAAAACACGGGCGGCGGGCGGGGGGCGCTGATGGGCGTCTACCTGCTCGGGGTGAATCACCGCACGGCAGGAGTGGCGCTGCGGGAGCGGCTGCATTTTTCGCCGGAGGAGGGATTGCGCGCGGCAACGAAACTGCGCAATGACGGAGTGGTGGATGAGGTAGTGGTGCTCTCCACGTGCAACCGCAGCGAGGTGTACACGGTGGCCGCCGACACCCGGACAGACGTGGAGAGCGGAGTGGAGCGGAATTTCTGCGTACACCACGCGGTAGAACCGGAGCAGTTGAACGGCTGCCTCTACCGCAGGCGCGGGCGCGATGCGGTGGAGCATCTCTACCGCGTGGCCGCGGGGCTCGATTCCATGCTGCTGGGCGAGGCGGAAATCCTGGGGCAGGTGCGGGAGACGTATCTGGCGGCGCAGCGGGAAGGGCTGACCGGGCCGATCCTGAACCGGCTGTTCCAGGCGTCGCTGGAAGTGGGCAAACGCGTTCGCGCAGAGACGCGGCTGGGCGCGCAGGCCATGTCCGTGGCGTCAGCGGCGATGAAACTCGCGGAACAGATTTTCGGCGAGCTGAGGGACAACGCCGCGGCCGTGCTGGGGACGGGAGCGATGGGCGCGAAGGCGGCCATGCAACTGCGCGCGCGCGGCATCGGGCGGCTGTGGGTGTCGAACCGCAACCCGGAACGCGCGCACGAGCTGGCGGCGCGGTCGGGGGCGCAGTGGGCGCCTTGGGACAAGACGGCGGAATTGCTGGCGCAGGCGGACATCGTGGTGACCTCCGTGGCAGGCACGGACTGGACGCTGACGCGGGAGGCGCTGGCCGCAGCGATGCATGCCCGCGGCAACCGTCGAATGTTCCTGATTGATCTGGGCGTACCCCGAAACATCGATCCCGCGGCCGCAGAGCTTTACAACATATTTCTGTACGGTGTGGACGATCTGAACGAAATCGTGGAGCAGAACCGGCAAGCACGAGAGAGCGAAGTGCCGCGCGCGGAGGCTATCGTGCGGGCGCACGTGGAAAAATTCACGGCGTGGCAGAGCGGAGCCAACGCGGTGGCGGCGCTGGCGGAGCTGAAACAGAAATTGCGGCTGCAACGGGAACTGTTCACAGACGCACGCAGCGAGGATCTGGCGCGGTTTTCCGCCGACGAACGCGAACGAATCCTGCGGATGATGGACGATCTGGTGGAGGAGATTCTGCGCGAACCCGCGGAGCGGCTGATGAAAGACCGCGAAGTGCGCGAGCGCGCAGTGCTGTTGAGGGACCTCTTCGGATTGAATGAAACGGATCCATCGAACTCATCGGGGCGGGGAGGCCGGGGCTGACGGTGAAGCCGCTGCGCATCGGAACGCGCGGGAGCGCGCTGGCGCTATGGCAGGCGGAGTTCGTGCGCGAGTGGCTGGCGCGTTCGGCGGGCGCGACTGCGGAAATCATAAAAATCCGCACGGCGGGGGACCAGTTCCAGCAGGGCAGCGTGGCGGCGATAGGATCGAAGGGCGTGTTCATCAAAGAAATCGAAGACGCCCTGCTGGCGGGAACGGTGGACCTCGCTGTGCACAGCCTGAAAGACGTTCCGACCGAAATACCGAAGGGGCTGGCGCTGGTGGCGATTCCCCGGAGAGAGGATCCGCGGGACTGTCTGGTGTCGCGAACAGGGGCGGGGCTTGCGGCGCTGGCGCCGGGTGCTCGCGTGGGGACCAGCAGCCTGAGGCGGCAAGCGCAATTGCGGCGGGCGCGGCCGGACCTGGACGTGCGGGAGCTGCGCGGAAACGTGGATACACGGCTGCGCCGCGTGGAAGAGGGGACATTGGACGCGACGGTGCTCGCATATGCGGGCCTGAAGCGGTTGAAGCTGGACGGGCGAGCGAGCGAAGTGCTGTCGCAGGACGTGATGCTGCCCGCGGTGGGACAGGGAGCGCTGGCTGTGGAAGCGCGCGAGGAGGATTGCGCGACGCGAGAGCGGCTGGCGGCGTTCGAGCACGCGGAGACGCGTTTGGCGGTGATGGCGGAACGCGCCGTGCTGGCGACGCTGGAAGGCGGATGCCAGGTGCCGCTCGGGGCATGGGGACGGATCGAGGGCGGCCGGCTGGTGCTGGACGCGTGTGTGTGCGCGGCGGATGGCAGCGAGGTGGTCCGCGACCGCGCGGAGGGATCGCTGGAGCAGCCGGAAGCGTTGGGCCGCGCGCTCGGCGGGAAATTACTGGGGGCGGGGGCGGAACGTTTGTTGCGCATGGCGGGACGATGAGCGAAGCGAAATCAGCACTGCCGCTGGCCGGAAGGCGCATTGCGGTGACGCGGGCTCCGGAGCAGGCCGGCGAACTGGCGCGGCTGCTGGAATCCCATGGCGCCGAGGTGTTGCTGTGTCCGCTGGTGGCATTCGAGCGGCCGGCAGATTCGGCGCCGTTGGATGCCGCACTCGGGCGGCTCGGGGAGTTTGACTGGCTTCTGTTCACCAGTCAGAATGCGGTGCGATTTTTCGAGGATCGGCGGCGCGAGCTGGAAATTCCGCTGGAGTGGGGACGGCCGCGGGTAGCCGCGGTGGGTCCGGCAACGGCGAAGACGGCGAGAGAACTGGGTTACGACGTGGAATACACCGCAGACGAATCGACCGGACGCGGACTGGCGCGAGAGCTGGGCGAAAAGGTGGCGGGCCGGCGTGTACTGCTGCCGCGGAGCGACCGGGCACGGACCGATTTGCCGGAAACGCTTCGCGGGGCGGGCGCTGAGCTGACGGACGTGGTTGCCTATCGTACTGTGGCGCCGGGGCAACCGGGTTCAGACGCGATCGAAAAAATTCAGGCTGGAGGAGTAGATGCCGTGGCGCTGGCGAGCCCATCGGCCTTTGAACGGCTCGCGGAGCAGATTGGGATGGAGAGGCTGAAAGAGTTGACGCGAACGGTGGCGCTGGCGGCGATCGGTCCCGTGACGGCGGCGGCGATCCGGCAGGCGGGATTCCCGGTGGCGGTGGTGCCGGCGAAGCCGAGCGCGGAGGCGTTTGTAGAGGCGCTTGCGGCACATTTTGCGGGAACGGCGGGAGTGCGCGGAGCATGAGCTACCCGACGGAACGCCCACGGCGGCTGCGGCGCACGGAAGCGATCCGGTCGCTGGTGCGGGAGACGCGCGTGGCCACGACGGGACTGCTCTATCCCATGTTCGTGGTGACCGGGACGAACACGCGGCAGGAAATCAGTTCGATGCCCGGAATTTACCAGCAGTCGGTGGACCGCTTTCTGGAAGAGGCGCGCGAGGTGGAGCAGCTCGGAATTCCCGGGATTCTGCTGTTCGGAATACCGGAGCGTAAAGATCCGTCGGGGAGCGAGGCGTGGTCGGCGGAAGGGCCGGTACCGGAGGCGATTCGCGCGGTGCGGGCCGCGGATTTGAAATTGCTCGTGGCCGCCGATGTGTGCCTGTGTGAATACACGGACCACGGGCATTGCGGCGTGATCGAGGGCGAAACGGTGCTGAACGACGGAAGCGTGGAACTGCTGGCGAAGGCGGCGCTGGCCTACGCGGAGGCCGGCGCGGATATTGTGGCGCCTTCGGACATGATGGACGGCCGCATAGCGGGGATCCGCCGCGCACTGGATGACGAGGGGCTGGACACGACGATTGTGATGTCGTACGCGGCGAAATACTGCTCGGGGCTGTACGGGCCGTTCCGCGAGGCGGCGGAATCGGCGCCGAAATTCGGCGACCGGCGGAGTTATCAGATGGACCCTGCGAACGCCCGGGAGGCGATGCGCGAAGTGGCGCTGGATATCGAAGAGGGCGCGGACATCGTGATGGTGAAGCCGGCAGTGCCGTATCTGGACGTCATCCGGCGCGTACGGGACGAATTCAACGTGCCGGTGGCCGCGTACAACGTGAGCGGCGAATATTCGATGGTGAAAGCCGCGGCGGCCAACGGCTGGATCGACGAAAAACGCGTGGTGCTGGAACTGCTCACGGGGATTCAGCGAGCCGGCGCGGAAATCATCTGCACGTACCACGCGAAAGACGTAGCGGGATGGCTGAAGGGATGCTGAGCGCCAGATGTCCGGAAATCCTCGACTCGTGACACCGCGAAAAACACATACCCGTTCGGATCAGATTTTCCACGAGGCTGAACAATTCCTGGTGGGCGGAGTGAACAGCCCGGTGCGCGCGTTTCGTTCCGTCGGGGGGACGCCGCTGGTGATGGCGCGCGGCACGGGAGCACGGATAGAAGATGCGGACGGCAATTCGTATCTGGACTATGTGGGCTCGTGGGGACCGCTGATTCTGGGTCATGCCGTTCCGGCGGTTGTCTCGGGGGTCAGCTATCAAGCGGCGCGAGGCACGAGCTTTGGAATGACCTCGGAACTGGAAGTCGAACTCGCTCGCCTGATCTGCCGCGCCATGCCGTCGATGGGAATGATTCGCTTTGTCAGCTCAGGGACAGAGGCGGCGATGAGCGCGGCCCGCATTGCGCGCGCGGCCACGGGACGTTCTTACCTGGTGAAATTCAGCGGTTGCTATCACGGGCACGCCGACCCTTTCTTGTCCGAGGCGGGTTCGGGGCTAGCGACGCTCGGCATTCCGTCGAGTCCCGGCGTTCCGGAGGCTCTCGCCGCGCTCACTCTCAATCTGCCATACAACGATCCGGAGGCGATCGAACGCGCGTTCACCCGATATCCAGGAAAAATCGCCGCCGTCTTTGTGGAGCCGGTCGCGGCAAACATGGGGGTTGTGCCGCCGGAGAGCGGCTTTCTGCACGGGCTGCGTGAGATCACGCGCCGCGAGGGAGCCCTGCTCGTTTTCGATGAGGTGATTACCGGATTTCGAGTGGCGCATGGCGGCGCGCAGGCAATGTATGACGTCCGGCCGGACCTGACCATACTGGGGAAAATCATCGGCGGAGGTCTTCCGGTGGCGGCGTACGGAGGCAGGCGCGATCTGATGAGCCTGGCGGCACCGCTTGGGCAGGTGTATCAGGCGGGCACGCTTTCGGGGAATCCGCTGGCGATGCGCGCGGGAATCGAAACGCTGCGGCAACTCGAAAGGCCGGGATTCTACGAATCGCTGGAGTCGCGAAGCCGGAAATTGACGGACGGGATCCGGGCGCTGATCGCAGAGCGACGGTATCCTGCGTGCATCAACGCGATCGGATCGCTCGCGACCCTTTTCTTCACGCCCGGCCCGGTGCGGAATTTCGCGGAGGCAAGACAGGCGGATACGGCGCGGTACGCGAAATTCTTCTGGGAGATGCTGGAGCGCGGGGTGTTTCTCGCGCCGTCGCAATTTGAAGCCATGTTCGTTTCCGGGGCGCACACGGACGACGACGTGGGCGCAACGCTGGTGGCGTGCTCGGAATCGCTGCGCGCGGTCTTTTCCGGATAGCGCCGGCCCGCCGCGGCGACTTTGCGCGAACTTCTTGACCCTCGCTTGCGCGCAGGCTACGCTTTTCCCGCCGCTCCTCCCCATGCCGCTCGACGACGCAATCGAAACAACAACCCCCTCCCGTGTTCTCAACGTGGTGAAAGGCGTGGTGCAGACGGTCCAGGACTACACGGTGCTGTCGCTGGAGGCGGCTGCGGGGGTTTTTCGCACGCCGATGTATCTGGACGACGCGCTGTATCAGATGGACGTGATCGGAACGGGGTCGCTGCCCATCGTGATGCTGACCGGATTCTTCATCGGAGCGGTGATGGTGTTGCAGACTTCCGCGCAGTTTTCACGATTCGGGGAGACGGCGCTGGTCGGCGACGTCGTGGCCATCTCGATCGTGCGCGAACTGGGGCCGAGCATTACGTCACTGCTGGTGGCAGGCAGGAATTCGTCTGGGATCGCGTCGGAGCTGGGCTCGATGCTGGTGACGGAACAGGTGGACGCGATGCGGGCGATGGGCACCGACCCGATCAAGAAGCTGGTGACACCGCGAGTGCTGGCGACCACGCTCATGCTTCCGCTTCTGACCGCGGTGTCGGATTTCATCGGGCTGGTGGGTGGCTACGTGATTTCGCATTTCCAATTGCGCCTTGACCCGGTGCAGTACTGGAGCCGTGCGATTCACGCACTGGAGTTCGGGGACCTGGTGCAGGGCCTGGTGAAACCGGTGATTTTCGGATTCATCCTGTCGAGCGTGGGCTGCTATTACGGGCTGAACGCGCGCGGGGGAACACGGGGAGTGGGCCGGGCCACGACGCAGGCCGTGGTGACGGCCTCGGTGCTGATTCTCGTGTCGAATTTCTTCCTCACACGGCTGCTGCTGTACATCTTCCCGTAGAGCCGGAGCGCGCGGATTCGCCGGCCTTGACCGGCCTGGAACCATGCTATAGGCTCGATTTGCTTTGCGGCGCCTACTTTCAGCACTGTTGGCTCTGGCCTTTGGCGCAGGACCGCTTCTTGCTGCGCTGCCGGCAGTCCGTTCAGAGGATGATCTTCCTCCCTGTTGCAGAGGAAACGGCCTGCACATGTGCGGGGTGCGGCGTTTCCGCGGGGGCGACGGCAACGAGAGCGGAAAACCCGGCGTGCGCGCGCGATGCCCATACGCCGCGCACATCACAACCATATTCGCAAGGGTGCAGACCTTCGATGCGCCACGAGCCACGCCGGCCAGCAACAGCGCCCGTGCGGCCAGCCGTATTTCCATCAGGCTGGAAGAGATTGCAGTTTGCGTTGACTTTTTCGGACCTTCCAAGCGGGGCCCTCCTGTCCAGTACCTCTGATCTGACCTGATTTTCTTGCGAGGCCTGCCACCGCGGCGGAGCTCCGCTCGGGCGCGGCAGTGCGCGTCCGCGAGCGCTTGCGCGCCGCTCAATCGAGCAATCGCCTGCTTAGAGTTGTGAAGGGAGGTCGAAAATGCGCTTGAAGGCATCGCCGCGGACCCTGGCTCTCGTTGTGTGTCTTGGGCTCGCGGCGTGCGGCACATCGACGAAGTACTACGAATTGACGGGCCAGATCGTGAGTAAAGACTCCGCCCATCACACCGTGGTGGTGGATCACGACGACATACCCGGATTCATGGCGGCAATGACTATGCCGTACCCGGTGGCCAAAGGAACGGATTTCTCCGCCATGGAGCCGGGGGACAAAATCCGGGCACGCGTGGTGGTGAAGTCGAATGAAGAGTACTGGCTGGACGAGATCGTGGTGACGGATTCAACCCAGCGCGGATTGGTGGCGAGCCAGGGAAAGAAACTCTCGGCGGGCGAGGAGATTCCCGACGTGGAGCTGGTGAACCAGGACGGCAAGACGGTGCACCTCTCGGACTTCCGCGGCAAGACGCTGCTGCTGACGTTTGTGTACACCCGGTGTTCCATTCCCACAATGTGCCCGCTGACGAGCAGCCTGTTTGCCGCGGTCAACCGGGAGCTTGCGAAGAACCCGCAAGAGTACGCGCGGACCCAACTGCTGACCATCAGCCTGGATCCCAAGTACGACACAGCTCCCATCCTGCGGAAATACGGGCTTGCGTACCTGAATGAGGAAGCAAGCGGATTCGCGCATTGGCAGTTCACTTCACCTTCGGCCGAAAACCTGCATAAGCTGGCGGATGCGTTCGGCCTTGTTTACATCGAGTCGAACAACCAGATATCGCACAGCTTGTGCACCGTTCTGATCAGGCCGGACGGCACAGTTGTGAAGGAATGGACGACGAACGAGTGGAAGGCGCCCGAGGCAGTGGCGGCCATCCGAGAGGTGGAGCATGCCGGCGCGTAGTCACGGGCACAGGTGTTGCGTGCTGACGGTTGGCCTGGGCGTACTTGCCGGACTGCTCTGTGGCTGCTCCGGAAATGAGGCGGCCACGGGGAAAAGAGAAGCGGAGATGGTCTCGATGGGCGCCGCGTTATACGAACAGAATTGCAGCGCATGCCACGACGTAAACAACCTGCAGCTGGTGAAGAAGCCGCCGAAGCTAATTGGAGTGTTTCAGAAGCCGAAGCTTCCCAGCGGCGCTCCCGCAACGGACGAGCAGGTGAGAAAAACGATTCTCGACGGCCGCGGAATCATGCCGCCGTTCCGGCAGACGCTTGACGCGGAGCAGTTGGAGGATCTGCTGAAATACCTGCATACGCGATGAGGTCCAGTATCGGGGATAGAGATTGCAGGGAGGAGGTAGCGCGATGTCTCGAGCGGGAATATTCGGACTGCTTACGATCTTGATTTCCCTTGCGGCCGGCGGAGCGGCATCCCAGGAAGCCGGAACGGGCTTGAAGCCCCAACCGGTGCATGTCCGATTCGAAGGCCGGCTGGCCGGGAAACCTTTTGCTTGCGGAAAGCTTTACGAGGGAGTGGGCACCGGCGCAACTACGGTGACGCCGGCTGATCTGCGTTTCTTCGTGTCGAACATCGAACTGATTGACGCACAAGGTGGAGCTACGCCAGTGGCGCTCGACCAGGACGGCGTATGGCAGTACAAATCGCTGGCGCTGATCGACCTTGAAGACGGAACGGGCGAGTGCCGGAACGGAAACACTCCGATGCACGCCGAAGCGACTGGATCGGCCCCGCCCAGAGAGTACAAGGGTGTGCGGTTCACCGTCGGAGTGCCGTTCGATTTGGATCACGTGGACCCACTTCAGGCTCCGTCTCCATTGAACATGACCGCAATGCTGTGGACCTGGCAAAGCGGCTACAAGTTCATCCGAGCGGAGGTCGTGGTGGCACCTTCGGGAGCATCTGCTACAGCGGCTGCGACTCCCGCGGAACCGGGCGCGCGGGCGCAGAACGCGGCTGTTGAGGCTCACTCCCGGGGCTTTCCGGTACACATCGGAAGCACGGGTTGCGGGGGAACCGTTCGTACTGCCGCGCCTCCGCAGGAATGCATGAACCCGAACCGGATTGTCGTGACACTCGAAGAATTCGACGCGGCAAAGGACGTTGTCATCTTCGACTTCGGCAGGCTCCTTGCGAACTCGGACGTGACCGTAAATTCGCCGAGTACTGCACCAGGGTGTATGTCGGGCGAAGACGATCCGGACTGCGCGCCGGTCATGGGAGCGCTGGGGCTTCCATTCCGCGGCTCCCCGGTGATTGCCCAGACTGTCTTCTACAGAGCGAGGAAATGATGGCTGGCTCTACGGCAGATCCAAGCGGGACACGCGGACCGGCGTGCGCGATGGTTCTCGTAGTCCTCGCGTGCGTCGCTGCGGCGCGGGTATCGTCCGCCCAAGGGGAACCTGGCGCCCCGGGCACGAAACCGGAGGATGCACGTTTCCAGTGGAATAAACCCGCATGGGCGCCGACGCCAGCGGTGCCAGCGGACAATCCCATGAGCCCGGCAAAGGTTCGGCTCGGCCGGAGGCTGTTCTATGAGAAGCGGCTGTCGGTAAACGGGAGCATGTCGTGTGCAACCTGCCACCAGCAAGCCCATGGATTCACAGATGGGCAGCGCACCCATCTGGGTGCCACTGGTGAGCCGGGGATCCGCAGCGTGATGACGCTGACCAATGTGGCGTATCTGCCCTCCTACACCTGGGCAAATCCGCTGATCACCTCTCTGGAAAAGCAAATGCTCCTTCCTCTGTTTTCTGATCACCCCCTGGAGATGGCAATGGCCGGACACGAGGCCGAACTGGCCGCCCACGTGGCGGCTGACCCGGAGTATGTGCGCGAATTCGCCCAGGTGTTTCCGCAAGACAACCCGCCGGTCGACGTCCCGCACATCACAAAGGCAATCGCGGCCTTCGAGCGCACTCTGCTCTCATTCGATTCTCCGTACGATCGCTATAAGCATGGTGATGCAAATGCAATTTCCGCAGCCGCCAAGAGAGGTGAGGCGCTCTTTTTTGGCGAACGGCTGGAGTGCTATCACTGCCATGACGGCGTCAATTTCACGGATAACTACACCGCCCAAGGACTCGCTTTCCCGGAAACCGGGTTCCACAACACAGGGCTCTATAACGAGGATTCCCATGGAGCGTACAAACCATGGGATCACGGCCTCCGCGACGTCACCTCACACGCTGAGGACGAGGGAGCATTTCGTACGCCCACGTTAAGAAACATCGCCGTAACAGCTCCTTACATGCACGACGGTTCGCTGCCCACTTTGGAGGCAGTGATCCAACAGCACTATGCGGTGAAGGGGCACGCGGCGCTTACATCTCACAGCCCAAATCCACTCAGGAGCGAGTTTATCGAGGGGTTTTCAATCAGCGAGAGCGAGGTGAAGGACCTGATTGCGTTCCTGAACTCGCTCACGGATCAAAACTTTCTGACCAATCCAGAGTTTGGGGACCCCACAGGGGCGCCGAGTTCTGCAGAAGTAAGGAGGGCTCATGCGGGCAATTGAGGGGGGCCGCACGGCGGTGGCAGTGCTGCTAGCCGTTGGGATTACCTTTGGATGTGAACACGTGCAGAGCCGTTCCGACGCGTATCAATTCGAGCCAGCGCCGCGGGCGGTGCTGGTTCAGGCGGGGATCACCGTCTCGCGGAATCCGAAGCTCGGAGCAGACTGGGTGTCGTCGCCAACGCTCTACCTGCTGGCGGTGCTGCAGGACGGGGAGCAGTCACGGCTCGGGCTGCTCACCTCTTCTGATGGAGGCGACAGCTTCGGGAAGCCGGTGTGGGTAAGCGAGCCGGGAAGTGAGGTGACGTCCGCGGGCGAGAACAGTCCCGCATTTGTAGCAACGGAGAGGGCGATCTACGCGGCGTGGAACGAGGGCCATCGCTTGCAGTTCGCGCGTTCGCGCAACTGGGGCGGCAGTTTCGAGAAACCCATCGCCGTCGCGGACAAGACGGACGACAGCTTCAGCGGGTACCCCTCGCTCGGAGTGGCTCCGAACGGTGATGTGTACGCGGTGTGGATTGACACGCGCGACCGCGAAAGCGGAGATGAGGAGGATTACGCCGTCTATCTCGCACGATCCACGGATGGAGGGGCGAACTTCGGCAAAAACTCGCGCGTGGCCATCAGGATCTGTCCCTGCTGCCGGCCGACGTTGGCCTTTGGGCCCGGAGGCGAAGTGCTCGTCATCTGGCGTCACATTTACCCGGGCCCAATTCACGACATGACGGTGGCCGTAAGCCGGGATAACGGGCAGACATTCACCGCACCGCGACGAATCGCGGAGGACAACTGGAAGATCGACGGCTGCCCGGACTCCGGGCCGGCGGTGGCACGCAGCGGGAAGCGCATTTACGTGGCCTGGCTGACGGAGGCACGTCCGGAGATCAGCGGTGTGCGGCTTTCATGGACAGACGACGGCGGCGCTACGTGGGCGCCGGCGGTTATGGGCTCGCAGAAGATTCTGGACGCGAATTATCCGGCGTTTTCCGTCGGGGACGATGGACGGGCTGTGCTGGTGTTTCAGGGACGAGATCCCCAGGCAAAGGCCGGCTGGAGCCCGTTCGGTGTTTATGCCGTCGAGATTAGTCCGGATGGAAAACTCGGAATTCCGGCTGCCGTTCCCGGGATTTCCTCTTCTGCGCAGCGGCCGACCGTCGCTGCGGGCACCGGAGGGCGCCTGTACGTGGCCTGGACAGGCGCAGCGGATAAACAAAAGGCCGTCTATCTCTCGCGGGGCCGGAGTGGGAGCTAGACGGACGAGGCGGACGCGAACATGTACATGATGCTGCTGACCCTTGCACTCTCCGCGACGCCGGCCGCGCTGACGCCGCAACAGCACGTGGAAATCCGCCGGGTGGAGGAGAGGCTGCTCGCACCGTGCTGCTACTCGCAATCCGTGGCGGAGCACATGAGCCCGGTGGCCGAGCAGATGCGGCAGGAGATCAAGGGAATGGTGGCCGCGGGAGAAAGCGAACCTGCGATCATCGAGCACTACAAGGCACTTTACGGAGAGCGGATCCTGATCATCCCCAGCGGCGATACCGGAAGAATGCTTTTTGCGCTGCCAGCCGTCGGAGTGGTCCTTGGGTCGGCATTGCTGTTTCTGTTCTTGCGCGGCGCGCTCGACCGGAAGGAAAGGGCAGCGGCTCCGGTGGCGGGCGCGCCGCCGGACCGCTCCCGGGAGGCCTTCCGGGAGCAATTTGACCGGCTGGAAGATGAGATATGACACTGAAAACGAGGGCGGGAGAAATGCAAGGGCGCGCAATGGCTGAGATGCACCCGGGAGCGCACAGAACCTGCCGACTGACGGATCTTGGCAAGGGAGAACCGGCGACGATTACCGAGATCGCGAAAGCCTATCCACACTCCGGACTGCTGGAGGGTTATGGCATAGCTCCCGGCGCGCGAGTGGCAAGAGAACGAAGCGCACCGCAGGGCGACCCCATCATTTTCCGGGTGGAGGGACGGCTGGTCGCTCTCCGGCGGGAAGATGCGGTGCATGTGCTCGTGGAGCGCGAGAGGGACAAATGAGCCTGGGAATCATCTCCGCGGCGGCGGAGCAGAGGGGGAAGCAGGAGCCAAGGAAGCGGCACGCGGGCTCGAGAATTCGCACAATCGCGCTGGTGGGGCCGCCGAACTGCGGGAAGTCCACGCTCTACAACCGCCTGACCGGAACGCGCCAGAAGATCGCAAACTATCCCGGAGTGACGGTGGAATACCGCGTCGGCAAGCTTGTGAGCCATGAAGGCGTTTCCGCGATCGACCTGCCGGGAATCCGGGGACGGCAAGCGCACTCGGAAGATGAGGAAGTGGCGTGGCAGGCGCTGCGGGGCGAGCTGGCCGGAGTGGGCCGGCCAGATGCGGTGTTCCTGATTCTCGACGGGACGCAGCTCGATTCGCAATTGCCGCTGGCGCTGGACGTGCTCGCTCTCGCGGTACCCACACTGGTGCTGGTGAACCTGGCAGATACGCTCGAAAAGCGTGGCGGATCGCTGGATGTGCCGGCGCTGGAAGAGGCGCTGGGCGCTCCAGTGGGCCTGGTCAGCGCGACCAAAGGGACGGGGCTCGAGTGCATCGAGAGATTCCTCCGGACAGGCGGCCCAGCTGAGCCGCCGAAGCTGCCACCCGTACTCCAGGAACCGGCAGGATGCAGGACGTGGGCGCGGCGGGTGGCGGAGAAATCGCACTATCGGCTGCCAAGAGAATCGGAGTGGACAAAGCGGCTGGACTCGATATTCCTGCATCCGGTGTTCGGTCCCGTATTTCTGATCGTGGCGACGGTTGCAGTATTCCAGACTGTGTTTACGCTCGGGCAATGGATGGGAGACGGGGTCGCGGCGGGGTTGAGTCGCGCAGATGCCTTGATACGGCCGGAGATATCCAACGCGATAGTGCGCTCGCTGCTGCTGGATGGATTGTGGAAAGGAATGGGCGCGGTGCTGGTGTTTCTGCCGCCCATTTTGCTGCTCTTTCTGTTCCTGGGGCTGATGGAGGATTCAGGATATCTGGGGCGGGCGGCCGTGATTTCGGACCGGATGATGGCGCGCATCGGCCTGAATGGAAAGTCGTTCATACCGCTGCTGGCGGGATACGGGTGCGCGGTGCCGGCGATCATGGCGACGCGGATCGTGGGGAGCCGAAGAGACCGGCTGGCGACGATCTTTGTGATCCCGTTCATGACGTGCTCGGCGCGACTGCCTGTGTACACGCTGCTGATCGCGGCGTTTGTGCCGCAGCGGTCGGCGCTCGGAGGGCTGGTGGGGCTGCGTGCGTGCACGCTGCTGGGGTTGTACGCGCTGGGATTTCTGGCGGCAGTAGTCACGGCGAAACTGCTGAATTCCACAATTCTCGACAATTCACGCGCACCCTTTGTGCTGGAATTGCCGGAATACCGGCTGCCGCGGCCGCGGTCTCTGGCGATGATGCTGCTGGAACGAGGGCAAATCTTTTTGACGCAGGTGGGCACAGTGGTGCTCGGAGTGAGCTTCGCGATCTGGATGCTGGTGCACCTGCCGATCCGGGAGGGGCACCTGGCCGCAATGCACGACAGCCTTCTGGCCCAGGCCGGACATTGGATTGAACCGCTGGTCCGCCCGCTCGGATTCGACTGGAAAATCGCGGTGGGTCTGCTGACGTCGTTTGTGGCGCGGGAAGTGATGGTAGGAACGCTCGGAACGATTTACGGTGCCGATCCCAGTTCGGGTTCGCAGAGTCTAGCGGCGGGATTGCAGCGGGATCTGACATTGCCGGGCGCGCTGGCCCTGCTTGTCTTTTTCGCGCTGGCCATGCAATGCACCTCGACGTTCGCGGTGGTGCGGCGGGAAACAAACGGCTGGAAATGGCCGGCGATCCAATTCCTGTATATGGGGGCACTGGCGTACGCGATGGCATGGGTGGTGAACGCGGGCTTGTCGTGGATCTTGTGAGGAGACGCGTGAAGGGCACCGATGGGGGGGCACGGTCAGAAGAGCGCTGACCGTGGCCACCCGTGCTGGTTTGCCACTATAATCGTTTACGGCGGACGCGACTGCTTCAAGGGGGCGCCGCCGCTGCCGCATGAAAGCTGGCCTGCCGGAACCACCCGCCATCGCCCTGGAGGGCGTCCGCATCGCTTTCGACGAACGGGAAGTGCTGAACGGCGTATCGTTTCAGGTGGCGCCGCGGGAGACGCTGGCCCTGCTGGGAGAAACGGGCACAGGGAAAACCCTGCTGCTGAAGCTCGTGGCGGGATTGCTGCGGCCGGATGCAGGGCGCATCCGCGTGCTCGGCAGCGAGGTGACGGAGTTGGCGGAAGCCGAACTGCTGATCTTCCGCCGGCAACTCGGATTCGTGTTCCAGGAAGGAGCGCTGTTCGACTCGCTGACTGTGGGGGAAAACGTAGCGTACCGGCTGCGGGAAGAAGGAGTGGAGGAAGAGGAGATCGAGGCGCGAGTGAACGAATCGCTGAGTTTTGTGGAGATGCGGGAGGCGAAAGAGAAATTGCCGGGAGAACTTTCGGGAGGGATGCGGAGGCGCGTGTCGATCGCACGCGCGCTAATCACGCGGCCGCCGATCGTGCTATACGATTCGCCGACAGCAGGACTGGATCCGGTGACATCGCAGCGGATCATCACTTTGATTCTGCGGCTGCGCGACGTGTACGGCGTCACATCGCTTGTGGCGACGCAGCGGATTCAGGACGCATTTGCGCTGGCAAACTTCCGGTTTGCGGCGGAGAAGAATGCCGTCATGCGAGTATCGCCGAACGGGCGGTGGGCGAAAGCGGACACGGGGGAGGAACATGGCGCACCTGTCACGCACTTCCTGTTTCTGCGCGACGGACGCGTGTACTTCGAGGGGAACCAGCAGGACGTGACGCAGAGCCAGGACGCGTATGTGCAGAAATTTCTCGTTTGAGGGACGAGGAGGGAAGGGATGCCGCAACGCAAACAGGTGACCTGGGCGCAGCTCCGTGTGGGGATACTGACGCTCGCCGCGCTGTTCCTGATCATGCTGGCGATTCTCTATGTCACCGGCGCGGGGATTCTGCGGGCCAAATATCAGTTGAGGACCTACCTGCCGGAGGTGGAACAACTCACCCTGGGCGCTCCCGTGCGGCTGGACGGAGTGGAAGTGGGCAACGTCGACGGCATCCGGATTGCCCCGCCCGCGGTGGCGAAACAGAAGGCGGACCGCTCGCGAAACGTGGAAGTGATCATGCGCGTGGACCAGCGGTACAAGGAATACATCACCACGGAGTCGCGCGCGAGCCTGGTGACGGAGGGATTCCTGGGGAACCGGTACGTGGAGATCACGCGTGGCTATGCGGGCAGTCCCATCCCGACGGGAGGCGAGGTGCCCGGCGAACAGGAAGTGGCCATCAAGGACGTGGTGGAACGCGGAGCGGACCTGGTGGAAAACCTCGGCGCACTCTCGAAGGATGCCCATGGACTTGTGGAAGGACTGCGCAAAGGCCAGGGCTCGCTCGGAAAGCTGATGACCGATGATCAGCTCTACAACCATCTGAATGCAAGCGCTACGCGACTGGACGAGATGCTCGCCACCACACAGGAAGGGAAGAATTCGCTGGGGAAAATCCTGGCTACGGACCAGCTCTACCAACGGATTGACATGATGCTGAACCGGATCGACAGCGTGCTGGCAGAAGTGCAGGACCAGAAAGGAACGCTGGGAAAACTGGTGTACGACCCGACGGTTTACGATCAGACGAAGGAGTTCGTGGCACGGGCCAATGAGTTTCTGCGCGAGGTGCGGGCAGGGAGGGGAACACTGGGAAAACTCAGCACGGATGAAAAACTGTACGACAATCTGCGCGACAGCGCCGAGAGTCTGAAGGAAATCACCGACAAATTGAGCCGCGGGCCGGGGAGCATTGCGAAAGCGGTGAACGATCCACAGCTGTACGACAACTTGACGGGCCTTTCCGGAGATTTGAGGCTGCTGATTGCGGATATTCAGAAGGACCCGAAGAAGTACCTGCGGATCCACCTCACGATATTTTAGGACCAAAACACAGGGCGCCCGGGGCCGGCGGAACGGCGCGAGCGCGGGACGGACCGATCCGCTGCCACAGGGTACGGGAAGGGCGCGGGAGCCTGAGGAGGGATATACTCCCAAGAGTGAGCGATTGAGAACAACCGGAAGAGGTTAGGCGAGTTTGTAACCGCATGTTCATCTTCCATTGATAGGGTGAGGATTGGATGAAGGCGCTGGACGAACTTGTCAATCCGCAGAATGGGGCTGTGGAAATCGAAGTGGAGCCCGAAGAACGCCCCGTGGCGGCGCCGAAACGGCAAGGGGGACGGCCTTATCCCGGGGCGCTGGTGGTGGTGGAGGGGATCGACGGCTCGGGGAAAAGCACGCAGCTCTATCTGCTGAAGCGGTGGCTGGAAATCGGCGGCTACCGGCTTCACTTTACGGAATGGAACTCATCGGAGCTGGTCAAGTCGGCAACGAAGCGCGGAAAGCAGCGGAGGCTGCTGACCCCGGTGACGTTTTCGCTGCTGCACGCGGCAGACTTCGCGGACCGGTGCGAACGGCAGATCCTGCCGCTGCTGCACAGCGGGTATCTGGTGCTGGCGGACCGGTACGTGTACACGGCGTTCGCGCGGGATTCGGCGCGGGGATGCAGCTACGAGTGGCTGCGAAATCTATACCGGTTCGCGCCGGTGCCGGACGTGACGTTCTACTTCCGCGCCCCGCTGGAAGTGGCGGTGAACCGCATTCTCAGCGGGCGGCCGAAGCTGAAATACTACGAGGCGGGAATGGACCTGGGCCTCTCGTTCGACCGCGCGGAGAGCTTCCGGATATTTCAGGGCATGATCATGGACCAGTACGACCGCATGATCGAGTCGGACAACTTCGTGGTGATGGATGGAACGCTGAAGGTGGACCGGCTGCAACGGAAGATGCGGGAAATCGCCGGGGAACGGGTGGACCTGGATCGGTACCGTTCGAGGAAAAAGCCGTGAGCGGGAACGGAAAAGCCGGACGACTTCGCGGCGGCAAGGCGAAAAACGGCAATGGAAAGCCGATGCCGCACTTTTTCGGGACTGCCCTGCCGGGATTTCACGAAGCGGAGCTGCCGGGAACGCTGATCGTGCTGGAGGGGAGCGACGGCTCGGGGCGATCGACGCAAATCGCGCTGCTGACGGAATGGCTGGAGTCGCAGGGGTTCGCGGTGCAGACGATGGGGCTGCGGCGTTCAAGCCTGGTGGCGGAGGACATTGACGACCTGCTGGCGAACAACGCGGTGACGCGCATGACGCTGGCGCTGATGTATGCAACCGATTTTTACGACCAGCTGGAGCACCGCATCGTGCCGGCGTTGCGCAGCGGGATGGTAGTGCTGGCGGACCGGTATATCTTTACGCTGATCGCGCGGGCGGTGGTGCGGGGAATCGACCGGGAATACCTGCACGGGCTATACGAGATGTCGCTGAGGCCGCAACTGACGTTCTGGCTGAACCTGAGGCCGGAGGTGGCGTTCGAGAGGGAATTCAAGAAGGCGCACGCGATTTCCTACTGGGAAGCGGGACGCGATATGTCGCTTTCGTCGGATTTGTACAAGTCGTTTATCCGGTATCAGGGCATGGTGAAGAAGGAGTTCGAACTTCTGGCGAAGCGCCACCATTTTATCGAGGTGGACGGGGAGCGGAGCGTGGCGGCGGTGAACGGAGATCTGCGCGCGCGAATCGCGGCGCATCTCGGGATCCACTCCAGGCGTTTCCGGCCGTCCACGGCGCTTCAGCCGATGTGGCGCTGAACCGAATTGCCGTTTCCAATCCACATCGCGGCGATGGATGCGGGCTCGAATGCCATACGGCTCGTCATCGCCCGTGCCGAATCTCCCGGGGAAATTCACGAACTGGCCACGGAACGCGCGCCGGTGCGCCTGGGCCACATGGCGTTCACACGGCGGCAGATTGACGAAGACACGATCGACGGCGCGGTGAAAGCCTTCCGTGGGTTCCGCGAGCTGATGGAACTCTATCGAGTGGAGGCATGGCGCGCGGTGGCGACAAGCGCCTGCCGCGAGGCGCGGAACCGCGACGAACTGCTGCGGCGCGTCGAGCGCAAGACGGGAATCCGGCTGGAAGTGATTGGCGGACAGGAGGAGGCGCGGCTGGTGCGCACAGCGGCGCTGGCGGCGTGCGGCGAGCGCGTGACGCCCGGCGTCATCCTGGACCTCGGCGGCGGCAGCCTGGAAGTAAACCTGATGCAGGCGGGACAGGTGCGGCGAAGCGTGACCCTGCCAGCGGGAACCGTGCGGCTGATGGAGACGCTGGGAATCGACGGGCGGATCACGCCCGAGCAGAAAGAATTGATCGCGGACGTGGTGCGGCATCACCTGCGACGTGCGCTGCGTGGCGCGCGCACCGCGAGCCATGCGCCGGCGGTGGCCTGCGGCGGAAACGTCGAGGCTCTGGCGCAGATTTATCCCGGGGCTATGAGCGGGGGAATGGCGACGCTGGATCTGCGGCTGTTGCGCCGGCGGCTGGCAGAGATCACCGGGCGCGACGTGGACAGACGGATGCGGCGGTACAGGATCCGCCGGGACCGCGCGGACGTGATTGGGATAGCGGCGGTGGTGCTGGATACGGCGGGAGAGGAATTGGGATTGCGGTCGCTGCTGGTTCCCGGAGTGGGAGTGCGGGAGGGGGCGCTGAGGGAATTGATGGCCTCGCGATTGGCAACGGCGCCGCGCCTGGCGAAGGCGCGTGACGAACGCGCGGCGGGAGCCCGCGAAGGCGCGCTGGAATTCGGCAGGCGATACAGCTTTGACGAACGGCATGCGGAACATGTGGCGGGACTGGCCATGTCGCTGTTCGATCAATTGCGGCCCGTGCACGGGCTGGATGGAAACGCCAGGCTATCGCTGGAAATCGGAGCGTTGTTGCACGATGTGGGGCGCATTGTGAACGATCGGGGACATCACCGGCACGGGGAGTACCTGGTGCGCTATGGAGAAATCCCGGGACTTTCTGATGAGCTGCGGCAGGTTGTGGGAAGCCTGGTGCGGTATCACAACCACAAATCGGAGCCGGATCCGGACCACCGGCCGTATGGCGACCTGCCAAGAGAGCAGCGGAGGCGTGTGCGGATGCTGGCGTCAATCCTGCGGCTGGCCGAGGGGCTGGACGCGGGTCACCAGCAGGCGGTGAGCGACGTGCGAGCGGTGTATCACGTGGGGCATGTGGAGTTCGACCTGGCCGGGAAGGGCGATCTGGGAGCCGCGGCTGCAGCAGCGGCGAAGCGTGGAGGACTGTTCGAAAGGGAATTCGGCGCAGCAGCGATGTTCCGGAGGGGAAAAGAAAGAAGACGAGTTGCGTAAAAGCACTGGGAAGCAATAAGCAGGAAGAGAAACGGAGGAAACCGCAGTTTTCACCTTCGAGACACGAAGATCATAGACGCTTGCAGCGAAGGACAGAGACACAGGGGAGAACGCAGAGGGCAGATGCTGGTCTACTTGATACGGCACGGAATTGCGATTGACCGGGAGGATCGGGATTGCCCGCCGGATGCGGAGCGCCCGCTGACGAAAAAAGGAATCGCGCGCGTGAAGACGGTGATGAAAGGCGTCCTGCAGCTCGGCGCGAAGCCAGACCTGATCTTCTCCAGTCCGCTGGTGCGGGCGTGGCAGACAGCGGAGCTTGCGGCCAAGGCGCTGCATTATCCGAAGGACAAAATAAGAAGGAGCGAGGCGCTGCTGCCGGAAGCGGAACCGGCGGAGCTGATGAAAGAATTGTCGCGAGTCAAGGCGGCACAGGTGTTGTGCACGGGGCACGCGCCGCACATGGATGAGTTCATTTCGCAGGCGACGGGGAACCGCAGATCGTTCACGGCGTTGAAAAAAGCCGGAGTGGCATGCCTGGAGTTTGAGGAGTTCTCTCCGGGCGCGGGGATTCTTACGGCGCTCTACCCCCCGCGGGTATTCCGACTGCTGGAGGATTAAGCAGCGGAGCCGCCGCCTGCACTGCATGGAGCCACGCGGCGCGCCAGGCGGAGGCGGGCCTTCCGGTGGCGCGGCGGAGAGCGGCGGAGAAATTGCGGGCGCGAACAAGCGAAACCACGGACGGCAATCCCACCTGATCGGCAAGAAATTTCACCAGAGAGTGAGAAAGGACGTAGAACGGGGCGGCGACGTTGATGCGGTCCGCGAGAATGCGGGGTGGTGCGCCACGCGTGCCGGCGAACCGAAGAACAGATTGGCCGCGCGGGTCAGCGAGCCAGCGGGCTGCGTCAGCGTGGACTCCGGAGTTGCCGCCCGGAGTGAAGAGATGCGAGTCGTAGCCGGCGCCGAGTTCGCTGACGGCAGATTCGAGATAGCCGGCGAGTCCTTCGCTGAACCACGCCGGCGCGCGCGGGCAAGGGAGAACTATGTGGGCGATTTCATGGAGGTAGGGGGCGGCGCGGGCGATTACGCGGTAGACGGGGAGATGGATGGTGCGACCGCGAGCGAAGGAAATCGGGGTAGCGGCGCGAAGTTCGATGTGGAGGCGGGAGCGGCTGGTGAGGCCGGTGAGCCGTTCGAGTTCGCGGAGACCGCGGGCGGCGAGTGCGGCGAATGCAGCGGCATCCCGGCGTGAGATCGAATGGGGTTCGAATCGGACGGTGACGCGGCCGCGCTGTATCGTGCCAAGGGCTCGCTTCGAGACAGCGCGATTCGGCTTCATCGCCGACGCTTCACGAAGATTTTCCGGGCCTTCGGGTGGCCTCGGCGCCGGCGCCGAGATATTCGAGCAGGCGCTTCACGTCCTTGGCGTAGGTGCCGTCGGGAGCGAGTTCGAGATATTTCTTCAGGGCGGCGACAGCGCCGGGAGGAGGCTTCATGCTTCCGTCTTTTTCCTTCTCGCCGGACATAATCAGGAAGGCGCCTTTAATGAAGTAGGTATCCGCGCGGCTGGGATTTGCGGCAATAGCTTTGTCGCAGGCGTCGATCGCGCCTTCGACCTTGCGGGCGTTGTAATGGACGACGCAGAGATTGTAATAGGCAGTGGCCGGGTCGGGGGAGAGCTCGGCGGATTTGGTATAGGAGGCGATGGCTTCAGCTTCCTTCTTGAGCTTCAGGTAGGCGTTGCCCTGGCTGAGCAACATGGCGGACATTCCGGACTTGGCTCGATCGCGATCGGATTTGGTGATGACGGACCCATCGGAGGATGTGCTGGAGATGAACCGCTGCGCAGATTCGACGCCCTTGCCGTAACTTTGCGCGGCGCCTTCGTAGTCCTCTGTTTTGAGTTGTACGTCGCCGAGAGCTTCGAAGTAATCCCATCGGGTGGGATCGGCGGCGACGAGTGCCTTGAGAGCGGCGATTTCCTCTTTCTGATCTCCGGAGCGCTGCGCGGCGATGTAGCGGCGATTGAGAGCTCCGATCTCGGCAGCCTTCGGGTCTTCCGGCGGATTGCTTCGCGGCGGAGCGGCGGCCGGGGAAGGAGCGCTGGTGGACGGATTGGCGGGAGCGACAGCAGCGGCAGCATAGGCAGGCGAGATCTCGAGGTCGAGACGAACCGGGGCATCGGGTGCGCTCGTAAGCGAGAGGACTTTGCGGAACAGGACGTCGTCTGTGGCGTTAAGAATCGAGACCAGGTAGTCCCCGCGGGGGACGTCGGAAATAGAAAAAGTGCCGTACTTGTCCGTTGTGGCCCGGAAGGCCATGAAAGTTTCCTGCTGGCTGAGAACCACGCGCGCGCCAACGAGGGACTTCCCCTCCTTCGTGATACGGCCATCCACGCGGGTGAGATTGGATTGGGCCCGCGCGGATAGGGCACAGAGCGCAAAGGCAAGTGCCACAAACGGAGGAAAAAACCGTCTTAGAAAACGGTGATGAATCGGCGCGAGAGGAGACATCATAGATAGTTTATCACCCGCTTCGCGCGACCGGTAACTGCCGCCCGGCCGCGTATAGGAGCGGGCCAGCAAGACTTCCGAGGGGGGACCTGAGCTATACTCGCGCAAATACAGATTACGAGCCACAGGAGCCGCCATGTCCGCTGCCGCGATGCCGCAATCGAACGATGTCCACGCCAAGGCGCTGGCCATCAACCTGGAGGCTTCGATTTACGGGACGTTTGCTGAAATCGGAGCGGGACAGGAAGTGGCGCGCTGGTTTCTGAGCGTGGGCGCCGCGTCGGGAACTGTGGCGCAGGCGATATCCGCCTATGACAAGACGGTGAGCGATGACACGTACGGGGCAGGGACGCGTTACGTGTCGAAAGAGCGACTGCAGGCAATGCTGGATCACGAATATCAACTACTGCTGGACAGGCTGGGAAAGGAACGCGGCGAGAAAACGCGCTTCTTCGTATTCGCGGACACGATGGCCACACGGAACTATCAAGGGACCAACGAGCAGCACGGTTGGCTGGGAATCAAGTTTCAGGCGGAGCCCGGAGGAAAGCCGAACGAAATCCTGCTGCACATCAACCTGAATGATTCGACGGCCTTGTTGCAACAACAGGCCATCGGAACCCTGGGAGTGAATCTGATTTACGCGGCGTACCGCCAGCGGGAAACGCCCGATGCATTGCTGACCGGGCTGTTCGATGATTTGTCGCGCTCCCGTATCGAGGTGGACGTGCTCGAGCTGGAGGGACCGGCGTTCGCGGGAGTGGATTCGCGGCTGTGGGCCATGGAAGCGCTGCGCCGGGGGATGGCGGAAGCGCTGGTGTTCGATTCGAAGGGAAACCTGATAGAGCCTTCCACGCCGCTGAGAAAGCGACCGCTGATCGCGCAACGCGCCGCGCTGGACGGGCCGGGATTGTTCGGTTCAGAGACACTGGAAGCGGCGAAGCGGCAGTTCCTGGCGGAAGGAGGGAAGTCGGAGCGACCTCCGGCGATTGTCCTGGAACTCTCGCTGAAGCAACTGGAAGGCACGGACCCCGCGGACAATGCGGCCGTGATTGCCCATGTGGAGCGGCTGGCCGGAATGGGAACCGTGATGCTGACGCAGCATGCCGAGGGCTATCGGGTCGTGGACATGTTGCGGCGCCATACGACCGAACCGATTCGGTTGCTTCTGAGCATCGCTTCTCTATTTAAGGTGTTCGAAGGACAAATTTATTCCTCTTCGCCCGGCGCGGTGCTGGAAGGGCTCGGCCGGCTGCTACTGACCGACGTGACCATGTACGTGGCGCCACTGAAGATGGAACCGTTCATCGCGGCGCTGGGAGGGCTTCCAGGAGGATTTGTAATGGAATCTGCGGAAAGCGGCGAGATGACGCTGGAGGAGTTTGCCGTGAGGCCGCCACTGGATCACCTGTTCCGGTATTTGCGCGAAGCAGGCCGCGTGGTGCCGCTGCAGATGGATAGGAAGGGTTGAGAGTCGAGATTTGTCATCCCCCAACGGCCGATCCCCCCGCGGAGAACAAAGCATAGAGAGTTCCCGGTTGGTTCCGGCAGGCTGAATTCGCCGGATGCCGGAGAGGCGCGCGTATAATTCCGTGCGCCCAAGCGCCCATGCTCTTCTCGCCAAAGACAAGAATAGTGGCTGCGTACACGGTGTGCACGCTGGTGTGGGGAACGACGTGGTTCTCCATTCGATTGACGATCGCACCGGGGGGATATCCGACGTACGAGGCCGCGGCGCTGCGGTTTACGATCGCGGTGGTGGTGATCGCGCTATGCGTGCCGGGCGATCTGCTGCGCGTGAAAGAGCGCGCCGGGGCGACACTGCCCTGGCTCTGCGTCGCCGGACTGATCAATTCCGCGAGCTACGGACTGCTGTACAAGGCGGAAGAGAGTGTGCCAGGAAGCGTGGCTGCCGTGATCTACGGTGCTCTGCCGCTGCTGACGGCGCTGGCGGCCGGAGCCACCCGGTCGGAACGGGTCTCCGCGGGACAGATTGCGGGCGGAGTGGTGGCCCTGAGCGGGATCACGATCATCTTCTGGGACCGGCTGCACGTGTCGCGGGAACAGGCCGTGGGAGTGGCGCTGGTGGCTGGCGCCGTGCTGGCGAACGCGGCGTACCTGCTCGTATACAAGCGCAAGGTCCACAGCGAGCCCTCCATGGCAACTACCGGAGTATTCCTCGGGGCGACCGGCGCGGGCCTGTGGTGCTTCTCACTGGCGCTGGGATGGCGGGGAGTTCCTTGGCCGCCGCCGGCGAAACCAACGATGGCGCTGGTGTATCTGGGAATCGCCGGAAGCGTGGTGACGTTCGCGTGCTACCTCTACTTGATCCGGCATGTGGGGGTGGCGACGGCGAGCACGCTGATCATCGCGGAGTCCGTGGTGGCGCTGGGCGTAGACCGGCTGTGGGAACGACAGGGAAAACTGGAATTGCTGAGCTACGTGGGAGCAGCGGTGGCGCTGGCGGGCTCCGCAGTGAGCATTGCGCTGAGGCCAGAGGAGACGCCGCCGAGCTAACCGCGGGATACAGCCGGCCGCGCTGAAGGCGGCGCGATGAAATCAGTCGGCGACGGCGGCCCCGCGCGGAGACAGCCGGGTAATCGTGGCGGGTTCGCGAGTGGGTGCGGCGCGGACGATGATCGGGCGCGAGAGCGTGGATTCGAGCAGATGCTTGCGGCCGCCGATTACGGCGGCATTTTCTTCCGATTCTTCCCAGCCGGCGGCACGAATCAATAAATATTCGGGATTGCTGCGGACCTCAATGCGGCGGACGGAGCCGTTGTGCGCCTCGTCGAGCGCGTCTGCGATGCGCAGGATTCCGGCGAGGGTGCGCACCATGCTCTGCGCGTCTGGGGCGAGATCGTCGTATATCTTGTGTTTGGCGCGCGGCTCAGCGCCGCAATGGTAGCGAGCGATCACGGCGACGCGCGTGAGCTCATCGCGGGACCAGCCGAGCGGCGGTTCGAGGGCGGAGATGAGGCGGTAGGCTGCCTTGTGGTGTCCCTTCGCGGTCTCCGAGCGGCCCGTATTGTGCAGGAGAGCGGCCGCGTGCAGCAGAACGCGCGCGCGGGGCATGCTCAGCGTGCCGTTGAAGCCGGCGGCGGCGAGGCCGTCGAAGAGTTCGAGAGCGAGCCGAGCCACCTGGCGGGAATGCGCCGTGTCCGGATCGAGGCCGGAAGCCCAGAGAGTGAGCTTGGCGAGCGCGGCAGCTTCCAGCCGTTCCCCTTCGGGCAGGCCGGCGCGCCAGACGTTCCAGAGGGATTTGCGGCCGGCCATTCGCACGCGGTATTCGTCGAGGCGGGACGTGCGCTCGCGATCGATGGAGGCGCGCCAGCGGGAGGCGGAGGACTCGTCGAGCGCGGCACCGGCTTCGGGAAGAACGGTGGAGAGGACGTCGAGATCGTGGACCTCACCGAGAAGGTCCTGGATTCGCTTCAGATCGTCTCCCCATTCCGCATGACGAGTGGGCAGAAAATTCTCGACCGTGTAGCGGAAACGCTTTAGGCCGATGCGCAGAGCGTGCCAGGACGCGGGGTTGCGGTTGCGCAGGGCCCGACGATGGAGGGCACGCGCGGCTTCCCACTGTTCGAGGGCCAGGTGCTGGGCCACAAGGCCATCGGGCGTGAGGCGGCGGGCGCGTTCCGGCAGGCTGCGGGACCAGAGAAGCCACTGGCTACGGTCGAAGGTTTCGAGCGCGCGGGCGACCTGATCCTTGAGTTCGGGTTCGCGCCCGGAAAAAACCTCCGCGAGAGACTGGCGGACTGGATCGTTTTCGTCGGCAAGGCGGTTGTTCCATTCCTGGAGAACCTGGAGGTCGCGAAGTTCTCCGAGGCGGCGGAAGAGCTTGCGGCTGGCTTTGCGCATCGCTTTCCAGGAGGAGTCGGCGTCCACACCCGAAAGACCGGAGGCGAGGGAACGGCAGCGGCGAAGAGCGACGCGAAGATCATGGACGGAATCGGAAGAAGGATCGCGGGCGGTGAGGCGGGCTTCACGCAGGACGCGCCGCATCCAATAGCGCAAAGCGGCGCGCGGATCTTTCGCCTGCTGGGACGAAACGGCCATAACTTCCCCTGGAGGAAAAGCAAAAGAGACATTCTACGCGCCGTAGCGGGGCGGTCAAATGGGCTGTGGAAAACTGAGGTCAGCTGGCAGGTGAATAGCCAGTTGGCCGAGCCCGGGGTCGCGACCGGCGGCTAGTGGCGGTGGTGTTGGGAAGACCAGATTTGCTGGAAAAGCCGGATGGTGTCCGGGGCATGGCCGGCGTAGTGATTATTGGCGTAAGCGAAGGCAGGGATTCCGCGGCCGGAGATCTTGTAGACGACATTGGCCCATTCGGTGAGCTCGCTGGAGCGGTCCACGATGGTCTTGTCCCAGGTCTTGGTGCGCTCCTCGATTCCCTTGCGGTCGCCCAGCCAGCGAATGTAGGCGAAATCGGCGGTGATGGGGTCGGCAGTGGGGGTAAAGAGCTGGGACGGGCGGGGCATCCACGGATGGTCGATGAGAGCAAGTGCGACATTCCGGCCCCGGAGTAACGAGTAGAGTCCGGGCCCGAGCCAGGCTTTGTTGCGGATCTCCACGGCGAAGCGCACGCCTTGCGGCAGGCGCTCGAGGAACGGGCTGAGGCGGGTGAGAAATGCGTCGGCGGAGGCAAACGCCATTTTGTTGAAGTAGGGAAATTGCAGCAGAAGGATGCCAAGTTTCTCGCCGAGAAGCTGCATGCGCTCGACGAATTCCTGAAAGGCCTTGTCGCAATCGATGAGGACATTATCGTGGGTGATGGTTTGGGGAACTTTGGCGGCAAAGAGAAATCCAGGAGGAGTCTTGGCTTCCCAACCGCGGACGGTGGAGGCGGAGGGAGTCCGGTAGTACGTGCTGTCGATCTCGACGGTGTCGAACTGCGTGGCGTAGAAGGAGAGGTAGTCGGCGGGCTTGGTGCCTTCTGGATAGAAAGTGCCTTCCCATCCATCCGCGGTGAAGGCGGAGGTGCCGAGGCGGATTGGAGCGAGTTTGGTCATGGCGTCGTCCAGGTATCGGCACGAGATGCCGTGCCCCTACGTGCACCTACGCATTGCGCCAGTCTTTCCAGTCGCGGCGAACGAATTTAACCATATCGCGGGCGGAATCTAGAAGCCACGCGCCATGGCGGCGCGCGAGATCGCGACGGACGGAGCCGCAGGCACTGGGCGCACCGAGATGGACGTTTGCGGTCTCCGCGCCCATAGCGAAAAGAAGGCGTTCTTCATTCCGGCGCTCAGGAAGATCGGCCATGTTGATTTTCTTGCAACTCGGGGAGAGGCGGCGGACGATCCAGTGACCCTCGACGCGGAAATGGGGATCCGGGACGCGGACAGCCGTCCGGAGGACCTGGGAATAGAGAATTGGGCCGGTGCGAGAGTGATGGCGGAGCCATACGGCCGCGGAGGGGACGAGGGCCTTTGCCTCGCGGGCGATGGAACCGCCGCGCCAGTTGACGAGCGAGACGTAACGCTGATGGCCGCGACTGCCGAGTCCGGCGCCGCGGCGGGCGTAAGCATAGCGCAGGCCGCGTTCAGGCATGGCGTGTTCGATGGCAGTGCGGGCTTCAGCAGGAACGACCTTGGCGCTGACAGCCGGACAGGAGCGGAGCTTCTCCCAAAAGGCTGGGCCCTCGGCAATGATGTGCAATGAGACGCGGCGGAGCCAGCCCTGGCGCTCGGAAAGGACGAAGGGCCGGCCGCCGGCGGCGAGCGACTGGCGGTACCCCTCCTCGATGCATTCCGCGATCACGCGGGGCTTCAGGGCGAGATGATCGCCATCGGCGGCGAAGAGCGCGCTGGTGGTAAGGCGGACGATGTCGATGGTGTAGGGCAGATGGCTGACTTCATCGAAGTCGTTGATGCCCCAGATGAGGCGGCCTTCGAGGTCGCGCCAAGTGCCGAAATTTTCGACGTGGAGATCGCCGACGGCCAGGACGCGCGGCGCCTCCGAGGCGCGAGGGCAGACTTCGTGCCAGCACTGGAGCCAGCGGTAAAACGTGGCACGGAGAAACGGGAAAACGGCCGCAGCCATGAATTGATGCTTCAGGCGCAAATCACCAGGCACAAGGCGAGTGCGGCCGGCGAGCCAGGATTCGTAGCTTTTTGTCGAGGCAACGATATCCATGGGTGGAGATGGTAACAGGAGGGGAGGAAGTCGAGGAGGCGGAAGAGATGGGGGTCGGGGAGGAAAGAGTTTGAGGCGAACGACGAGCTAAATGGGGCTCGACGCGTCGTGCACGCACGGAGTTACTTAAGTGAGTCGAGGTCGAATTCGGCGGAGACGGGCTGGCGGTCGGGACCGGTGACTTCGATTTTCATCATCCGGGATGCGACGTCCCGGAGGTCGTATTGGAAAGTGATTTCGCCGCCCACGATGGTGCTGTTGTTGGTGCCGAGCGAAAACAGCGGCCGAGCATCGGTCTTTCGAGGCGCGAGTTTTCCGTTCTGCGAGACCTCAATACTGAACTGCTTCCAGAAGCGTCCATCCGGTTTTGCCATGTCATCCGAAGGCCAGTAACTCGAAAAGGGCAGGGAAACGGAAATGACGACAAGGAAGGGATAGGGATCGGCGATGTAATCGGTCTTGGCCCGGGACATGGGGTAGGTCGCGCCGCGCAGAAAGCTGTTGAGGACGACCGAATAGTACGGCGTTCGAATCCCAATCCGGCTTACGTGAACGTCCTGCGTGGCGTTGGGGAATGATTTCTCGTAGGTCCTGAAGAATTCCGTAGTGTCCTGGTCGTGTCGCTGGCCGAGGGTGTAGGCCTCGCCGACCTGTTCTTCGTTCAACTCATCGATGTACGCGGGAAGGGACGAGGCCGCCACAGAGAGAGAAGCCAGTATACCCAGGAGAAGCCGGGCGCGGTGATGACGGAGCGGGAGCACGAAGTGCAGCCAGCGCGAACAGAGGGAGAGTAACACAGCATGATGGGGAACACGTCCGCTGTCAGAAAAGCGCAGACCGGGCCTGCCCCTCAGCGAGCGGCGACCGGTTGTGGCGCGCGCTTCGGATACTTGGTGGCAACGTAGTCATCGACGAGCTTCTGAAAGGCGGCGGAGAGCTGGTCGTAGGTGCCTTCGAGCGTGGTGAAGTGCTTGCCGTCGATGTAGATGGGGCAGCGCGGAGCTTCCCCGGTGCCGGGAAGGCTGATGCCGATGTTGGCGGCTTTGGATTCGCCCGGGCCGTTGACGATGCAGCCCATAACGGCAAGCTTCATGGTTTCGACACCGTCGTACTGCGTCTTCCACTCCGGCATCTTGTCGCGGATATAGCCGTGAATGCGCTCAGCGAGTTCCTGGAACGTGGTGCTGGTAGTGCGCCCGCAGCCGGGACATGCGGTGACGCTGGGAGCGAAGGCGCGCAGACCGAGCGACTGGAGCAGCTCGCAGGCGGCGTAGACCTCCTCGCGGCGATCGCCGCCAGGGCGCGGAGTGAGCGAGATGCGGATGGTGTCACCGATGCCTTCGCCGAGAAGAATGCCCATTGGCGCGGCGGACCAGATAAGGCCTTTCGCGCCCATGCCGGCTTCGGTGAGGCCGAGGTGAAGCGGCTGATCAGTTTTTGAGGCGAGGTCGCGGTAGACGGCGACGAGATCAGGCGGGCGCGAGGTCTTGCAGGAAATGATGATCTGGTCCTTGCGCAGCCCGCACTCGAGGGCCAGGTCAGTGGACTGGAGCGCGGAGAGGACCATACATTCGTTGATGATGTCTTCGGAAGTGAGGCCCAGATCGCGGTCGGTGTTCTCCTGCATCTTGGCCATGACCAGCTCCTGATTGAGGGAGCCGGCGTTGACGCCGATGCGGACGGGCTTGCCATGGTCACGCGCGATTTTGCAGATGACGGAGAACTGCTCGTCGCGGCGCTGGCCGGCGCCGACGTTGCCGGGATTGATTCGATATTTGTCGAGCGCCTGGGCGCAGTCCGGGTATTTCGTGAGCAAGACGTGGCCGTTGTAATGGAAGTCGCCGATGATGGGAACGTTGCAGCCGGCGTCGGCAAGACGCCGCTTGATTTCAGGAACGGCCGCGGCCGCTTCCGGGATATTGACGGTGATGCGGACGAGTTCTGAGCCGGCTTCGGCGAGTTCGAGGCACTGGCGAGCGGTGGAGAGGGCGTCCACTGTGTCGGTGTTCGTCATGGACTGGACGACAACGGGAGCGCCGCCGCCCACAGTGACGTGGCCGACTTTGACTCCGACGGTTTTGCGCCGCTTGAACATCTCCAGGAAATCCTCCAATAAAAATCCATCTTACAGCAGGGAGTGCAGAGCCGCCAGCCAGCGAGGCAGAAACGATACGGGCGAGCGGAATTCAATACAAGTTCACTGAATGGCAAGACAGATTTGACGGGTCGTTCACGCGGGAATAACACGGCGCGGTTATCAGATTGGCGGAATCAGCCGCGCACGGCTTACGCAGCCGCGCCTCCGGCAGCGCTGGAGAGCAAGAACCCGCTCCAGCGGCGAAATTCCAAGGAGGAAACAGGAATGCATTCAGGAATTACGAAGGCCGTGGCCTGTGTGGCCGCTGCCGCGCTCAGTCTTATGCCTGCTAGCCCGGTCTTCGCAAACGGGAACGATGGTCATCACAACGGCGGCACAGCGACGCCCATCAAACACCTCGTCGTCATCTTCCAAGAGAACGTGTCTTTCGACCATTACTTCGC
>DATKNR010000093.1:0-81704 GCA_035541255.1 Patescibacteria group bacterium | reverse complement strand
GAGATGTGCGAGAACTGGGGCTACAAGAAGCTTGGCAGCTTCATCAAAAAGCAATCCATCGGCGAGATGAAGCACGCGGAAAAGCTGATGGAGCGCATCCTGTTCCTGGAGGGCCTGCCCAACGTGAACAACACGCTGAAGGTGCACGTGGGAAAGGACGTCCCCCAGCAGATTGAAAACGACCTGGCGCTCGAAAAGGGCGCTGTGGCCTCGTACAACCGCGCCATCGAGCTGTGCCGGAAACAATCGGACAACGCGAGCGCGGACTTCCTCCTCGTCATCCTGAAAGACGAAGAGGAGCACGTGGATTTTCTGGAGACCCAGCTCGAACTCATCGGCAAGATCGGGCTTCAGAACTATCTGACCGAGCAGATGGGGCCGCTGGGCGACTAGCCGCGTCTGCCGCCATTTGGACGAATTGCAGCGCGCGGCCTGCCGTGGCGGGCGAAACCCTGCAGTTTTCCCGGGCGTGCGGGAGCCTGCTCGCGCTCCCTCGCGGGGAGTTTGCTTCCCGCACTGTCGTGATCCGCGCCCTTTCGACGGCCTGGAACGCTAGTCCATCAGTACCATTTCCCGTGCCGGGTCATCTGAGTAGAGTCAGCTTCTGGCGAGGTCCTACCGCATGGATTCCCGTGTACCGCAGAACCGTTCCACCGATTCCGGTCACCGCCGCCGGGTGCGCCTGCTCGTGCTGATGATCCTGGTGTTCACTCTTATCGCCATTTGGACCATCCGGCCGGACGCGGTGCGTGCCGCCGTGGAGCACATGGACTCGATGTTCGGCCGCAAGGCTGACGCGACCGTGCCGCTGCCCGCACCTGCGCGGCAGCCGGCGAAGCCCGGCTCCAGACGCTGAGCCCGCGCGCTTCTTTGAGCGCGCTGCACATCACTTCTTCTGCTTCGCCAGCTGTTTCGCTACGAATTCGGAGTTGTGCTCCTGCGATTTTCCCCGCGGGATGCTGAGCGTCTTCCAGTCCGTTCCCGCAAAGTGTTTGGCCAGCAGAATAATTTGCCCGATGTGGTCGGAATAGTGGGAGAGCGAGCGCTGCGTCGCGCCCACCACGGTGTAAGGCTCGGCGCGAATCGTCACGGTGCGCTCCAGGTCCGCCGGGCCCAGCGACTCGAGCGAGCCCAGCAGAATCCGCCAGCCCTGCTCCCAGCGCTCCGCGAGCGCGGCGCGCGTGTCGCCCGGGTCGATGCGGAATTCGGCATCGCGGTCGCGCCAGGGCTTTTCGCCGTCGGTGGTGAGGAAATCGGTCCAGCGCGAGCGCATGTTGCCCGACATGTGTTTCACGAGGACGGCGATGCTGTTTGTTTCCGCGTCGAGCGCGGCGAAGAACTGCTCGTCGCTTATCTGCGCCATGGCCCGTTCGGCCGCGCGCTTGAGCGAACGCAGCTCGCGCAAAGTGGCGTCAATGAATGCACCCGGCATGCGAATCTCCTCCCCTCGCGTCTTCCGGCGCGCCATTGTACCGCGCCCCGCGGCAGCCGGGCCTGCGTGGTAGACTCCGGTGCATGAACGTGAAGCGCGCGGCGCTGGAGTTCGACCGCAACCTGGAATCCGCCTGGACGCTTCCCTCGCGGCTCTATACGGATCCCGCAGTCCTAGAGCTGGAAAAAGAAAAAATCTTCCGCCGCACCTGGCAACTCGCCGGGACGACTCGGCACGCCTGCGGCGAGGCCGGCGGCGCAGCGAAAACTCTGGCTGAGCCGGAAACCTATCTGTGCGCCGACATCGTGGGCGAACCAGTAGTTCTGTGCCGCGACTCCGCGGGCGTCCTTCGGGCGTTCTCCAACGTCTGCCGGCACCGCGCGGGTCCCATTGCCGAGGGCAGGGGCTGCCGGAAAACGTTGCGCTGCGGCTACCACGGCTGGACCTACACGCTGGACGGCAGACTGATCGGCACGCCGGACGTGGAAGGGATGGAGTTTTTCGACCGCAGCACGATGGGGATGGTGCCGCTGGCGCTTGCGGAGTGGGAGCAGTTCCTGTTCGTGAATTTCGATTGTGACGCGCCGGCGCTGGCCGCGTTCCTGGAGGACATTCCGGAGCGGGCGCGGCGCTTCTCCATTCCAGAATTTGAGTTCGCCGAGCGGCGAGACTACGTGGTGGAGTGCAACTGGAAAGTGTACGTGGACAACTATCTGGAGGGCTATCACATTCCCATCGCGCATCCGGGGCTGATGCGCGAGATCGACTACGCCGGCTACCGCGTGGAGCCGCGGCGGTATTCTTCGCGGCAAATCGCGCCGGTGCGGCCGAAGGACGGCGCGGGAGAACGTGTGTACGGAGAGCCGGGACAGGAGGAAGCGCTCTACTACTGGGTATTTCCCAATTTGATGCTGAATCTCTATCCGGAAAATCTGCAGGTGAATTTGATCGTGCCGCTGACGCACGAGAAGACGCTCACGATTTTCGAATGGTATTACCGCGACGCGAACTCGCCCGCGGTTCGCGAGCGCATGCAGCGCGCTGTGGAGTTCAGCCATCAGGTGCAGAACGAGGACATTCACCTGTGCGAAGCCGTGCAGCGCGGCCTGCGTTCGGCGACCTACGATCGCGGGCGCTATTCCGTGAAGCGCGAGAACGGCGTCCACCATTTCCATTCGCTGCTGGTGGAATTCCTGGAAAGATAGAAGCAGAGCGGTCAGCCGCGGCGTTCGAGAATCATGGGCATTCCGTTGCGGGGACGCAGCGTCACCGCCGGCCACAGCATGGGCTGGTAGCCCGGCGCCACACGCATTCGCCACTGCTGCGCGAGCGCGGCGAGAATCAGAATTCCCTCCATCCAGGCAAAGCCCTCTCCGATGCACACGCGGTTCCCGCCGCCGAAAGGATAGTAGGCGAACTTGGGGCGCGCGGCCCGCGCTTCCGGCGTCCAGCGGTCGGGATCGAAGCGCAGCGGATCGGGATAGAACCGCGGATCGCGGTGAATCACCCACTGGCTGGAAAGCACCACGGAATGTTTGGGCACCTCGTAGGGCCCGAATGCATGGTCCTCGAGCGCCCAGCGGCCCACGGCATAGGCGGGAGGATAAAGCCGCATGGCCTCCGCGAGCACACGCTCCGTGTAGGGCAGCGCGGGCAGATCGTCCGCCGAGGGCAGGCGGCCCGCGAGCGCGGAGTCGAGCTCGGCGTGCAGGCGCGCTTCCGCTTCGGGATTTTTCGCGAGCAGATAGAACGCCCAGGTGAGCGCGTTCGAGGTGGTTTCGTGGCCGGCGAGAATCAGTGTGATGGATTCATCGCGCAATTGCGTGTCGGTCATGGAGCCGCCGTCGCCTTCGGTGTCCTGCGCGGACAGCAGCATGGAGAGCAGGTCGCCGTGGTCGCGGCCTTCGGCGCGGCGCTCGCGGATGATGCGCCGCACGATTGCGTCCACGCGCTCGCGGGCGCGGCGCAGGCGCATCATGCCCGGCAGGGGCAGCTCCTCCATCAACCGCGCAAACGGCATCATCATGAAGCGGAACATTTCCAGCATGGTTTCAAGAGACTGGGCGATCTGGCCGGAGTCCACCGTCAGGTCGTAGTCGAACAGAGTCTTGCCAACCACGCGGAGCGTCAAACCCATCATTTCGGTGTGCAGATCGACGGCTTGGCCGTCTTTCCAGCGCGCGCGCCACGCGCCGGCGTACTCCGCCATGACGGCGCCATAGCCTGCAATGCGCTGGCGATGGAAGGCGGGCTGAGCGAGCCGCCGCTGGCGCAGGTGGAAGTCGCCCTCGCTGGTCAGCAGGCCTTCGCCCAGCACGGGCTTCATGGATTTGATGGCCGGACTTTTCTCGAATTTCTGCGCGCTCGTGACCAGCATGTCGCGGATGTAGTCGGGGTGGTTGATGAAGTAGACTCGGCGCCACAGTGCCGGGAGGTGTACGACGTCGCCGTAGCGAGCGGCATCTTCCAGCATGACCAGCGGGCGCCGCACCAAGCGATAGAAAGTCACCAGTCCCATCGCGGGCGACGGCCCGGGCGGACGGAGAAGAGAGCGGGCAGCCAGCGCCTGATTTGAGGTGGCCTGCGTTGACATCGGCAATCCGATTCTAACTTACTCCGCCCTGCGCAACATATTGGTGACCCAGTTCATCTAATACAAGTAGAGATATAGCTTCCTTCAAGCCGAGGTTCACATGAAACTCAACACAACCAGCCTGAAATTCGCCGCCGGACTCCCGCTGGCCCTCGTCACCGCATTCTCCGCCGCGGCGCTGGCGCAGCAGGCGCCCGCTTCGGAGGGTGTACCGGTGCGGATCACAGTAACGGCCGTTTCCCGCGAGAAAGGCCAGGAACCGCCGGCGCTCTCGAAATCCGATTTTCTGATTTATCAGGGCCGCGACCGGCGTCCGATACTGGACGCAGTGCGGCAGACCGGCACGGCCAACAAACTCGACCTCTACATCCTGGTGGATGATGCAGTTTCGTCGGACCTGACCCTGAATTACCCGGACGTGAAGAGTTTCGTCTCCGAGCTGCCTTCGACGGCGCGGGTGGGAGTGGCTTACGCGCGCAATGGAACCATCACGGTGGCACAGGATCTTTCCGACAACCCCGACGCGGCAATGAAGACGCTGCGCATTCCCATTGGCCGCAGCGGCGCGGCCGGGGGAATTTACTTTTCTCTCGCTGACATGGCCAAACGCCTGCCGCCCGACCCGGAGCGCCGCCGTGTGATTCTTCTCCTCAGCAGCGGAATCGACCTGTTCCGCGGCTACCGCGACTCGGCTCCAGGCCTGAATCCCGATCTGAACACGGCGATCAACCAGTTGAGCCGCAGCGGAATCACCGTATACTCGATTTACGTCTCGCCTGCCTCGCACTTTCTGGGCAATCTTTTTCTGATCAACAACGGTCAGAGCTGCCTCTCGCGTCTGGCCGATGAGACGGGCGGAGAAGCGTATTTCCAGGGAACCATGACGCCCATCTCGATGAAGCCATTCCTGAGCGAGATGCTGCAGCACTTGAACAATCAATATCTGGTGACGTTTGGCGCCAGACCGGGGAAAAAATCCGGCTACGCGGGAATTCGTGTGACCACGGAACTGAGCGGCGTGGACGTGACCGGTCCCGACCAGGTGTACATCAGCGTGCCGAAATAACGCGGGCCATCTTTCGCGTCCGGGTTCGGACGCAGGGCAATTCCTGCTACCTTTCGCATCCTCTATTGTTGGCGAGAAACTGCCCCCGCCGGATTATTTTCCGGCGAATCCCTGGAATTCCGGAGGCACAGGTTCCAGCGTGAGGAGATCGAGAAACGCGGGGATTTCGCGCGGTGGCCAGTCCGCTGCATTGCCGGTGAGATCGGGCGGAGTGTAAGACACGAATTGAATGGACTTCGAGCCGGAGGCGTACGCCGCGCAGGAGTCGCCGGCAAAGGCGGCGTAGTAGGATTTGCGTTCACCGGCCGGAAACCAGCCGCGCGTGGACAAACTGCCTCGGTTCCACGGCTTGCGGCTCTCGTAAATTCCAAGCTGACGCAGCACGGTGACTTCGAGCACCACGCCGGGATCGACCCCGAGCCGGCTTCGCGCGTCTTGCTCCCAGCCGGCACGGGGCCTGGCCCAGGTGACTCCGGCAATGCGCTTCTGCCAATAGGCCACGGCGCCGTCCGCCATTTCCGCGGGTGGCTTGCAGCCGTCCAACTGGACTTCGACCACATAGCCGCGAAACGCGGGGCCAGGCAAACAGAAGGCCAGCGTGACGATAACGCCGATGACCGCGAATATGCTTAGTACCTGCCATTGACGCGCCGCGGAGACACGCAGGGCGGTGCAAACTACAAACAGGATCAACCCCAGGACGGCTCCGCCCGGTCCGGAAAGAAAAATTCCCACCAGCGGTCCCTGATTGGCTTCGGGATTGAGGATGATCGGCCCGATGAATCCGGCGAGGAAGCCGGCGCCGCCCAGAAGCAGAACCCACAGGAAAAATCCTGGAGGACGCGAAGCGCGCGACGCTGTATTGTCCATGGCCAGCTCCTGGGGGAATGTGCTGCCGACAGGATACAGGCGCGGCGCGCCGGCCTCCGGCCTCGAACGGAGAGATAGTCGAAACAGACACTACGCGGGAGATGACCAGGAATGACGAGAGGTCGCGGGGTGGAGCATCTCCAATCCCGGGGGGAACCCTGACTGCGTGAAGATTCACCGCGCCAGGCCTGGTGAACTCATGTCCGAAATTGCGACAGGGATTCCCACGAGCGGGCAGGGGCGTCCTTGCCCGGGGCTAAAATTTGCCACTAAGACCTCTATTCTTATAGAGTTAGCCATGGGGGGCGAGGGCACCCCATGTGCAATCTAAACCGAGGAAACCCATGGATATTCAACGCCCTGATTCGATTCTTAAGCAGAAGAAACTCCGCCGGATGATTTATGGCGGGGTAGTGGTGGTGGCCGTTGTGGCCGTGTCAGTGGGCCTGCGGCAGCTAAAGCCCGCGGCCCCAAGCGTGGACAAATCCACGATCTGGGTGGACACGGTGAAGCGCGGGCCGATGGTGCGCGAGGTGCGCGGCCTGGGCACGCTGGTGCCGGAAGACATCCGTTGGATCCCGGCGCAAACCGACGCGCGCGTGGACGAAATCGTGCTCCGTCCGGGTGCGCTGGTGAATCCGGACTCGGTCATCCTGAAGCTAAGCAACCCCGAACTCGAGCAAACCACGGAAGACGCGACGCTGCAGCGCAAGGCCGCGGAGGCCGAACTGAACCACACGAAGGCGAGCCTGGAGAGCGATCTGCTGAACCAGAAGGCCCAGGCGGCCACGGTGTATTCCGACTTCGAGCAGGCCAAGCTGGACCTCGAAAAGAAAGAACTGCTGAGCAAAGACGGGCTGGTGAGCGACATGGACCTGAAGGTGGCGCAGTACAAGGCCCAGGAGCTCGCGAAACGGAACCAAATCGAGGTGGAGCGCGTAGAGACCTTTAAGAAGACGGAAGAGGCGCAGATTGCCGTGCAGGTGGCGAAGGTGGACGAGCTTCGAGCGCTGGAAGTGCTGAAGAAGAAGCAGATGGACGCGCTGTACCTGCGGGCGGGAATCAAGGGAGTGCTGGAACTGGTGCCGGTGGAAGTGGGACAGCGTTACCCGGCGGGGACGAACATGGCTCGCGTGGCGGACCCCACGCGGCTGAAGGCGCAAATCCGCATCGCGGAAACGCAGGCGAAGGACGTGATGATCGGCCAAGAATCGTCGGTGGACACGCGGAACGGGGTGGTGCAGGGCCATGTGACGCGGATTGACCCCTCCGTGGTGAACGGAACGGTGACCGTGGACGTCTCCTTCAACGGGCCCCTGCCGGCTGGCGCGCGTGCTGACCTGACCGTGGACGGCACAATCGAGCTGGAGCGCATGCCGGACGTCATCTACGTGGGCCGGCCGGCGTTCGGGCAGGAAAACAGCACGGTGGGATTGTTCAAATTGGTTGATGACGGAAAGGATGCGGAGCGCGTCCAAGTAAAGTTGGGTCGGAGCTCGGTGAACACGATCGAGATTCTTGGGGGATTGAAGCCGGGCGATCAGGTAATTCTTTCGGACATGTCCCAGTGGGACCGGTTCGACCGCGTCCAGCTAAAGTAAGGACGCACGGCCCGGTCCGGGAGACGAGGAGAAAACGAATGGCCACGAATGGACAGGCATTGATTCATCTCGACGGCGTGACCAAGGTCTTCTACACGGATGAGATCGAGACGCACGCGCTCTCCGGCATCCACCTGGAGATCCGGCCGGGAGAGTACATTGCGATCGCTGGCCCTTCGGGCTGCGGGAAGTCCACGCTACTTTCGATCCTGGGACTGCTGGATTCGCCGAGCGGGGGCGAATACCGGCTGAAGACGCAGCCTGTAGCGCAGCTTTCGCTCTCGGAGCGGACGCGAATCCGGAACCGCGAGATCGGATTCATCTTCCAGGCGTTCAACCTGATCGGGGACCTGAACGTGTACGAGAACGTGGAACTGCCGCTGACCTACCGGGGCATGTCGTCCTCGGAACGGCGCAAGCGTGTGCAGGAAGTGCTGGAGCGGGTGGGCATGGCGCACCGCATGAAGCACTATCCTTCGCAGCTTTCCGGAGGCCAGCAGCAGCGCGTGGCCGTGGCGCGCGCCCTGGTGGGCCAGCCGGCCATCCTGCTGGCGGACGAGCCTACCGGGAACCTGGACTCGAAGAACGGCGAGGCAGTGATGGAACTGCTGAACCAGCTGCACCGCGAGGGCGCGACGATCTGCATGGTGACGCACGATACACGCTACGCGGGGTGCGCGGAGCGTACCGTGCACCTGTTCGACGGGCGCGTTGTGGAAGAAACCACAGCGACGGGACATGAGGCGGTGAAGGCATGAACGCAGCAGTTGGGCAGGGACTTCACGGCGCCTGGCGGCGGCTGGCATCATCGCCCTCGGCCGTGTTTATAGCCGTTCTGTCGCTGGGATTGGGCGCATCGTCCGCGGCGCAGCATCTAGGGCTCTATCCAGCGAACAGCGCGGGCGCCCGGCGATGCAACGTGGTGCTGGCCTGCCCTCGCACCAGCAGCGGCCACTCTGCGACCACGCGCGCGCGTGGCACGGCGAACGCGCAAACCTCTCAGGCTTCGGCCACGGACTCCCCGGCCGCGGCAAACTCCGGCCCGGAAGCGGGACAGTCGGCATGGCTGGAGAAGAACTCCGGCAAAAAGCCCGGCGACGGCGGCTTGACGGTGCCGCTGCCGGACTTCAGCGCGCCGGAACTAAGCCGGTTCATTTCACCTCTGTAGCGTAAAGCGAAATCGCGCGGCTGGAACGCCCGCCCATCCGGAAGGCGCGGCGGGCGGCAACGCCATGGGTGTTTCCAGCCGGGCATTGATTCGGGAGGCGATATGTGGCAAGGACTGGCGCTTGACGTCCGCTACGCGCTGCGCCGCATTGCGAACAGCCCCGGATTCACGCTGCTTGTTCTGCTGATCCTCGCCCTGGGGATCGGCGCGAACAGCGCCATGTTCAGCGTGGTGGACGCCACGCTTCTCCGCCCCCTGCCCTTCCAAAATCCAGACCGCCTGCTGCAGGTGTACGAAACGGAGAGCGCGTCCGGGAATTTTCCCCTTACCGGAGAGGATTATCTGGACTGGCGCGTGCAAAACCGCACGTTTGAGGATATGGCGGTGTACTCCTACCAGCAGGCGTTGAACGCAAGCGGACTGGGGGAACCGGAACGCGTGATGGTGGTGGAGACGCAGGCGAACTTCTTCTCCGTGCTGGGAGTGCGCCCCATGGCCGGGCGGGCGTTCGTGGCGGGGGAAGACCAGGCGGGAAAGAACCGCGTGGCGATCGTGAGCTACGGGTACTGGGAGTCGCATCTCGGCGGCCAGGCAAACGCGATCGGAAAAACGCTCGACCTGAACGGGGCGGCCTACCAAATCGTCGGAATCATGCCGTCGTGGTACCGGATTCCCGGCGCGGCGGACGTGTGGGTGCCGATCGACATGTCGGCGAAGTATCTGGGTGCGCGCGGAGAACACCACCTACAGGTGGTGGGGCGGATGAAGGCGGGAGTGAGCCTGGCGCAGGCAGAGACGGATCTGAAAACCATCGCGGCGCAGCTCGAGAAGGAATATCCGATTTCGAACTCCAAGGTCGGAGCGTCGGTGGTTCCCCTGAAAGAAGCCCTGGTGGGACGTACGGCGGAATCGCTGTACATCCTGCTGGGTGCGGTGGCGCTGGTGCTGCTGATCGCGTGCGCGAACGTGGCCAATCTGTTGCTGGCGCGGGCATCCGGGAGGCGGCGCGAAGTGGCGGTGAGGCTGGCGATGGGGGCGGGCCGGCAACGGCTGTTGCGGCAGTTGCTGACGGAGAGCGTGCTGCTGTCCGTGCTGGGAGGAGTGCTGGGGGTCGCGCTCGCATACGGTTGCCTGCAGGTGCTCACGAGTGGAGAGTGGTTCCCGGTGCAGCCGGCGAACCCGATCGAAATCAACGCGTGGGTGCTGCTGTTCACGCTGGCGGTGAGCCTGGCGGTGGGAATCGTTTTCGGGATGGCGCCCGCATTTCACGCCTCGCGAATCAGCCTGAATGAGGATTTGAAGTCGGGGGGAACGAAGGCGGCAACGGCGTCCGGGGGAACGCGGCTGATGCGCGACGGGCTGGTCGTGGCGGAAATCGCGCTGTCGCTGACTCTGCTGACGGGAGCGGGGCTGCTGATGCGCACGTTTGCAAACCTGAGGAAGGCGGATACAGGTGCTCATGCGGAGAGCGTGCTTACAGCGAGCCTGATTCTGCCGCCGGGAAAATACGATTCGCTGGATGCCCGCTGGTCGTTCTACCAGCGGCTGGTGCAATCGCTGGGGGAAACCCAGGGAGTGCGGTCCGCGGCGCTCGCCAGCGAACTGCCGCTCGAGGGCGGAAGCAACGGCTACATCAGCGTTGACGGACAGACGGAGGAAAGCACGAAGGACACACTGGTGGAGTGGAACTACATCACTCCCGATTATTTCCGGACGATGGGAATCCCGCTCGTAGAAGGGCGTACGTTCACGGGAGCCGACATTGCCACCACGAACCAAATCGCGGAAAAGGCGGTCAGTTACTGGGGCTCGAACGTGCCCGTGGATCAGCGCCCCAAGTTCGAGATCCTCGCCATCATCAATCAGAGCGCGGCGCGGCGGTTCTGGCCGAACCAGCCGGTGATCGGGCGGACGTTTCGCCAGGAAAACGTTTCGTTCCGTGTGATCGGTGTGGTGGGAAATGTAAAGGTGTGGAGCCTGCGGCAGCAGCCGATGCCGCAGGCGTATTTCCCGCTGACGATGGCGCTGGCCGGGCCCCAGAATTGGCCGGTGAACGTGGCCGTCCAGAGCGCGGGCAGGCCGGAAGACGCTGCCAGCGCGATCCGCAATCAGGTGCGCTCGCTGGACAGCACGCTGGCCGTGGCGCGGATGCGGACGATGAACCAGATCGTGGCGGAGTCGCTAACGGACACGAGCTTTCAGACGGCGCTGCTGGGAACGCTTGCGGGGCTGGCGCTGCTGCTGGCCACGATGGGGATTTACGGAGTGATGGCTTACGTGGTGTCGCAGCGTACGAACGAGTTCGGGATCCGCATGGCGCTGGGCGCGGGGCCGGCGAGGGTGCTGGGAATGGTGGTGGGCCAAGGAGTGCGGCTGGCAGCGATCGGGGCGATTGCGGGAGTGGCCGCGGCAGTGGCCCTGGCCGGCCTGCTGAGAAAACTACTGTACGGCGTGGAGCCGGCGGATCCGGCGACGCTGGCGATGGCGGCTGCGGTGACGATGGCGATCTGCGTGGCGGCGTGCGCGATTCCGGCGCGGCGCGCGGCGCGCGTAGACCCGCTGGTGGCACTGCGGTACGAGTGAGGAGGGAGAGCGGCATGATGAACGCAATCTGGCAGGACATACGCTTTGCGGCGCGCACACTGGCGAAAAGCCCGGGATTCACGGCGGTGGCGGTGCTGTCGCTGGCGCTGGGGATCGGGGCGAACACGGCGCTCTTCAGCCTGGTCAACGGGCTGCTGCTGCGACACCTGCCGGTATCGCATCCGGAGCAACTCGTGGTCGTGGGGCTGGCTTCGCGTGTGGGTGGCGTATCGGAGGGCACGCCGCGGTTCGACCTGCTTTCTCTGCCGCTCTACTACGCACTGCGAGATTCGAATCGCAGCTTCAGTGGCGTGCTGGCGAGCGGTCGGACGGGCGCTCTGGACGTGCGAGTGGAGGGATCCGCGGGGACATCGGAGGCGGAACATCCGCGCGGGCGGATGGTGACGGGGAATTACTTTACGCTGCTCGGAGTACGCGCGGCCACCGGACGCACGCTGACGGAAGAGGACGATCGGCCGGGAGGCGCATCACCTCCCGTTGTTGTGCTGTCCTACCAGTACTGGCAGCGGCGGTTCGGGCGGGATGCCGGCGTGGTGGGGAAACGGCTGAGGATCAATGGCGGGCTGTTCACCGTAATCGGAGTGGCCGCCCCCGAATTTACCGGCGAGATCGTGGGCACGGAAGAGGACCTGTGGATTCCGGTGACGCAGCAGCCGCTGGTGAATCCGGGACGAAACTGGCTGCAGGATGGAAACACGAGCTGGCTGCTGCTGCTGGGACGGCTGAAGGACGGCGTGACGATCGAGCAGGCAAAGGCGGAACTCGATCCGCTGGTACACCGGCTGATTCCTGCGCTGCCGAAAGTCAAACTGGACCAGGACGATCAGGCCGCCATCGCACGCCGCCACGCGATCGTGTCGCCGGGCGGGCTGGGATTCTCGTCGGTGAGGGCGCGATTCATGCAGCCGCTGCTGCTGTTGTTTGGAATGGTGGCAGTGGTGCTGCTGATCTGCTGCGCCAACATAGCCAACCTGCTGCTGACGCGGGCCGCGGCGCGCGCGCGGGAAATCGGCGTGCGGCTGGCCATCGGAGCGGGCCGGGGCCGGCTGGTGCGTCAACTGCTGACGGAGAGCGTGCTGCTTTCGCTGCTCGGCGCGGCATGCGGCGCTGCGCTGGCCGTCTGGGCCAGCCGGATGCTGCTGCTGCTGGCTTCCAACGGTCCCAACCCCATCCCGCTCGACGTGCATCCGGACTGGCGAGTGCTGGGATTCACGCTGGGAATTACGATGTTCACGGCCGTGCTGTTTGGGCTGGCGCCGGGTGTACGCGCGGTGCGGGTGGACCTGCTCTCCGCGCTCAAACCTTCGATGGGCCGCACGGGCCAGGCCGGAGGCGGGCGGGGGAAATTCCGCGCTGGAAAGGCGCTGGTAGTGGCGCAGGTGGCGGTGTGCCTGCTGCTGCTGACGGGAGCGGGACTACTGGCCCGGAGCCTGAACAACCTGATGCAACAAGACGTGGGATTCGACCGCGACCACCTGCTGGTGCTGGAAACGGACCCGGTGGCCTCCGGGTACAGCCAAAAGCAGATGGACTCGATGATGCGCGACGTGAGTGCAGCACTCACCGAACTGCCCGGCGTGAGCGGCGTGGTGACTTCCTACAACGGACTGTTCAGCGGAACTGAAAACGCAACGCTGCTGGGCGTGGGAGATCTGAAGCGTACCTCCCCGGACGACCGGACCAATTTCTACGACATGGTGGGGCCGGATTATTTCCAGATCGTGGGAGCGCGCATCGTGGAGGGACGCGGACTCGGCCCGCAGGACACGGAAACGTCACCGAAGGTGGCGGTGGTGAGCCAGGCCATGGCGCGGTACCTGTACCCGGGGATCGATCCGCTGGGACATCACCTGCTGATGGGCGATGAACAACATCCCATGCCGGTCGAAATCGTGGGCGTTTCGGGCGATATCAAAGAACGGGAACTCGCAGAGGCCCCCACGCGGCGCTTCTTTCTGCCGATGGCGCAGCGGCCGGACGAAATCGGCTACCTGCGGTTCATCCTGCGGACGCCGGGCGAGCCAGGCGCGGTGATCAAATCGGTGAAGACGCGAATGGAGGAGCGGTTCCCGGGCCTGCACGTTCTGAGCGTCTCGCCGGTGCTGGATAACATGCGCGACGACATCACGGAGCAGCGCATGCTGGCGCAACTCTCGACGCTGTTCGGCGTGCTGGCGCTGGTGCTGGCCGTGACCGGGCTATACGGGGTGATGTCGTACACCACTTCGCTGCGAACGAACGAAATCGGCATCCGCATGGCGCTGGGAGCGGAGCGCGGGTCGGTGGTGCGGATGATTCTGGGCGAATCGCTGTGGCTGCTGGGCGGCGGAATTGTGGCCGGGCTGGCGCTGGCCGCGGCGACGCTTCGCGTGCTGTCCAGCCGGCTGTTCGGGCTCTCGGCGGCGGACCCGCTGACATTTGGAGCAGCAATCGGGGTGCTGGGCGCCGCGGTGCTGCTGGCCGGATTTCTGCCCGCGCGACGCGCCGCGCGCGTGGACCCGCTGGTGGCGCTGCGAGAGGAGTGAGGAACGCCAATGGAAACCATTCTCCAGGATTTGAAATTCGCCGCGCGCATGCTGGTGAAGAACGCGGGGCTGACCATCACGGCGGTGATTACGCTGGCGCTGGGCATCGGCGCGAACACCGCAATCTTCAGCGTGCTGAGCGCCGTACTGCTCCGCCCGCTGCCCTATCCCCATCCGGAACAACTGGTGAAAGTATGGGGGCGGTTCACCGGCATCGGCCTGCCGAAGGATCAGATGTGGTTTTCCGCGCCGGAATACCGCGATCTGAATGATCTAAACCGCAGTTTTTCCGAGATTGCCTGTGCCACAACGAATTCGTTCAACATGGGCGTCAACGGCACTCCGGAGCAGCTCGCCGGGGCGAATGCGACGCCGAGCCTGTTCCGCGCGCTGGGGGTAAATGCGCAGATTGGACGCACGTTTACGGATGACGAGGGGCAGCCGGGGCACGAGTCCGTGGTGCTGCTGAGCGACGGGCTCTGGCGTCGAGGATTCGCGGGAGATCCGGGCGTGGTCGGGCGTACGCTGCAAATCAACGGACAGCCGATGACGGTGGTCGGGGTGCTGCCGAAATGGTTCACGTATCCCGGGTTTACAGGGATTGATATGTGGCAGCCGCTGGCCTTCGCTCCGGCCGCACTGGCGCCCAACAACCGCGGCAACCACGGATTCGAGGTGGTGGCGCGGCTGAAGCCGGGAGTGACGCTCGCGCAGGCGCGCGCGGAACTGGCCAATGAAGCCAACTCCATCATCGAGCAGAACAAACAGTATCCATACGCAAAATTCAATTACACGCTGCTGGCCAATCCACTGCTGGACGAGGTGGTGGGCGATGAAATGAAAAGTTCGCTATGGATTCTGATGGCCGCGGTGGGTTTTGTTCTGCTGATCGCATGCGCCAACGTGGCCAGCCTGCTGCTCAGCCGTGCCGCCGCGCGCGACCAGGAAACCGCTGTGCGCATGACGATGGGCGCGCGGAGCGGGCGGCTCGTGAGGCAGCACCTGACGGAAAGCGTGCTGCTGGCGCTGGTCGGAGGCGTAGCGGGAGTGGCCACCGTGCCGGTGGCGCTCCGCGCGCTCGTGGCCCTGAGCGAGAAGACGCTGCCTCGTCCGGTATCAACGGACGTGGACATGGGGATGCTGCTGTTCACCCTGGCGGTGGCGCTGGGAACCGGTCTGCTGTTTGGGCTGGTTCCGGCCATGCGCGCGGTGCGAGGCGTGAAGTTTTCGCTATTGAAGGAAGGCGGACGCGGCGGATCGATGGGAATGCAGAGCAGCCGCAGCCTGCGCTTGCTGGTGGCCGGCGAGGCGGCGGTGTGCCTGATTCTGCTGGCCGGAGGAGGATTGCTGCTGCGGAGCTTCTTGCGCGTGCTGGACGTGAATCCGGGCTTCCGGCCCGCGGGCGTGCTGACCATGCAGATTACGCTTCCGAACGAGAAGTACGGGAAGGCGGAACAGGTGAAAACGTTTTTCCGCCAGGCGCTGGAGCGCATCCGCACGTTGCCCGGAGTGCAGTCCGCGGGCGCCGTTTCCGGCCTTCCGCTCTCGGATCAGCCGAATTCGGGCACGCTGACGGTGGACACAGAGGCTGTTCCTCTGGACCAGCGCACTCCGGAGACCGACTACCGCGGAATCTCGCCCGGATACATGGAGGCGATGGGGATGACGCTGGTGGAGGGACGGTTCTTCGACGAGCACGATTCCGAAACGGGGCAGCCTGTGGCCATCGTGGACGAAAGCATGGCGCACCTCTACTGGCCTCATGAAAGCGCGCTGGGGAAACGGGCGAAAGTGGGCGGGCAGCAAAGCAACCTGCCATGGATGACGATCGTGGGCGTGGTGCGGCACGTGCATTACGCGAGCCTGGAAAAGAAATCACGTGTGGAGCTCTACTGGCCGTACACGCAAATGCCGTACCTGCAGTCGCAGATGGACGTGGTGGTGAAAGCAGCGGGTGACCCCCAGCGGCTGGCGGGACAGATCGAAGCCGCGATTCACGCCATTGATCCGGACCAGCCGGTGTTTCACGTGAGGACGATGGAAGAGTGGATGGCGGATTCGGTGGCCCGCCGGAAACTGGCGCTGGACCTTCTGGGTATGTTCGCGGTGCTGGCGCTGGTGCTGGCGGCGGTGGGTATCTACGGCACCACGTCGTTCACCGTGGCACAGCAGACGCGGGACATCGGCGTGCGGCGCGCGCTGGGTGCGCAGACGGGCGGCGTGCTGGTGATGGTGCTGGCCAAGGAAATCCGCGTGGTGGCGGTGGGGATTGCCGTGGGCCTCGCCGGGGCGCTGGGAGTGACGCAACTGATGAAGCAGTCGCTATTCGGCGTCAGCGCGGCGGACCCGGTGACGTACCTGGCGGTGATCTCGATACTGGCCGTGGTTGCCTTGGGCGCGGCGCTTCTGCCCGCCTTCCGCGCAACCCGGATCGAGCCGCTCATCGCGCTGAGATATGAGTGACCGGTGACTGGTGAAACCTGACTGGTGAGAAGCAATACCTCGAAGCGCGGGCGGCGGTTGCGGCCCGCACGGCAGGCAGAATGAGTCCGCAGGCTTTCATCGGTCGGAGGGGACGCGTCACCAATCACTCCCGGAAGGGACAAAGGGCGATCGGAGAGAATCAGCGATGACGACGCTGCTGAACGATGTTCGCTACGCGCTGCGGATGATGGGGAAGAATCCGTGGTTCACGCTGGTGGCGGCGCTCTCGCTGGCCTTGGGAATCGGGGCGAGCACGATGGCGTTCGGCTGGGTGGAAAGCGTGCTGCTGCATCCGCTGGAGGGCGTGGCGGACGGCAACCGGATGGTTTCCATCGAAAACGTGACGCCTTCGGGAACCACGATTGACTCCTCGTATCTGGACTACAAGGATTTCGAGCAGCAAGCCAATGCCTTTTCGGGAATCGTGCTGTTCAAAGAGCGGGCCGTGGCGCTCGGAGATGACCGCCACGCGGACCGCGCGTGGATCTACATGGTCACCGGGAACTATTTCGACGTTTTGGGCGTTCGTCCTCTCGTGGGCCGTTTTTTCGCAAAGGATGAGCAGGATGTGACGCCCGGGGCGCATCCGGTGGTAGTGCTGAGCGCGGCGCTCTGGAAGTCGCGTTTCGGAGGCGACCGGAACGTACTGGGAAAGACGCTGCGGCTCAACCGGCAGACATTCACGATCGTGGGAGTGGCGCCGGAAGATTTCCCGGGGACGATCGTCGGCCTGTCGTTCGACGCGTACGTGCCGATTTCGATGCTGCCCGTGCTGACCGGCGGGAACAACTGGCTGGAGGACCGGAACGACCGGCCGTTCCACATTCTGGGCAGGCTGAAGGCTGGCGTGCCGGTGTCCCAAGCGCGCGCGGAGTTGCAAAGCATCGCCGCACGGCTGGAGAAGGCCTACCCGGACAGCAACCGGGGACTGAGCGCGACAGGGGTGCCCGTTCGCGAGGCGCGGTACGGGGTGCAGACGCTGTTCGCGCGAATCGCTCCGGTGCTGCTGGGCGCGGGCGTGGTGATCCTGCTGATCGTGTGCGCGAACCTGGCGAACCTGCTGCTCGCGCGCGCGACCACGCGCGGAAAGGAAGTGGCAGTGCGGCTGGCGCTGGGCGCGGGCCGGCTGCGTCTGTTCCGCCAAGTGCTGACGGAGAGTGTGCTGCTGGCGCTGGTTGGAGGAGGCTTGGGACTGTTCTGCACCTACCTGCTGGGGGATCCGCTGCGGATGCTGCTGCCGGTGACGGGCATGCCCATCGCGAGTCTGATGCGTGTGGACCTGCCGGTGATGCTGTTCTGCCTCGCGCTGTGCGTGGGAGCGGGAGTGCTGTTCGGGCTGGCGCCGGCGATCCATGCGCTGCGCAGGGACGTGCGGGAAACGCTGAAGGAGAGCGGCCGAGGGGCGACGGAGGGAAGAGGATCGAGGAGGGTGCGGGGAGCGCTGGTGATCTCGGAAGTGACCCTGGCGGCGGTGGCGCTGGTGGGCGCGGGGCTGTTTGCGCGCAGCTTTGAGAACGCAAGCCGCGTCGATCCCGGATTCGACCCCCATCATGTGCTGCTCTTCGGGTTGAAGCTCTCGTTCACGCAACAGGAAATTCCGCAGGCCCAGTCCTATTTCCAGCGGGTGCGCGCCGAGATTTCGCGGCTTCCGGGAGTCGAGTCCGTGAGCCTGGCGGAGAACGTGCTCCTGGGATTCGACATGGGCTCCTGGGAAAACGTGGACGTGGAAGGTTACGTCCCCAAGCCGAATGAGAATACGAAGATTTACCGGAACATCGTCTCGCCCGGATATTTCGAATCGCTGAAAATTCCCCTGGTGGAGGGACGGGATTTCACGGATGCGGATGATTCCACGAAAGACTACGTAGCGGTGGTCAACCAGGCGTTCGCGGAACATTTTCTGCCCGGACAGGACCCGTTGGGACACTACTTCACCTGCTGGGGCGACCGGAAAACCCGAATCATCGGAGTGGTGAAGAACAGCGACTACCACAACGTGGGACAGGCGCCGGAACCGTATTTCTTTGTGGATCTGAGGCAATTCTATTTTTCGGACTCGGACGTGGCGCTGCAGGTGCGGACCGCGGGTCCGCCGGAGTCACTGGCGTCGGCCGTACGCGCCAAACTGCAATCCATCGATCCGCGCGTGGGCGTATTTGCGGGAATCCCGATGACGGACTACACCGCGGCGGGCACATACGTGCAGCGATCCGCGGCGCTGGTGCTGGGGATCCTGGGTGCGCTGGCGCTGGCGCTGGCGGCACTGGGGCTCTATGGCGTGCTGGCGTACTCGATCTCCCAGCGCACGCACGAAATCGGCGTGCGTGTGACGCTGGGGGCGCAGCAGGTGGACATCCTGCGGCTGGTGGTGTGGGAGGGAATGGCGCTGGTTGCGGCGGGGCTGGTGCTGGGGACGGCGGCGGGATTCGGCGCGTCACGGCTGGTGGCGAGCTCGCTGTTCGGAGTGAGCGCGGGCGATCCGGCAACACTGGCGGGAATGGTGCTGCTGCTCTCCGCGGTGACGCTGGCGGCGTGCTGGCTGCCGGCGCGGCGCGCGGCGCATACGGATCCGATGGAAGCGCTGCGGTACGAATAGTGACGAAGAATGGGTGAAGGGCGGATAAGGAACTGGTGATGGGAATCCTGCTGCAGGAAATCCGGTATGCATTGCGGATGCTGCGGAAGACGCCCGGATTCACGGCCATCGCAGTGATCGCGCTTGCGCTGGGGATCGGCGCGAACACGGCAATTTTCAGCGTGGCGGAAGCGTTCCTGTTCAAGCCGCTGCCATTCGCGGATCTGCGGCGGCTGGTGATGGTGATGGAGGTGGTGCCGCACGAGCCGGACGCCACGAACAGCGTGGCGCCTGCCACTTATCTCGACTGGAAAGCACAGAGCGGTTCGTTTGAGCAGATGGGCGGGTATGTGTGGAACGAGATGAACCTCACCGGCGAGGGCGTGCCGGAAAAGATCGAGGCGGTGAACGTCAGCGCAAATTTTTTCGACATCCTGCGCGCGCGGGCGGCGATGGGGCGCACGTTCCGTGAGGGCGAGGACCAGCCCGGGCAAGACGGCGAGGTCGTGCTGAGCCACGGCCTGTGGGCGCGGCAGTTCGGAAGCGACCCGAAGATCATCGGCAAGACCGTGCACCTGGACAACCAGAGTTATGAAGTGGTTGGAGTGATGCCCCGCCAGTTCGATTTTCCGAAGCCGGCGGAGCTGTGGATGCCGCTGGCATTTACCGCGGCGGACCGCGCCGACCGCGCGCGGCGCTACGTGGAGCCGATGGCGCGGTTGAAACCGGGCGTGACGCTGGACGAGGCACAGGCGGAAATGCGCGGCATCGAACAGCGGCTGGCCACCGAGTTCCCGGAAACCAATCGAGGCTGGGGCGTGCGAGTGATGTCCCTGCGGCAGTACGTAATCGGCGATCTGACGGAGCGTTTCACGCTGCTGCTCCTGGGCGCGGTGGGATTTGTGCTGCTCATCGTGTGCGCGAACGTTGCCAACCTGCAATTCGCGCGCGCTTCCGGGCGGGAGCGCGAGATCGCCGTGCGGCTGGCGCTGGGCGCGGGACGCGGAGGAATCGTGCGTCTGCTGCTGACGGAGAGCGTGCTGCTGGCGCTGGCGGGAGCGCTGCCCGGCCTGTGGCTGGCCAGCGTCGCAGTAGATGTGATCCTGAAGGCAATGCCGGCCGATGTGGCGAAATTCATCGGCGGCTGGGAACAGATCCAGCTGGATTCGGGCGCCATCGTGTTCACCGTGTGCGTGGCGGTGCTGGCGGGAGTGGTGGCGGGGCTGGCCCCGGCGCTGAGAAGCTCGCGGCCTGACCTGGAAGAATCCCTGAAAGAAAGCGGGCGGGGGAATTCGGCCGGACGAGCGATGCACCGCATGCGGGACGGGCTGGTGGTGGCGCAGGTGTCGCTGGCGCTGGTGTTGATGTCGGGCGCGGGCCTGATGGTGAAGGGATTCAGCACCCTTCTGGCCGTGCACCAGAATATTGAGCCGGCGCACATCCTGATGATGCACATGAACCTGCCGGACACGGACCGGTACAAGACCGCGCAGCAAGTGGCCGCGTTTTACGACGAAGCGCTGCGCCAGTTCTCCGCCATCCCGCAAGTACAGTCTGCCGCCGCGCTCACCAGCCCGCCGTACAGCAACAATTACAGCGCGCGGAGCATTGAGATCGAAGGCCGGGTTTCGGCGCAAAGCGACAAGCCGACTGCGTTGTACGAAGTGGTGAGCCCCGACTTCTTCCCGATGATGAAGGTTCCCCTGCGCGAGGGACGCCTGTTCGACTCGCGCGACACGCTCGAGGCGCCGCAGGCGGTGATCATCAGCGCGAACCTGGCGCAGCGGTACTGGCCGGGAGAAAGCGCCGTGGGCCGGCGCATCCGGTTCGCGTCGGCGCGCGAGGGCGACACGTGGATGACGATTGTGGGCGTGGTGGGAGAAGTGAACTACGTGTGGCTGCACTCCGGGCCGAAGCAGGAAGTGTACCGGCCGTACACGCAGGCGGGGCGACATTTCAGTTCCTTCGCCCTCCGAGTGTCCGGCGATCCCACACAGTTCGCCGATACGGTGCGCCGGAAGATTGCGGCCGTGGATCCGGATCTGGCTCTCTACGACGTGAAAACACTCGCCCAGGTGATGCATGAATCCACAATCGGCTTGGCATACCCCGCGGTGATGATGGCGGTGACCGGCCTGCTCGGGTTGATCCTCTCCGCAGTGGGCGTGTACGGGGTGCTGGCCTACGCGGTGGGAGAACGCACGCGCGAATTCGGCATCCGTCTGGCGCTGGGAGCAGTGCCGGGCGGAATTCTGCGGCTGGTGTTCCGCCGTGGTGCGCGCCTCACGCTGGCGGGCGTGGCGATCGGCATTCCGGGAGCCATCGCACTGGCGCACCTGCTCGCCGGGCTGCTTTTTGGAGTCAAGGCGGACGACGTGCCGACGTTTCTAGGCATCTCGCTGCTGCTTGCAGGAATCGCGGCGCTGGCGTGCTGGCTGCCGGCGCGGCGCGCGGCGCATACGGATCCGATGGTCGCGCTGCGTTACGAGTGAAACAGAGAGGAAAACAATGGAAACAGTGTGGGGCGACATTCGGCATGGTCTCCGGATGCTTTGGAAGTCGCCGGGGTTCACTGCGGTGGCGGTGGTCACGCTGGCGCTGGGCATCGGGGCGAACTCGGCCATCTTCAGCGTGGTGAACGCGTTTCTCTTGCGGCCCCTACCTGTCAAGGATCCGCAGCAACTCGTGGTGGTCGCCAATTCTCATCCGGAGAACGAGGACCCGCACAACATCTCCTATCTCGACTACCAGGACTACCAGGCACAGAGCGACGCGTTCACGGACATGTCCGCCGCCAACCTGAGCTTCATGGGACTAAGCGCGGATGGAAAGGCGGAGCGGACCTTCGCCTATCTGGTGAGCGGGAACTATTTTTCGATGCTGGGAATCGAGCCGGCACTGGGGCGATTCATTCTGCCGACGGAGGGAAAGACGCCCGGCACGGATCCCGTCGTTGTGCTGGGCTATAAATACTGGCGCCGGCGCTTTGGCGGCGACCCGTCGGTGGTTGGGAAAGTCGTGAGCGTCAACGGCCATCCCTGCACGATAATCGGCGTCGCGCCGGAATCGTTCCACGGCACCTTCTCACTGGCCGAAACCGAGATCTACATGCCGCTGGGAATGGCCGCCATCGATCCGGAAGCAAACGACCTGTTCACGAAGAGAACCGCCCACGCGCTGCGCATCCTGGCGCGGCTGAAGCCGGGAATCAGCCGGCAGGCCGCGCAGGCTTCGCTCCAGGTGATTGCCACGCGGCTCGCGAAAGAGTATCCGGATTCGAACAAAGGAAACCGCATGTACGTGATCCCGGAGAATCTGGCGCGCCCGGATGCCAATTCCTCGGCTCAGGTTCCTCTCGTGGCATCTGTTTTCCTTGGGCTGGTGGGGATGGTGCTGCTGGTGGCCTGCCTGAATGTGGTGAATTTGCTGCTTTCACGCGCCACAGTGCGGTCGAAGGAAATTGCAATCCGCGCGGCGCTGGGCGCGGCGCGGGCGCGGATCATCCGGCAGATGCTGACGGAAAGCATTCTGCTCGGGTTGCTGGGCGGCGGGCTGGGTGCAGTAGCCGGGTGGTGGGCCAGCCGGATGCTGGCCGGAATCCGTCTCCCCGGCGATCTTCCCTTCCATTTCGATTTCGGGATGGACTGGCGAGTATTCGGATACAGCCTGGGAATTGCCTTGTTGGCCGGACTGGTCAGTGGGCTGATACCGGCGCTGCGCGGGTCGATGGCAAACGTGCACGACACGCTGCGCGAAGGCGGGCGCGGGCCCGGGGGAGACACACATCACCGGCTTCGCGACGCGCTGGTGGTGGCGCAAGTGGCGGGTTCACTGGTGCTGCTGGTGGCAGCGGGCCTGTTCGTGCGCAGCGTGGGCAACGCGAGGAGTGTGAAGCTGGGTTTCCAGCCGGACCACGTTCTGCTGGTGAGCATGGACGTGGCCGAACGCGGCTACGATGCCGCGCGCGGCCGGGCTTTCTACCGCGAACTGGAATCGCGGATTCGCGCACTTCCGGGGGTGCGCTCCGCCACAGTCTCCTTCACGTTTCCGCTGAATTACGACAATCAGAGCGCCTACATCCGCGCCGAGGGACAGCCGCCGGATCCCACCAAACGCGGGCCAATCGCAGGCTTCAACGACGTGGGGACAGACTACTTCGAGACTGTGGGAACGCCCGTGATACGCGGCCGCGAGCTGACCGCCGAGGACCAGGAATCGCCGGTGCGCGTTGCCGTAGTGAACGAAACCATGGCGAAAAAACTGTGGCCGAACGAGGACCCTGTCGGCAAGCGCTTCATCGCCGACAATGCGAACGACAAACCCATCGAAGTGGTGGGCATCACCGGAAACGGGAAGTACCAATGGATTTTCGAAGACCCGACTCCCTTTTACTACGCCCCCATCGGACAGAACTACCACTCGGTGCGCGTCCTGCAGGTCCGCACGGAAGGCGCGCCCGAAAGCCTGGCGCTCACGGTGGTGAAACAGATTCGCGATCTCGATCCTAACCTGCCCGTTTACGACGTGATGGGAATGCACCAGGCACTGGACGGCGGAAACGGCTTTTTCCTGCTGAATATGGGCGCGGACTTCGCGGGCGCTCTCGGGGCCCTCGGCCTGGTGCTCGCGCTCGTGGGCGTTTACGGAGTCGTGTCCTATGCAGCCAGCCGGAGAACGCACGAGATCGGCATTCGCATGGCGCTCGGCGCGGGCCGGCCGAACATCCTGAAGATGGTCCTCGCGCGCGGGTTCGGCCTGGTGCTGGCAGGCATTGCAACGGGTGTGGCGGTGGCTCTGGTCCTCACCCGCTTCATGGCCAACCTCCTGTTCGGAATCCGGCCGGCGGATCCAGTGACGTTTGGCGGAGTCGCTCTGGTGCTCGCGCTTGTCTCGCTCCTGGCCTGCTACATACCCGCACGGCGGGCCACGCTGGTGGATCCTTTGGTCGCCTTGCGGCACGAATAGGGAGAATCAAGGAGAAACTCCGATGGAAACGTTGCTCCAGGACATCCGATTCGCGCTGCGGATGCTGCGGAAATCTCCGGGATTCGCCGCGGTTGCGGTGCTGACGCTGGCGCTGGGAATCGGTGCGAACACCGCCATATTCAGCGTGGTAAACGCGGTGCTGCTGCGGCCGCTCGGCTATCCCCAGTCGAACCGCATGGTGTTTCTCTCCGAGTGGTCGGACCGCGTGCCGTACATGAGCATCTCCATGGCCAACATGCGCGACTGGCAGGCGATGAACACGGTATTCGAGAGCATCGCTCCCTACCGCACGGAAAACGTGGTGCTCACCGGATCAAACGAGGCGGAACGCCTGCGCGAGCGGCAGATCAGCGCGGATTATTTCCCCACCACCCGGCTGACGCCGGTCATCGGGCGCACGATGACCGCCGAGGAAGACAAAGCGGGCGCCGAGCGCGTGGTCCTGCTCGGCGACGGATTCTGGGCGCGGAAGTTCGGACGCGATCCCGGCGTGCTGGGAAGAAAACTGATGCTCGACGGCGAACCCTACACCGTGATCGGTGTGCTGCCCAGCGAGCGGATGCACGGCTACTGGCAGCAGGTTGACGTCTTTACATCCCTTTGGCGCAACGAGGACATGCTCGGCGGCCCCGGCCGGCGCGATGAGCATCCGGGCATGTACGCGATGGCGCGGCTGAAACCCGGCGTGACCCTGGAACAGGCGCGCGCGGAACTGAAGAGCATCGCCGCGCGGCTGGCTCAGAAATATACCGAAAACCGCGGAGACACTGCCGAGGTGTTTTCTCTTTTGGGCGCCTACGTGGACGACGTCAGGCCTCCGCTGATGGCGCTGCTGGCGGCTGTCGGCCTCGTGCTGCTGATTGCCTGCTCAAACATCGCCAACCTGCTGCTCGCCCGGGCCACCGAACGCTTCGGCGAGTTGGCCATACGCCGCGCCATGGGTGCGGGAACGCTTCGGCTGGTGCGGCAGTCGCTCACGGAAAGCCTGGTGCTTTCTGTTGCCGGGAGTGTGCTGGGGATTTTGATGGCCGCATGGTGCCTTCAGGGATTTGGCCACTTTTTCAGGGACGCAGTGCCGCGAATCGCCGAGTCGTCCGTGGATCGAACGGTGCTGCTGTTCAGCCTGGGACTGACTGTTTTCACGGCGCTCTTCTTCGGGATCTTTCCGGCCATCCAATCCGTGCGGACCGACGTGCAGCAGGCGCTGCAGGAAAGCAAGCGGACAGGCGCGGGCCGTTCCACCGGCCGGCTGCGCAACGCCCTGGTAGTGGCCGAGTTTGCCCTCTCTCTGGTGCTGCTGGCCGGAGCGGCATTGATGGGCAAGAGCCTCTACCACATCGTCCACGCAAATGCGGGATTCAATCCCACCCACGTGCTCGCCGCGTCCTTTTCGCTTCCGGACAACCCCTACAGGGACGAAGCGAAGAGCCGGGAATTCATCCGCCAGGCTGTGGCGAATCTCCAGTCCGTGCCCGGAGTGGAATCCGCCGGATACAAATGGCCGCTGCTCGGTGGAGCGCAAACAAGTTTCTACCCCGAAGGAAGCCCGATTCCCCAGCCCGGGCACTTTCTTACGACGGACATCGGCCGTGTGACTCCCGATACGTTCCGGGCGATGGGGATCGGTTTGCTCCGGGGCCGCTACTTCGACCAGCACGATACGGCCACGTCGCCGCTCGTCTGCATCGTGGATGAATCTCTGGCGGCGAAGGAATGGCCGGGCGAAAACCCCATCGGCAAACGCCTCTCGGTGGACGGGCCGCCGATGCCAGGGAAAGAGCCCGTCTGGCGCACTGTGGTGGGCGTAGTGGCGCACGTAAAGAATTACGGCGTGGACCAGCCTTCGCGCTTCGAAACGTATTTGCCCAACGATCAGCGTCCGGGACAGGGGGGAGCGCTGATCATCCGTGCGGCGGCCGACCCTGCCGCGCTGACCTCCGCGGTGCGCTCCGCGGTGCGTTCCGTGGATCCGGGAGTGCCTCTATTCGGAATCAGCCCGATGGAAGAGGTGGTCGCGGAAAACAATTCCGCCCGCCGCCTCTCCGTGGAACTCATTGCGGCCTTTGCCGGGCTGGCGCTGATTCTCGCCTCGCTGGGAATCTACGGCGTGGTTTCGTATGTGGTAGTCCGTCGGAACCATGAGATCGGCGTCCGCATTGCCGTCGGCGCGCAGCGGAGCGACATCATGCAGTTGGTGCTGGGGCAAGGCGCGCGCCTGGCGGGAATCGGACTCGCAGCAGGGCTGGTGGCGTCGCTGGGCGCAGGCTGGGCCCTCTCCTCCCTGCTCTTCCAGGTGAGTCCGTTCGATCCGCTCACGCTGGGGGGCGTGTCGGCGCTGATGCTGGGCGTCGCGCTGTTCGCCTGCTACGTGCCCGCGCGCCGGGCCACTCGCGTGGATCCGCTGGTGGCGCTGAGACACGAATGATCGGCGGAGGGTGCCCATGGAATCCTTTCTGAGCGATCTTCGCTTTGCCTTTCGCACGTTGCGCCGTTCTCCCGTATTCGCATGCGCCGCGGTGCTCACCCTGGCGGTGGCCATCGGCGCGACCACCTCGATCTTCAGCGTGGTGTATGGCGTGTTGCTGCGGCCGCTGCCCTACACGGAGCCGGACCGCATCATGGCGATTTTTGAGGTGACCTCGAAAGGTACGTGGTCGCACCTGGCGGACCCCAACTACGACGACTTCCGCGACCAGAACCGCAGTTTCCAGGCCATTGCGAAATACAATGACACCATCTCGTCCGTTTCCGGCGCGTCGCAACCGCTGCGCACGGTGGTGGCGGGCGTCACTCCGGGGTTCTTGAAGGTATTCGGCGTGCAGCCCGTCATCGGCCGCGATTTCACTGCCGAGGACAACAGGAAGGGCGCAGCGCCGGTCGTCCTGGCCAGCTATGGGTACTGGAAGCAGTATCTGGGATCCACACAGGACCTTTCGCAGTCCCACTTGAAGATCGACAACATGGTCTTTTCCGTGATCGGAGTGCTGCCGGCAGGCTTCCAATTTCCATTGGAGGCGAATCTGTGGGTGCCGGCAGATCTCAGCGGTGAGAATCCCAGCCGTACCTCGCACAACTACCTGGCGGTCGGACGCCTGAAGGATGGCGTGACGGCCGAACAAGCGAGTGCGGATATCAGCACGATCGCGCGCCGGATTAACACGACGTCGAGCGAGCAGGGCCCTTACTTGCTGAAAGACGGAATTGTCGTCCCGCTGCAAACCTCCATCACCCGGAAGGCGCGAACGCCGTTGCTGGTGCTCTTCGTGGCCGTCGGGTTTCTTTTGCTGGTTGCCTGCGCCAATGTGGCCAATCTGCTGCTCGCGCAGGCCTCGCTCCGGGGACGTGAGCTCGCCGTCCGCAACGCGCTGGGCGCGGCGCGCGGACGCCTGATCCGTCAGTTTCTCACCGAAGCGCTGCTCCTGGCGCTTGCCGGCGGCGGTCTGGGCGTGCTCGGTGCGTTTGCCGGCGTGGACGGACTCCTGGCGCTCGCGCCGGAAAATCTGCCCCGGCTGGATAGCGTCTCCATCAACACTCCCGTACTTCTGTTCGCTCTGCTGCTTTCCACCGGGGTCGCAGTGGCCCTTGGAGTCTTCACCGCGGTGCGGGCCACTTCCGGAGACCTTCGCGAGGACCTCGTCGAGGGCGGGCGGGGACAGGCCGGTTCTCCCGGCAGCCAGCGGATAGGCCGCGCCATCGTCGCGGCGCAAATTGCCATCACGCTGGTTCTCATCGTCGGAGCCGGATTGTTCGGCCACAGCCTGATGAAAGTTCTGGAAGTGAACCCCGGCTTCCGCATCGACAAGATCGTAACCATGGACGTCTCGCTTCCCTGGGCCGAGGATCCAAAGATCAAGGCTCAACAGGCCCTTTTCTTTGCGCGGCTGATCGACCGGCTCAAACAAATTCCCGGCATGCAGCAGGTGGGCGCCGCCAGCAGCCTGCCGCTCGATGGCGGGCTTCCCGACGGAATGTTTTTGCTGATTTCGCAGAGCGAGATCCCGAAAGACTTCAGGGATTTCGAATCCCTGGCGAAGCAAAAAGACCGCGTGGGCATCGCCGACTTTTGCGTTTCGACGGACGGCTACTTCCGGGCGCTGGGCATTCCGCTGATTCGCGGACGCATGTTCGACGACCGCGACGGCGCCGATTCCCCGCATGTGGCTGTGATTAGCGAGTCGTTGGCGCGCGAGCGCTGGCCCGGCCAGGACCCCATCGGCCACACCATTGAGTTTGGAAATATGGACGGCGACCTGCGCCTGCTTACCGTCGTGGGAATCGTCGGCGACGTGCGTGACTATGGCCTGGAATCGCCGCCGCGGCCAACCGTGTATGTCGATCTCTTCCAGCGGCCGCGCCCTGCCCTCACCCTCACCTTGCACAGCGAACTGGGCACGCAGGCGGTCACCTCGGCAGCTCGCGGAATCCTGCAGGAACTGGACCCGGAAATCCCGGCCAGGTTCCGGACCTTCTCCCAAATCTATTCGGCTTCGCTCGGCTCCCGCAAATTCAGCCTGCTGATCATCGGGTTCTTCGGCATCGCCGCGCTGCTGCTGGCCACTGCGGGAGTGTTCGGCGTGATGGCGTACTCGGTGAGCCGACGCACGCGGGAAATCGGCGTGCGCGTGGCGCTGGGAGCCGCCTCGCGCGATGTTCTGTGGATGATTCTGGGCCAGGGATTGAGAACGATCTCCCTGGGAACCGTCGTCGGGCTTGCCGCTTCGCTTGCTCTCACTCGCACGGTGGAGTCGCTGCTGTTTGGCGTCAAGCCCACCGACGTGCTCACCTACGGCGGAGTCGTCGTGTTGCTGGTGGCGGTGGCCATGCTGGCGTGCTACGTGCCGGCGCGGCGCGCCACGCGGGTGGATCCGCTGGTGGCGCTGCGGCATGAATAAACCTGGAAGTTAGAAGCCGGAGAAGGATGCCGAAATGAAGAAGCGCCTAGCGGACGCGCTCTTGCGCGACATCGTATTCTCTCTGCGCATGCTGCGTCGCGCGCCCGGATTTACCGGCGTCGCCGTGCTCACTCTCGCTCTGGGCATCGGCGCGAACACCGCGGTGTTTTCGGTGATGGACAGCGTGATGTTCCGTTTGCCCTACGCGCATCCGGAACAGCTCGTCGGGGTGGCGAACACCTACCCGGAGGCGGGGCTGACGCCCAGTTCCTATCCGGACTTCGTCCAGTGGCGGAAGGAGTCGGGGAGTTTCCGGTCGCTGGGAGCCACATTCTCGAGCAACTTCACGCTGCTCGGGCGCGGCGAACCCCGGCGAATCCCGGGCGCGTATATCTCGGAAGGATTTTTCTCCATGCTGGGAATCCCTCCGGCGGCGGGGAGAACGATGAGCGCGGAGGAACATCGTGCGGGCGGCCCCCAGGCCTGCCTCATCAGCCGCGACTTCTGGGAGCGGGAATTCGGCAGCCGCCCGGATACCTTGGGAAAGTCGCTGGCTCTTAACGGAAAGGAATACGTGATTGTAGGCGTCATGCCGCGCGTGACTCCCGACCTCTATTCCGGCCGCGACGTGTGGATTCCGCTCGAACCGCAGCCGCCCTGGGACCAGCACGGCACGAATTACCTCCGCGTGGTCGGCCGGCTAAAGACGGGCGTCACCGCCGAACGCGCACACCAGGAATTGGCCGTGATTCAGAAAGCCATCGACGCCAAATTTCCCGGCAATCAACACGGAATCGCCGTGGGGCTGCTTTCCAACGTGCTGTTTGGAGATACGGAACCGGTGATGCTCACACTGCTGGCCGCCGTCGCCTTCGTGCTGCTGATCGGCTGCGTGAACTTGGCCAACATGCTGCTGGCCCGTGGAACGACGCGCGCGCGGGAATTTGCCATACGCAGATCGCTGGGGGCGACACGAGCGATGCTGGTGCGCCAGTCGCTGGTGGAGAGCTTGCTCATTTCCATGCTGGGTGGCGCGGCGGGAGTGGCGCTCGGAGTGGCTGCGGCCAACGCGATGGCGGTCTACCTTCCCTCGAACCTGCGCCCGGGAGAGATCGCTCTCGATCCCAGGATTCTGCTCTTCGCACTGGCTGCATCCCTTCTGGCTGGGACGGCATTCGGCCTGCTCCCGGCATTCCGTGTATCGCGGGAGGACCCCAAAACGTCCATACAGTCAGGCTCCCTGCAGGCAGGAGAGGCACGCGGGCAGACCCGGCTGCGGGCCATGCTCGTGGGAGCGGAGATCGCGCTGGCCACCGTTCTCGTTTCTGGAGCGTCGCTCACGTTGATCAGTCTCTATCACGTACTGCAAGAGAACCCTGGATTCAATCCCCGGGGGCTGGCAACAATGGAGATTCCCCTCTCGAGGGTCCGCTATCCCGATTCGGACGCGCAATTGCGCTTCTTCCAGAGGCTCGTGGAGCGTGTGCAGGCGCTCCCCGGCGTACAGGCCGCCGGCGCCACGGCCTACGTCCCTTTTGGGCCGGGCGGACAGACCAGCGACTTCGATTATGAGGCGCCCGGCCACCAGCCCTATCCCGCGGGTCAGGCACCATCCACGGAGCAGCATTTCGTCTTGCCGGGGTTTTTCTCCACTATGCAGATTCCACTCCTGCGCGGCCGCGGCTTTGAGGAACGCGACGCCCGCAATGCGCCCAAAGTGGCGGTGATCAGCGAGGGCATGGCGCGGAAACTGTGGCCCGGGATGGATCCCATCGGCAGGCGCGTGCAACTACTGGGAGATTGGCAGCAAGTGATTGGGGTCGTGGCGGACGTTCGCCAGGGGAGCCTCACGAACCCGGTCGCACTACAAGCCTATCTGTGCGCCCAACAGTACACGCCGGAGGAGATGGCCATCGTGATTCGGACTTCCAGCGGTGATCCGCTGGCAGCGGCCGTGGCGGCGAAGAAGGCAGTGTATGCGCTCGACCCGCTCCAGCCGGTCTCCCAAGTAAGCGCATTGAATGCACTGATCGACGATTCGCTCACCGGCGTGCGCGCGCCCACCGTAATGCTCGCGGTGTTCGGTTCGCTGGCACTGCTGCTCGCCAGCATCGGCGTCTATGGCGTCACGGCCTATTCAGTCAGCCGACGCGATCGCGAATTCGGCATCCGCATGGCGCTGGGAGCTGAACGGAAGGACATCCTGCGGCTCGCGGTGGGGTGGGAGATGGGAGTCGCTGCGGTCGGAATGCTTGCAGGCGCGCTGGCTGCACTGCCTCTGAGCAGGTTTCTCGGGCACCTGCTCTTCAACGCCTCGAATGGAGGATTCGCCGCGTCGCTGGCTGCGGTGGTGCTGCTCGCTGGCGTATCGGTGCTGGCGGCATACGTGCCCGCGCGGCGCGCCACGCGGGTGGATCCGCTGGTGGCGCTGCGGCATGAATAAGCCTGGGAATTAGAAGCCGGAGGGAATGCCGGGAAGGAGAACGACCGTGGACAATCTGATTCAAGACTTTCGCTACGCACTGCGGCTGCTGCGCAAATCGCCGGGATTCACGCTGGTGGCGCTGCTGACACTGGCGTTGGGCATCGGCGCGAATACCACCATCTTTACGGTGGTCAATGCGGTCCTGCTGCGCCCCCTCCCGGTGGAGGATCCGGAGCGGCTGGTGGCCGTTCTGGGCACGGACGTCAAAAACAGCACGGCGCAGCAGCAGTTCCTGCCCATGTCCAATCTGAATTACCAGGATCTGCGCGATCAGAATGACATGCTCTCCGGCATGGCAGCGTTCACAGGAACCGGGGTGAGTCTTTCCGGAGGAGGAAATCCCGAACAGCTCAACGCCACGCTGGCCTCCTACAACTACTTTCAGGTTCTGGGAGTCCATGCCCTGGTAGGCAACACGTTCGATCCCGAGCAGGCCAAGAAACAGGGCGGCTATCCAGTGGCCGTGCTCAGTTACGGACTCTGGCAGCGGCGCTTTGGAAGCGATCACGGGATTGTCGGGAAATCCATCACACTCAACCAGCAGCCGTTCACTGTGATCGGAGTTGCTCCCAAGAGCTTCCAGGGCATCTTCGTGGGACCGGGGCCGGACCTGTGGATTCCCGACGCGGAGCACGACCAGGTGCTCACCGGACTGAACAAACAGTGGTTCATGGAGCGCCGTCCGCTGGTCATGTTCGCTTTCGGCAGGCTGAAGCCGGGCGTCACTCTCGAACAGGCGCAGGCAAATCTGCAGACAATCGCCACACAACTCTCGCAGGAATACCCCAACGACAACGCGGGGCGGAATGTGCGGTTATTGCCCCTGGCGCAAACCACGGTCGGGCCCAACGGGCGGGATTTGTTCGTGAAAGCCGGGATCCTGCTGATGACTGTTGTGGGCCTGGTGCTGCTGATCGCATGCGCCAACCTGGCCAATCTTCTGCTCGCGCGCGGCGCAGACCGTCGCCGGGAACTGGCCGTGCGCATGTCGCTGGGCGCCACAAAAGGGCGCCTGGTGACGCTGATGCTCTCCGAAAGTTTTCTGCTGGCCGTCATCGGCGGAGGCGCGGGACTGGCGGTTGCCTCGGGCTTTCGTACCGCGCTGCTGGCCTTTCGCCCGCCGTTCCTGAAGCCGGAAAACATTGACCTGAGCATGGATTCGCGGGTGCTGCTGTTCACCCTGGGCGTAGCGCTGCTCACTGCATTCGCCTTCGGGATGTTGCCGGCGTGGCAGGCCATCCGCTTCAGCGTCAACGAAACGCTGAAGGAAGGCGGCGGCCGCTCCGGATCGGCAGGGGGGCGTCACAAGCTGCGCAGCGCGCTGGTGGTGGTGGAAGTCGTGCTCTCGATGATCGCGCTGGTGGGCTCCGGCCTGTTCCTCTCGAGCCTCCACAACGCCGAGCAGATCGATCCGGGATTCGAGACCAAGAACATGCTGGTGATGAACTTCGATCTGGGCGCGCAGAACTACAAGGAAGAACAGGGCCAGGAGTTCTACCGCCGGCTCATGGAACGTTTGCGGGCCATGCCGCAGGTCAAGGATGCCTCGGTCGCTGCCCAGGCGCCGCTGGCCGGCGGATTCGCGCGCACCGTCTTCCCCGAAGGCGTGGACCAGAACGACAGAAGGAACGGGATCTTGACCTCTGTCAATCAGGTGGACACGGAGTACTTCAAGACCACAGGCACTCCCATTCTGCACGGGCGGGGATTCCTTGAGACGGACCGCGATGGAGCGCCGCTCGTGGCCGTGGTCAACCAGGCGTTTGCGGACAAATTCTTCCCCAATCAGGACGCCCTGGGAAAACGATTTCGCTGCTGGGGCGAGACCTGGATTCTCGAAATCGTGGGAGTGGCCACGACGGCGAAGATCAACACACTGGGGGAGGACCCGACGCCGGCATTCTATCTCCCCATGCTGCAGCATTACTCTCCCGATGTGACTCTGCACGTCCGCACGGCCGGGGATCCCATGGCCGCGCTGCCCACCGTGCGTGCCGCCGTGCAAGAGCTCGATCGGCAGCTGCCGCTCACCCAGGTGCAGACCATCTCACAACTGCTGGATCAGGCGCTGTGGGCGGCCCGCTTTGGCGCTTCTCTGCTGCTGATCTTCGGCCTCCTGGCGCTGGGACTTGCCGCCATCGGCATCTATGGCGTGATGTCGTACAACGTCCAGCAGAGGAAACAGGAACTCGGAATCCGGATGGCGCTGGGCGCACAGAAGCGGGATGTGATGCGGCTGGTGCTCGGGCAGGGGCTCTGGCTGGCAGGCGGAGGGGCCGTTGCCGGGCTGGCGCTCGCCTTTTTCATGGCTCGGGGGATTTCCGCACTGCTGTTCGGCGTTCATGCCCTGGACCCGGCCACGTTTCTGGGCGTGCCGCTGCTTCTGATTGGCGTGGCGCTGGTGGCCTGCTACATTCCCGCGCGCCGGGCCACGCGCGTGGATCCGATTGTTGCGCTACGATATGAATAGTGCCGAGGCAAGCGACCACTGGCCACGTTAGCCGCGGATGCGGCAGCAGCTCAAGGAGCAACGATGATCGAGATGAAAGGAGTGGAAAAATCCTACCCCGTGGGAGCGGGGCGCACGTGGGTGCTCCGGCGGATCGATCTGGGTATCCGCGAAGGCGAATTCATCACCATCATGGGACCTTCCGGCGCCGGCAAATCCACGCTGATGGCCATCCTGGGCATGCTGGACAGCGCCTGGGAAGGCGAATACAACTTCCTGGAATACTCAGTGCACAAGATGAAGCCGCAGCAGCGCGTCGAGCTGCACAAACGGTTCATCGGTTTTGTATTCCAGCAATATCACCTGCTGGACGATCTGACCGTGGCGGAAAACCTGGACCTGCCGCTTTCTTATCGCGACCTGAAGAAAGCCGAGCGGCAATCCATCGTCGCGGACACTCTGGACCGCTTTCAGATCGTGGGGAAGAAGGATTTGTACCCCAGCCAGCTTTCTGGCGGGCAGCAGCAACTGGTGGCGGTGGCGCGCGCCGTGATCGGCAACCCGAAATTGATTCTGGCGGACGAACCCACCGGCAGCCTGCATTCCAGCCAGGGCAAGATGATCATGGACATGCTGAAGGACCTGAACCGCCAGGGAACCACGATCATTCAGGTGACCCACAACGAAAATTGGGCTGCCTACGGCGACCGCGTCATCCAGTTGCTCGACGGATGGATTGTGCCACTCGAAGAAAAGAAGGGAGTGGCGCGCGAGGCCTGATCGTGCCGCCGAGCCTTCCCATGTGCCTCTCTCTTGCGAAGCCGAGAGCTGCCGGTCCCGGCGATGCCGTTCGCTGGTTTCCCGGTTTCCGGCTTCGTTTTTCCGCCGTTCTTCCGTTCCGGCAGGGATAGACTAACGCCCGCATGCAACGCGCTTCCTCAAGCCCCGCTCCCCGCGTGCTCGTCGCCGACGACCAGGCAGACGTGCGCGAAGCGCTTCGCCTGCTGCTGAAAGGCGAAGGAATGGAATCGGACAGCGTGGCCTCGCCCAATGCCGTCGTGACGGCGCTGGATACGCGCGAATACGACGCCATCCTGATGGACCTGAACTACACCCGGGACACCACCTCCGGCCAGGAAGGCCTGGACCTCCTCTCCCGAATCCAGGCCACGGACAGCGCGCTGCCCGTGATCGTGATGACTGCGTGGGGCAGCGTCCAGGTGGCCGTGGAAGCCATGCGCCGCGGCGCGCGGGACTTTGTGCAGAAGCCCTGGGACAACGCGCGGCTGCTGGCCATCCTTCGCACCCAAATCGAGCTTCGCCGCGCGCTCCGCGAGAGCCGCCGGCTGGAAGCGGAGAACCAGCTGCTTCGTACGGAGGGACGGCCCACGCTGATTGCGGAGTCGCCCGCCATGCGGCCGGTAATGGACCTGGTGGCGCAGGTGGGCCCGTCTGAAGCGAACGTGCTGATTACCGGCGAACACGGCTCGGGCAAAGAGGTGATTGCGCGCACCCTCCACGCCCTTTCGCCGCGCGCCTCGCGAGCCATGGTCACGGTGAATGCCGGCGGCCTTTCCGAAGGCGTCTTTGAAAGCGAGCTCTTCGGCCACGTGCGCGGCGCGTTTACCGACGCGAAGGTGGACCGCGCCGGACGCTTCGAGCTGGCGGACGGCAGCACGCTTTTCCTGGACGAAATCGCCAACGTGCCGCTGAACCTGCAAGCCAAGCTGTTGCGCGTGCTCGAAACGGGCGAAATGGAACGAGTGGGCTCTTCGCGCACGGTGAGGGTCAACGCGCGCGTCCTCTCCGCCACCAATGCGGACGTGGCCGTGGAAGTCGCCGCCGGGCGCTTCCGCGAGGATCTGCTCTACCGCCTCAACACGATCGAAATCCACGTTCCGCCGTTGCGCGAGCGGAAGGAAGACATCCCGCTCCTGGCCATGCACTTCCTCACCCGATACGCGGGACGTTACGGCAAGCCCGTGAAGAATTTCGACGCCGCGGCGCTCCAGGCCCTCCTCGAACACTCCTGGCCGGGAAATGTCCGCGAGCTGGATCACACCGTGGAGCGCGCCGTGCTGCTGGCGCAGGAGGAAGCGGTGCATGCCAGCCAGCTGGGGCTTCGCGCCGCATCCGCATCGGGCGCAAGTCCGCGGCTGGAAGAAATGAGCCTGGAAGAGGTGGAGCGCGTGCTCATCCAGAAGGCACTGGCGCGCTTCAGCGGCAACGTGAGCCAGGCGGCGACGGCGCTCGGCCTGAGCCGGAGCGGCCTCTACCGCCGGCTCCAGAAGTACGGCCTGTGAAACCCGCAAGCCACGAACGCCAGGTGATGTTGCTGGCGCTGATGATCGGGCTGCCCGGCACGGCGGCGGCGCTGGTGCTGTTGTGGCGCAGCACGATGGCCGCCAAGTTCCAGTGGACCCTCACGTTCGCCCTCCTGTTGCTCTGGCTGGCGCTGGCGTTTGCCCTGCGCTCGCGCGTTGTCTTTCCGTTGCGCACACTGGCCAACCTGCTTTCGGCCCTGCGCGAAGGCGACTTTTCCATCCGCGCCCGGGGCGAAACCAGCGACGACGCGCTGGGCCAGCTCATCTCCGAAGTCAACATGCTGGCCACCACGCTCCGGCAGCAGCGGCTGGGAGCGGTGGAGGCCACGGCGCTGCTCGGCAAAGTGATGGAAGAGATTGACGTGGCGGTGTTCGCCTTCGATCCGGAAAAGCAGCTTCGCCTGGTGAACCGCGCCGGCGAGCGCGTGCTGGGCCAGGATGCCGAGCACCTGCGCGGAAAAACCGCTGCCGAATTGCATCTGGAAAAATGCTTCGAGGGCGAGACCCTGCGAACCATTGAAATGTCGTTCCCCGGCGGCGCCGGCCGCTTCCAGCTCCGCCGGAGCACGATTCGCGAAGAGGGCGTGCCCCATCACCTGCTGGTGCTCACGGACTTGAGTCGCACGCTGCGCGAGGAGGAACGCCTGGCCTGGCAGCGCCTGATCCGCGTGCTCGGTCACGAGCTGAACAACTCGCTGGCGCCGGTGAAATCCATTGCGGACAGCCTGGCGACGCTGCTCTCGCGCGAGGCTCTTCCGGCGGATTGGCGCGACGATACGCAGCGCGGCCTGGAAGTCATCAGCGGGCGCGTCGAAGCGCTCGGCCGGTTCACCAGCGCTTATGCGAAGCTCGCGCGCCTGCCGTCGCCTACGCTGAAGCCCGTTGCCGTCGGCGATTGGGTGCGCCGCGTCACCCAGCTCGAATCCCGGGTCCCTCTCGAGGTCCAATCCGGGCCGGAACTGACCATCGAGGCGGACGCAGACCAGCTCGACCAGTTGCTCATCAACCTCGTCAAGAACGCCGTGGATGCCTCGGCCGAGAATCACGGAGGCGTGCGCGTCTCCTGGCGGAAAGACACCGGCTTCGTCGAAGTGGACGTCCAGGACGAGGGGCCGGGCCTTTCGAACACGGCGAACCTGTTCGTCCCCTTCTTCACTACCAAGCCGGGAGGCTCCGGCATCGGGCTGGTCCTCTGCCGGCAGATCGCGGAAGCGCACAACGGCTCCCTGACATTGGAAAACCGGACCGATGCGCACGGCTGCGTGGCTCGCCTGCGATTGCCCCTCTAATCGCGCGGCCGGATTCGCTGGCGACGCGGCAGGAAAGTACGCGTAAAATACGTCCGCCAGCTTCTATCCCTGCACCGCAAGGAGCACATCTCGAATGAACCGGCGCAGATTTCTTCTCCACTCCGCCACTGCCGCTGCGGCGTTGAAATTCGGCCCCCTGGCTCTGGCGCCGGATGCCGCGGCTGCGAGCGAGGCACCCCGCCCGTGGGACATGACCTCTCGCAAACTCCTGGTGATCGATGGATGCGGTGGCATCAATTCCGCCGACGTTCCCTTGCCGCCCGCCGTCCTGCGCCAGTGCCTGGATTCCGGGGTGACTGCCTTCAACTGGACGGTTTCCGACCGCCTGCCCGCGGGGACGATGGAGAAAATTCAGTTCGCGCGAAAACTCGCGGAGAGCGATGCCGCGCATTTCCGTATCGTGCGTGGCACCGCGGACATCTCGTGGGCGCTCGAGAACAAAGGGATCGGCTTCATTCTGGGTTTTCAGGACCCGGGGCCGATTGAATCCAGCATGGACAAGCTGCAAACGTATCGCCAGCTCGACGTGCTGATCATGCAGCTCACCTACAACCGCCGCGGGACATTCGGAGACGGATGCCTCGAGCCGGAAAACCGCGGGCTTACGCCCCTGGGCCGCCAGGCGGTGGCGCGGATGAACGAGCTGGGCATCGCCGTGGATCTTTCCCACTGTGGCCAGCGCACCACCGCGGACGGAATTGAGGCCTCGAAGAAGCCTGCGCTCATTACGCATGCCGGGTGCGCCGCCGTCCACCCGCACCCCCGGAACAAACAGGACGCCGAGATTAAAGCCATGGCCGGGCGTGGCGGCGTGATGGGCATTTACTTCATGCCCTATCTGGTGGCCAGCCCGATTTCTCCCGCGCGGGAGCACGTCCTGGCGCATCTGGATCATGCGCTGAAGGTGGCCGGTGAAGATCACGTGGGCATCGGCACGGACAACGGCATGAACTCATTTCCCGACAGCCCGGAAATGAAAAAACGATTTGCGGACGATATGGCCCAGCGAAAAAAACTGGGAATCGCGGCACCCGAAGAGGACCGGCCACCGTATTCCCCGGACCTCAACGTGACGAATCGCCTGGAAATCATCGCAGACGGGCTGCAGAAGATGGGTTATTCGGCCGTGGTGATCGAAAAGGTGCTGGGCAAGAACTTCGAGCGGGCCTTCTCCGAGATCTGGCTTCCGATCAGCCCTCAATAATCCTGGCCTGCGAGCGAACGACTGCGGAGGGGCTAGCGAGCTTCAGACCAGGATCTCCGCCGCCATCGTATCCGCCATCTCGCTGAACCGGCGGCTGTGTCCCTGCGGCAGGGATTCTTCGGCGCGCCGGCGCAGAGATTCGGCCAATTCCCGATGCTGGTCCTCGGAAAGAAGCTGGGCGGCGGCGGGATAGAAAATCTCTTCCTCACGGTCAATGTGTCGCCGCAGGACGGCCGCGTATTCAGCGGCAAAGCGGCCCCAGTTGCGGTCGGCCTTCGGCCGGTGTTCGCGATACGCGGTCGCGGCGGCAGACATTTTTTCCAGCAGCAGGCGCACGCGGTCGTGGTCGCGCTGCAGCGTCTCGATGGCCATCCCATCGAGCGACTTGTTTCGCTTCCCGAGCGCGGGGAAAACGTAGTCCTCTTCTTTGCGCAGGTGCTCGTTCCCGAACACCCGCATGAATTCCGCCACCGAGTCCAGCATGTCGGCAGGCACGTCCGCCCCCGCCTCGAGCAAATGCGCCAGTTCCCGCGTTACATCCAGCATGCGCAGGATGGCTCGATGTTCGATGAGCAGGACTTCGATACCCGATGAGTCGGTCATCTCTCGTCCCCCAAGAAGCGAATCAATAGACAGCTATGAATCCGGAGCTTTTACAACGGGAAGGGCTCCCAGCGTTTCAGAGGGCGCCCCGGCACCACCTTTATAGCCTGCGGGGATGCGGTGGTCAACCGCGGGGAAATCCACAAGACGTAGGGGAGGGTGTGGAATTGTAACATTCGTCCCCCTGCTCCCATTCGGATCGGCACCTGCTATCTAACCATAAGAAAACACAATACTTGTGGGAACTCCCCCTCCCGGTCCGCTTCCAAGAGCATCCCGGAACTCCCCTGATCCTGCCCTTTTTTCCTCCATTCGTCTTCGGTCAGCAGCTTCAGGCCGGGCAGCTTCTTCTTTTCCAATTCCGGGTTGGCAACCTCCATGGCTTTATCGGCCGTGGCATGGAAATTGGCTTCCATCCCGTCCAATTCCTTCCGCAGGGCGGCCAATTGCGACACCTGGGAATCGGTCGGCTTGCCGGAATATCCGTTGATGCCGCCATACACTTCGAGGATTTTCTCGCGAAGCTCGATTTCGCCTGTGTAACCGCCTTCCTTGGTGGCAGCCAGCTTTTTCTGGATGCCGGCTAGGGAATCGCGCAGACTTTCCAGATTCTTGCGTAGCGGGTCGTCCGTGGCGAGTTTTTCGGCCCGATTCGAGGCCTGGGCGCTCAAATCGCCGACGGCATCCACCACGAAGGCGATGTGTTCCACCAGGTGGTATGCCTCCACCACGGTCTTATACTGTTCGGCGCGTTCGGCGGCAGTGTGGCGGCCACGCGGGTCCGCAACCACGTGGATTTGCGCGCTGGCGCTTTCCTTGCCACGGGTGAACTTTATCGTGTAGGTGCCCTCCGGCAGGTAGGGCCCGAGAAACGTGTAGGGATCCGGAACCAGGGAAGTGGCCGGCGGCGCCTTCGGAGACTTCATGCGCATGCTCCACTCGGCAATATTGATTCCCTTGCGGCGCGTGGTGGACAGGTTTTCGAGCAGGTTGCCCTTCTCGTCGTACACCGCGGCCCGGAACTCACCCACGAGCATTCGCTTCTTCAAATAGTAGGCAATTCGCGCTACGGTGCGTCCCGAGTCACCGGTGAATTCCCCGTCGCCATCGGAGCGCTGTTCGAACTCGAACAGGCCCTCTACCGCGTTGCGACTCGGCAGAATGGCGAAATCCTTCTCCAGCACCTCCGCAGTCAGGGCGCGAAGCGGGGTCAGGTCGTCCAGGATATAGATGCCGCGCCCGTGCGTGGCCATGAGCAGATCGCCTTCCCGCGGCTGGATGGAGAGGTCGCGGATGGAGAGGCTCTTCGGCATCCCCCCGGTAAAGTGGCCCCAGTCCTTCCCGCCGTCCACGGAAATGTACAGGCCGGTCTCCGTTCCGGCGAACAGCAGATTGGGATTCACCACGTCCTCGCGAATCACATGGGCGTAACCCGTGATGTCCGGCGTGGCCAGCGATTCCCAGGTTTTCCCGAAATCGCGAGTGCGCACCAGGTAGGTCTTCATGTCCCCTGTCTGGTGGCCATCGAGCGAAGCGAAGGCTGTGCCCTCATCGTAGTGCCCGGCTTCGACAGACGACACCCAGGTGTCGGCCGGAACGCCCGGCAGGTTCTTCGTGACGTTCGTCCAGGTCTTGCCGCCGTCGCGCGTTACCTGGAGATTGCCGTCGTCGGTGCCCACCCAGATTACGTTGGGGTTCTTGGGCGACTCGCTGATCGCGAAAATGGTGCAATGCTTTTCCGCGTCGGTGTTGTCGCGCGTCAGCCCGCCGGACTCCTCCTGCTTCTGCTTCTCGGGATTGTTGGTGGTGAGGTCGGGCGAAATGCGCGCCCAGGAATCGCCCCTGTCCGTCGAGCGGAACAGGTACTGCGATCCGATGTAGAGCGCTCCCGTCTTGCCGGAGCGGCTGGTCAGCAGCGGCGTGTTCCAGTTGAACCGCAGCTCGGGCTCGCCGGGCTTGGCAAACGGCCGGATGTTCTTGCTCTCCCCATTGGACATCCGGTTGCGGAACACGTGCCCGCCCTGAAATTCCACATACACATAGTCCGAATCCACTTGATCCACCTGCGCGGCGAAGCCGTCGCCAAATGCCAGGTTGCGCCACGCGCGATTCGGAATCCCATCGGTGTGTTTCGAAGGCCCCATCCAGGTTCCGTTGTCCTGCAGCCCTCCATACACGTTGTAGGGATCCTGCATGTCGTAGGTCACGTGGTAGTACTGCGACACAGGCAGCGCAGCCAGCATCCGCCAGTGCGCTCCCCGGTCACTCGAGGAGTAGACTCCCCCGTCGGTCCCGAGCAGCAGGTGATAGGAATCTTTCGGGTCCACCCACAGGGCATGCAGGTCCCCGTGATAGGACCCGCCAATCATGCTGAACGTCTTGCCTCCGTCGTCGCTTACGCTCAGCGCATAGCCGGGCTTGTACACACGCAGGAAATCGTTCGGATCCACCACCAGGTAGGCGAAATAAAACGGCCGCCCCTGGACGTTGAACGACGTGTTCATCTTCGTCCAGTTCTCGCCCAGATCGTCGGAACGATAGAGCGCCGTCTCCTTCGCCTCCACCACGGCATAGATGGTGCTTGGACGAGATGGCGCCGTGGCGATCCCGATTCGGCCCAGTTCGCCTTCGGGCAGCCCCTTGCGGATCGGCTTCCAGGTATCTCCCCCGTCTGTCGAGCGATAGAGCCCGCTTCCCGGCCCGCCGGAGACGAACTTGTACGGATAGCGCCGCACCTGCCACAGGCCCGCATACAGAATGTCGGGATTCTGCCAATCCGCCGCGATATCGGCGCACCCTGTGTCTGCATTCACGTACAGAATCTTCTTCCAGGTTTTGCCGCCGTCTTTTGTCCGGAACACACCGCGCTCCTCGTTGCTGTTCCACAGATGCCCGAGCGCGCACACGTAGACGATGTTGTCGTCCTTCGGGTTCACCAGGATCCGGCTGATGTGCTCCGTATCGGCCAGGCCCATGAACTGCCAGTTGTCGCCGCCGTCGGTGGTCTTGTAGACGCCTTTGCCCACCGACACGCTATTGCGCACCCAGCCCTCGCCGGTTCCCACCCACACTGTAGCCGGATGACTGGGATCGATTCGAATCGCGCCGATGGACTGCACATTGTCGTCAAACACGGGCTTGAACGTCAGCCCGCCGTTCTCCGACTTCCACACTCCGCCGCCCGCGGCGCCCACATATACGGTCACCTTATCGCCGGAATAAGCGTCAATTGCCGCGATGCGCCCGCCCATCACCGCAGGCCCGATGGCGCGCGCGGAGAGGCCTCCGAACGTATCGGAATCCACCTTCACACTGTCCGCAGCCGGGCCCGCCAGGGCCGTCGCGCCCAGCAGCGCACAGGCCAGTGCCAACCCCGCGGCCAGCGACCATGCGGACCATACGCGCGCATTCCTGCCCAGTGTGTTCATGCTATGCCCCCTTTGTTCCTGAACCCCTGAGGTGCGGATCGAGAGAGCAGGCGGCCGTCCGGCGAACTGCACGCCTGCTCTGCCCGGAATTCTTTGTATGCCTGGCCTCGGCCCCCGCGCCGGACCGGATGTCTTGCACGTGAAGCGGAACTCAGCGGCTCGCGCCCGGCTTGGTCTGCTCCGCGGGTGCGGCAGCCGGCATATGGAACTGCGAATCGCTGAGGTCCGGATTAAACTCCACTTTTTCCACGGTGATTTTCTGCTTCTGCGTTCCGCCCACGGTTCCGGATTCGATGGCAAACGGGATCACCAGCCCATCCACGGTGCGGAAATCGCTGTACATGCTTTCCTCTTCTGTCTCATTGCCGTGGACCTTGGCCTTGGTGATGGTTTTGACTTCGAGACCCGAATCCACGTCAATGAAGGAGGTTTCCACGATGCCGTTCTTCCGCGTTACACGCAGCTTGTACGCGTCGGAGCCTTCCACCTTCTCCTTGCCGAGGTACTCCACGGAATTGCCCTTGGACTTGTAGTCCACCAGTGGGCCATCCAGGTCGCCCTCCGCCTCCATCAACTTGGCGTCGTCCGCGGACATGGGCTCCGCGTCTTTCTTCCCCTGGAACGGCATGATGCCCCAGCCATCTTTTCCGTCGTAAGCCTGGACCGCGGTCATGCCTTGAACGGTGAACTCCATGCGCACCATCTCCGGGCGCTTGATCATCATCACCATGGGGGCCACCATTCCGGGGCCGACCTCGATCTTGCCGGTCATGCGCACGGCCTTCACCGCACGCAGCTTTGCCTCTCCGCCCCGTGCCTCCATGTTTTTCGCGATAATTTCGTCCACCGTCTGTGCTGCCGCAGGCAGAGCGAAAACCGCTGCCAACGCAAGGCACAGGGCTGCTTTCTTCTTCATGGGCCGCTCCTCGGCTGCTGTCTGGGTCTCGAATGCTCTCCGCGGTAGTACATACGCGGATTCTCCGGAGAATGTTTCGCGGAATCTGGGCTCAATCCGGGTCGCCGGAACCGCCCATCAGTCTAATCCAGAAGCCCGGGAAGGAACAGGCCAGCGGGCTCGGCGGCAGGCATCCCGGCGAGTCTATCCGTCCGCCGGAAAGCATGAGGCGCGAAGGATATGGCCGCCCTTGGCTCCGGGCTCCACGGCCCGCCTGGGAAAATAGCGGGCTGCAATTTCCGCCGGCCCCAGGTCCTCCACTTCGCTGAATCCCAGGGAAAGCAGCCGGGCGCGGAGCGCCTCCGCCTCAAAATAGGACACCCAGGCCTCCCCCAGGGATTCGACACGGGCCGCATGCCGGTCGTGGTAGGCGCGCGCCTTCGCGGCCAGCGTGCCCGGGGGATCGCTGTAATCAAACACCACATGGGCGCCTCCGGGCAGCCCCGCGAGGAATACCAGCGTGGACCACACCGCGTCCTCCGTGAGATAGGGCACCACTCCCAGCCAGGTGAAAAACGTCTGCTTCGTGGCATTGAACCCTGCGGCGGCAAGACCCTCCGCCAGCGTCTGCCGCTCGAAATCCACGGGCGCAAACGTGAGAGAAGCGGGGATGGGAATCGCCGCTTCCTGCAAGCGCTCGCGCTTCCACGCCTGCGTGGCGGGGTGGTCTACCTCGAACACCCTCAGGCGGCTGCCGAACGGGTTGCGGTAGGCAAACGTATCCAACCCTGCGCCGAGCACCACCAGTTGCGAGACGCCGCGATCAACGGCCGCGGCCAGCGCGTCTTCCGCAAGGCGCGTCCGCACCGCGATGAATAGCCGCATGAACCGCCGCGAGGGATTCTCCTCCGCCTCGCGAACCACCGCCGCCGCGTCCTGGCCCAGGATGCGCACCGCCAGGGGATCGGAAAAGATGCGGCCACCCTCCAGCAGTTGATGCGCTGCGCGATGCGTCGCGGCGGCCAGTGCCGTCCGGCTGGGAGTTCCCGTGCGCACGCGGAAAGCCTAGCACAGCCGCCCGTAACGCATTCTGCCGCTCGGAGGTAGAATGGCCCTTAGCCCTTTCATCGGGAGCTTTTTATGACCACCAGCCGGCAGGCTGCCTCTTCCTACGAAACCGGATTTTTCCTGAAAGGAAGTTTTCAGACCTCGGGGAAGACCATCGATATCCGCTCGCCCTACGATAGCCAGCTCGTCGGAGTCACCTTCGAGCCGGACGACCAGCAGGTGGAAGCCGCGGTCCACGAAGCCGTAGCCGTGTTTTCCCAGATGGCGAAGCTGCCTTCTTTCCGCCGCGCGGAAATCCTGCGTCGCATTGCGGAAGGAATCGACGCGCGCCGCGAGGAGTTTATCCGCACCATGGCGCTCGAGGCCGGCAAGCCGCGGAAAGCCTGCGCCGTCGAGGTGGACCGCGCAACCTTCAACTTCCGCGCCGCGGCGGAAGAGGCCGTGCGCATGGGCGGCGAGCTACTGCCGCTCGACCTGATGAGTTCCACTAAGAAGCGCTGGGGGATCGTCCGGCGGTTTCCCGTCGGGCCCGTGCTCGCCATCACCCCCTTCAATTTCCCGCTCAATCTGGTGGGACACAAAGTGGCGCCCGCGTTTGCCGCGGGCTGCACCATCGTGGTCAAGCCCGCTCCGCAGACGCCCCTCTGCGCCCTGCTCCTGGCTGAGGCGGTGCAGGAAGCGGGCGCGCCCGCCGGCGCATTTGCCGTTCTTCCCTGCTCAAACGCTCAGGCCGAAACCATGGTCCGCGACGAGCGATTCCGCCTGCTCAGCTTTACGGGCAGCGGCACGGTCGGTTGGAAGCTGAAATCCATTGCCGGACGCAAACGCGTGGCGCTTGAACTGGGCGGCAACGCCGGCGTCATCGTTCACAGCGATGCGAATCTCGAACTTGCCGCCGAGCGGTGCACTCAAGGCGGTTTTTCTTACGCCGGCCAGACCTGCATCTCCGTCCAGCGAATCCTCGTCCACCGCTCCGTGGAGAAGAAATTCACGGAGCTGTTGGTGGACCGTGTGAAAGCTCTCGTGGTGGGCGATCCGCTCGATCCCGCAACGGACGTTGGCCCGCTCATCTCGCTTGCCGCGGCCGAACGCGTGGACGACTGGGTGGCCGACGCCATCTCCGGCGGCGCCCGTGCCCTGTGCGGACGGCGCCGCCGCGATTCCCTGTTCGATCCCACCGTGCTCGCCAATACGAATCCGGACATGCTGGTGAACTGCGAGGAGGTTTTCGGGCCAGTCGTCACCGTTTCGCCCTACGATTCCTTCGACGAAGCCCTCGTGCACCTCAACGATTCGCGCTTTGGCCTCCAGGCCGGCGTCTTTACTCGCGACATCGGCAACATCTTCCGCGCCTACGAGCAGATGGAAGTGGGTGGCCTGATGATCAACGAAGTGCCCACTTTCCGTGTGGACACCATGCCCTATGGCGGCTCCAAGGAATCGGGCATCGGCCGCGAGGGGCCGCGCTACGCCATCGAGGAAATGACGGAGCCTCGCCTGCTGATGCTCAATCTGGACGCCTAGCGCGCCGCCTGTTCCCGCGCGCGATTCATTCCACGGGATGAGCGGCGAGATCCCTCCCCGCGCTACAATGCTCACGCAATGAAACGCGCCGTCGAACGGGAACGGAACAAGACCTACTATCGCGCACTCCATGTGCCGCTGTGGGTGTGGGTGTTCTTCATACTGCCGGGAAATCTCACCTACACCCTCTACGCCAAAGGCCCGGACGCACGACATTTATGGTGGCTGGCTGTGGTCGTCGCGGTTTGCGCATGGCGCGGCCACGTGGGACGGCTCCCTGGCTGCGAGTTCCAGCCTTACGTCACTTACTGGGGAGTGGACCAGCCCAATCTCTGGTATCGCGTGGTTTGTTACACCGCCGCGTGGATTGATCTGCTTGTCCCGTTTACTCTCAACGCTCTCGGGCTGCTCCTGGCCGTGGCCACGGGCCAGTGGCGCTTGGCGGACCTGTATCGCTGGCTTTACTATCCGCTGGCCGCCGCCATTGTGCTCGGCACCGTCCTCGACGTGACACCGCGCGCCCGCCGCTCCACGCGCAACGAGGGCGCGGAGCGCGCGTGGTTCTACGTGGCCGCCTGGACCGTGGTGCCGGCACAGCTTGCCGCCTGGGCTGCGTGGCGGCTGGGCGGGCGGCTGGGCCTCGATCCCGCGTCGCTGGCATGGGTGCGCTTCGCCGCGTTCTTCGCCGTCACGCTGCTCGTGGGATGGCTGGGAATTGCGGAGCGGCTGCCGCGAACCGAACGTTACCTCGAGGCGCCGGGCGAGGCGGGACCGGATGCTTCCCCTGAATCTTCGCTTGACGCAGTAGAGCCCTGACCGCGTGCCGGCTACTTTGCTGGCTGGATTTCAACGCGCCGCCGGGCTTTGATCAGCACGTCAATCGAATCCGGCCGGCCGTTCCAGTAATCCAGCCGGATGCGGCCATCAGGAAGCTGCCGGACCACCGCGGGAATCGCGCTCGCCGTCAGATACCACCCTGCCGGGAGCACCACGGCATTGCGCGGCCTGCCGAAGCTGCGGTCGAACACCAGCTCGTCGCCATCCAGCCGGTAACTCACCGGGGCCGTGTAGGTTTCCGAGATACGCAGGCGGGTGGATTGACCCTGCTTCACCGCTGGAAATGGAATCAGCACGACTTGCGCCTCCGGCTTCACGGGTTCGCCTGCGTCTATTTTCTCGGCGGCCAGCTCCGCACCGGTCATGATTCGCGTGGTCAGCTTTTCGCCGGTGTCCAGGATGTAGGCCGATGGCGCGGAAACCGTGCTGCCCTCGCGGACGATGTTCAGGTATTTGTCCGCGCCGGGACGGCTTTCGGTGTAGTCGTGATACAGGCTGAAGGCATGCGTCTCCGGCTGCTGCAAAAAGTAGACGATATCGCGATCCTGGTGCGCACGCTCAGCCATGCGCTGGCGCTCGCTTTCGCCGGCGAACGGCGCCTCCCAGCTGCGCGCCGATGTGGCCGGATGCGGAGCCGCGGCCGCACCGGTCTGGGCGTCCGGCGCCCCGCGAACCACGAGCGGCGCCTCCGCGGGACCGGCATTCAGAAAGCTGATGGCGATGCGGCCATCCGGCTCAGCGAAAACCTGCGATGGCACGTTGCAGGCGATGAGTTCGTACCCCGCGGGCAATACGACTTTGTTTCGTTTGATTCCGAGCGGGCGGTTGAAAACGATGGTGTTGCCATCGCGGTAGTAGCTTTTTGCATCCTTGTAAGTCTTCAGGATGAGCAGCCGGCCCTGGCCCTCCGGCGGGACGGGCCGGGCGAGAGTAATCTTGATGAAATCGGTCTCGGTGTCGGCATCGGCCAGCAGCGGGTCCTTGCGTGCATCGGCCCCGCTCACCACCTCGAAATGCAACGGCTGTCCCGTGGCGGCGTCGAACACAGATTCGTCGCTCGCCGCGCTGCCCTTCCGGATCGGATTGTAGAAAACCGTGGCGCCGGCGGTCGTGGCCGTCACTTCGTAGGAGATGCGGAAGCTCGCCGTATCGGGTGCCAGCAGCTCGTAGCGCGTGTACTCGTCGGCCTCGGTCTGGCGCGCGGCTGCCGCGGGCGGTTGTTGGGCGCGCGTGGCGCCCCATGCTGCGAATACCAGCAATCCGGCGAGGAATGCGTACTTCGTGGACATCGGCAATCTCCCTGGCCGCGGCCGGACCGGCGTCGGACGCCGGAATCTGCCTCGAACCGCGCCGCAGAGTAAATCGCCTTCCTGTCGCGGCGCAAGCGTGCGGGGGACTTCAGCCGCCGACTTGCTGGCGCGGAAGGGATCGGAGCGCGTCGAGCAGCGCGCTAAGTTCCGCTGTGGTGTTGTAATAATGCGGAGAAATGCGAAGAGCAGTAGTGGCGCGTTTTTCGTCCATGTCGATCACGGCGAATTCCCGAAGTGTCGCCGAAGTGTTGATTTTCCGGGCGCGCAGGTAGTCCACGAGGGCGGGAGATTTCCAGCCCGGAACCTCCACGGTCACCAGAGGAGCGAGCTCAGCTCCCCGGTCGAGCACGCGGAATCCGGGAATCGCGGCGAGATCAGCGCGAAGGCCGGATGCGAGTTCGCGGGCGCGCCGGCCCCCGCGCTCCACGCCGACGCGCGCGGCGTACCGCGCCGCCTCGCCCAGCCCCAGGATTAGACAGTAGGCGAACTCCCAGTTCTCAAAGCGGCGTGCATCCGGCGCCAGTTCAAATTCGTCCGCCGTCTTCCACTGGGCGCCTCGCATGTCGATGTAGAGAGGAGAGTCGCCGCGGCGCAGCGCGCGGTCGGATACGTACAGAAAGCCGATGCCGCGCGGGCCGCGAAGGAATTTCCGTCCGGTGGCGGAAAGAAAATCGCAACGCAGGCGCCCCACATCAATGGGCAGTTCGCCGGCCGCCTGGCAGGCGTCGATCAAATAGGGCACGCCGGCGGCCTCGGCGATTTCGCCAAGTGCTTCGACGGGTTGAATCAGCCCGGAATTGGTCGGCACCCACGTAACGGCCAGAAGACGCACGCGTGCGTCGCGCAAATGCTCGCGCACCGATTGCGGGTCCACTCCCCCCGAAGGCTGGTCCTCGGCGCGCCGGATTTCCACGCCCCGGCGCCGCGCGAGCGAGAGATAGGCGAGCTGGTTCGAGATGTAGTCGTTTCGCGTGGTAAGGATCACGTCCCTGGGACGGAAGTCGAAGGCGGATAAGGCCTGGAAAAATCCGACCGTGGAATTCTCAACCACTGCAATATTGCGCGGCTGGGCGCCCAGGAGCGCGGCCACGGACGCATACGCTTCGACAGCGCCGGCCGCGGCAGCGTCGGCACTCTCGTAGCCGCCCATGTGGGCTTCGCGCTCGAGATGCGCGGTCATTGCCTCCAGCACGCACCGGGGCATCAGGCCCGCGCCCGCATTATTCAGATGGACGCGATCCGCGCATCCGGGAGTGTCGTCGCGCCAGTGTCTGAGTTCGTCTTCCACTCATCGCCTCCGCGCCGGGACGCGCCGCCTCGTACGCGCATAGCCTGATGGAACAAGCCGCGAGGATTAGACACTCGCCGGTATCTCGGGGTTACCGTCAATTTGGCCAGAATCGGGCGATCCGACCCTTTCGCAGATCGGTCACCGAGTTCTCGGAATCAGCCGGCTGGAGCCGAACATAGAATGATAAACTGCGCGCGGCGAAATCGCGGACGAGGCCGGCTTTCGTTCTGAGGTCCGCGCGAGAAAAGGCAACACGCATGCCGCAACAGGTGGTGAACCAGAAGTCCCGCGGATTCATTTGCGTTAACGCCCATCCGCAGGGTTGTGCGCGAAACGTGGAGAGCCAGGTGGCCGCTGTGGCTGCGGCCACGGGCGGAGCACGCCGATCCGGCATCCGCAACGCGCTCGTGATCGGCGGCTCCACCGGCTACGGGCTGGCCTCGCGCGTCGCGCTCGCCTGGGGCTACGGCGCAGGCACCCTCGGCGTCTTCTTCGAGCGCGCTCCTGAAGGCGACCGCACTGCCACGGCCGGCTGGTACAACACCGCCGCATTCCATCGTCTGGCGCAACGCGACGGCCTGCGCGCCGCCAGCCTGAATGGCGACGCATTCTCCGACGATGCAAAGCGTGCCGCCTGCGAAATCCTGAAGCGCGAGCTGGGCCCCGTGGATCTGATCGTGTACAGCCTGGCCTCTCCCAAACGCCAGCATCCGCGCACCGGCGTTGTCCACAACTCGGTACTGAAGCCGATTGGAAAACCGTATACGAACAAAACCGTCGACCTCAGTTCGAAAAAGATTCAGGAAATCACCGTGCAGCCGGCCACGGACCAGGAGATCTCGGATACCGTGGCCGTGATGGGGGGCGAAGATTGGAAATTCTGGATCGAAACTCTGGCCGCGGAGGGGCTGCTGGCCGAGGGCGCGCGCACCGTGGCCTATTCCTACATCGGCCCCACCCTCACTTGGCCCATCTATTGGGACGGGACCATTGGCCGCGCGAAGCTCGACCTGGAAAAAACAGCGGCCGAACTCGACGCGCTGCTCGCCGGCCGCTTCCAGGGCCGCGCCTGGATTTCCGTGAACAAAGCCATCGTCACGCAGGCCTCGGCCGCCATCCCCGTCGTCCCCCTCTATATGAGCCTGCTCTTCAAAGTGATGAAGCAGAAGCAGCTCGACGAAGACGCCGCCGCGCAGATGCGCCGTCTGTTTCTGGAAATTCTGGTGCCGGGCAAACCGCCCGCGACGGACAGCGCGCGCCGCATCCGCCTGGACGACCGTGAAATGCGCGCCGACGTGCAGGCCGAGGTGGGCACTCTCTGGCCCCAGGTCACCTCGGAAAATCTGCTCCAGATTTCCGATTTCGCTGGATTCGACCGCGGGTTCAAGAACCTGTTCGGATTCGACGTGGACGGCGTGGACTACTCAAGGCCCGTGGAAACCGACGTCCGCTGGTAGCTCCGCCGTCAGACGCGTGCCGCGCGCGCCGCGGCAAATTCTCTGAGAAATCCCGCAATCGCCCCGGCCGCTTCCATCGCCACCGCGTTGTACAGCGAAATGCGGATGCCTCCCACCGAGCGGTGCCCTTTCAGCTCGATCATCCCCCGTGATTTCGCTTCCGCCAGGAACGCCGCTTCCGTATTGTCGTCCGGCAGGCGGAACGTCACGTTCATCCGCGACCGGCAGGCCGGCTCCGCATGCGTGCGGTAGAAGCCGGGAGCCGCGTCCAGCGCTTCGTACACGATTTGCGCCTTGCGCCGGTTGATCTCCTCCATTTTTTCCAGGCCGCCGATCGTCTCCAACAGCCAGCGCGCCACCAATCCCGCCACGTAGACCGCAAACACCGGCGGCGTGTTGTAGTGCGAGTGCTCGCGAGCCATCAGCCGGTAGTCGAGCGTGGCGGGCAGCCCCTCGGGCACGCGGTCCAGCAGATCGCTTCGGAGGATCACGATCGTGACGCCCGCCGGCCCCGCATTCTTTTGCGCTCCCGCGTAAATCAGCGCGTGGCGCTTCACGTCCATCGGCCGCGACAGGAAATCCGACGAGGCGTCGCACACCAGCGGCGCATATCCCGTCGAAGGCGGGTCGAAAAACTCCACTCCCTGGATGGTCTCGTTCGAAGTGTAGTGTACGTACGCCGCGTCGGATGCGTACTCCGGCTCGTGCGGCGTGGGAGTGCGCACAAAATTGGACGCCTTTCCGCTCCAGGCGGCGCGTGCGTGTGCGAACTTCTGCGCTTCGGCCAGCGCTTTTTCGCCCCATGCGCCGGTCACCACGTAGTCCGGCCCGGGTCCGCTGCGGCTCGCGAGATTCATCGGCACCATCGAGAACTGCAGCGAAGCGCCTCCCTGCAGGAACAGCACGGAGTATTCCGTGGGGATGCCCAGCAGCGTGCGCAGGCTGTATTCGGTGGTGGCGAGCACGCCCTCAAACCACTTCGACCGGTGGCTCACCTCCAGCACCGATGCGCCGATCTCCGGATGCGTCACCAGGTCGCGCTGGATTTCCTCCAGCACCGGCAGCGGCAGCGCTCCCGGCCCTGCTCCGAAGTTGTACAGGCGTTTCGTCACGGGTCCGGTCAATCGTTACCGGCGGACAGGAGCCGCGGCAGCCTTCGCGATGTAGTCGGCAACGTACCCGGCGAACGCTTCTTCCAGACGCCGCGTAATCGGGCCCGGCGCGCCCGCGTACGTGTGCTCTTCGAGCGTGCCTACGCCAATCAGATTCCGGTTCGTCGAGGAGATGAACAGCTCATCGGCCCGCCGTAAGTCTTCCGGCTTCAGCGTGCGCTCCTCCATCGGAATCCCCAGTTGCGGCGCGAGTTCCAGCAGCACGCCGCGCGTCACTCCTTCCAGGCAGCCCGAAGTAAGCGGCGGCGTGAGCACGCGCCCGCCCGCCACGGCAAACACGTTGGCCGCGGTGCATTCCGCCACCTCGCCGCGTTCGTTCAGCAGGATCACCTCATCAAATCCGGCCTTCTGAGCCTCGCCCAGATTCCACACGTTGTTCAGCCATGCCGTGGTCTTCACGCTGCAAATGGGCGAGCCGGCGAAGCGTCCGCCGGGACGAAGCGCCAGCCGCGCCGGCTCGCGATGGGGCGGCAGGCCCGCTGTGTAGAGAATCAGATCGACGTCGGGTGCGGGCTCGTCGCTGCGCCAAAATCCAATGCGGTTGTAAACCGCGTAGATCCGCGCGGTCCCTTCACGCACTTCATTCGCGCGGATCACCTCGCCCAGCCGCGCGCGCACGATCTCCGCCGGTTCCGGCATCGGCAGGCCCACTCGCTCCGCGTCTTTCTCCAGCCTCCGCCAGTGCCGCTCAAACGCAAACGGCTCCCCGGAAAACACCCGCAGCGTGGTGAACAGCCCGAACCCGTTCAGCAGCCCGGCCTGTCCTGGCGACAGGCGAACCTGCTCGATGGGAAGCAGCTGGTCGTTGTGATAGATGTAGCGATGAATCATCCGCGGCTCCGGGAGTTACCGTTCCATTCTAACGCAGCCACGCCGCGGGGCACCGGTGTTTGCGCCTTGCGTTCCCAGGCGGGCGCTACGATGCTTTGATACGTTCGGCAGGCACTTCCACCTCGTCCACGCCCCGGAAGGAAAACAGCAGCCGGACAAGGTAAACCGGCGGCTCTTCCGACACCTGCCGCACGATATGTCCCACGGCATCGGTCACGGCAGCCTGAAACGTCACTTTGTTCACGCGCATGCCGGCCAGATTCACGCGAACGGATTGTCCCGGCTGGAACATACCGCGATTTTCCTGCGGATTCTCCGGTATTGCAATCTGCCCGCCCCGCAGTAAGATTCGCCTGGTCCCGAACCGTTCGGGCTCCAGGAGATGCGCGCATGACCCCAACCCAGCCAGCCGCGCGTCGAAGGGTGGTGTATTGCTCCGCGGCATTGGTTGCTCTCGCTCTCGCCGCCTGCTCCACGCTTCCTGAGCCCAGCCCGCCCGAGGCCGCGCTGAAAAGCTTCAGCGCGCCTGACCTGCTCGCCCATATCCGCACACTTTCCTCCGACGAATACGAAGGCCGCGCCCCGGGTACCAGGGGTGAAGAGCTGACCGTGAAATATATTGAAGACCAGTTTCGCGCGCTCTCCCTCGAACCCGGCAATCCCGACGGAACCTTCGTGCAGAAGGTAACGCTCGTGGGAATCACGCCGGACCCGGGGATGGCGCTCACCCTTACCGACCAGGCCCATCCGAAGAAGACCGTCACGCTCAAGCCGCGCGAGGACTTCGTCGCCTGGACGAAGCGCGAGATCCCCGATGTCTCCGTGGACGCGGACCTGGTGTTCGCCGGCTACGGCATCACCGCGCCTGAATATCACTGGGACGACTTCAAGGGCGCCGACCTGAAGGGAAAAATGCTCGTCGTGCTGGTGAACGATCCAGGCTACGAAGACGCTTCGCTCTTCGGCGGCAAAGCCATGAAATATTACGGCCGCTGGACCTACAAATACGAGAAAGCGGCGGAACTCGGCGCTGCGGGTTGCCTCATCGTCCATGAGACCGGCCCGGCGGGATATCCCTGGGCCGTGGTGGCGCTGCAGGGCGGCGAACGGTTCACCCTCGCCCATGCGGACAAGAACATGGGCCGCGCGGCCGTGGAGGGATGGATCACTCTCGATCAGGCCCAGATCCTTTTCAAGATGGCGGGCAAGGATTTCGCTGCCATGAAGCAGGCGGCCATGAGCCGCGACTTTCATCCCCTGCCGCTCGGAATCCGCGCGTCCATCCAGATTCACAACAAGCTGCGCACGGTCGAGTCAAACAACGTGGCGGCCAAGCTCACCGGCAGCGATCCCAAGCGGAACAAGGAATTCGTGATTTACACCGCGCACTGGGATCACTTCGGCATCGGCCCGGCCGTCAACGGCGACAGGATTTATCACGGCGCGCTCGACAACGCCTCCGGCGTCGGCGCGCTCATCGAGATGGCGCGCGCCTTCAAGCAGCTCACCATCCCTACGCGGCGCTCCATCCTCTTTCTTGCCGTCACTGCGGAGGAGCAGGGCCTGCTCGGCTCTCAGTATTACTCCGAGCATCCTCTCTATCCGCTGGTGGACACCGCCGCGGATATCAACATGGACGTAATGAATGCCCTGGGGCCCACGCGCGACATCATCCAGATCGGCCGCGGCAGCTCGACCATCGACGCGGTGGTCGATTCAGCCGCCCAGGAAATGGGCCGCACCGTGAAGCCGGACCAGGAACCCGAGAAGGGATTGTTCTACCGCTCCGACCATTTCAATTTTGTCCGCGAAGGTGTGCCCGCCTTCGATCCCGAAGGCGGTGTGGATTACATCGGACGGCCGGAGGACTGGGGAGTCCAGCAGCGCCAGCGCTACACCCGCGAGGACTACCACAAACCCTCCGACGTCATTAAATCGGACTGGGACCTTTCCGGGGCCGTGCAGGACATGCAGCTCTATTTCCTGGTCGGCTATCGCATTGCTGACAATAAGAAGATGCCGCAGTGGAAACCGGGCGCGGAGTTCAAGGCCAAACGCGAAGCGATGTTGAAAGCCGCGGGTACGAATTAGCCGCGCCCGCCTTACGTACTGAAGCTGGACACCGCTTTTTGCTCGTCGCTGTGCACGTCGAACACGGTGAACAGTTTCGTAATCAGCAGCAGGTCGTGCACTTTTTTCGTCAGGTTCAGCAGTTTCAGCTCGCCGCCCTCTTTCTTCACCGCCGTGAAACTGCTCACCAGCTCCCCGATGCCGGAACTGTCGATATAGCTCACGTCCGCAAGGTTCAGGATGATGTGCTTCCGTCCGTGGTCCAGGAGTTGCCGCACCATTCCGCGCAGCGCCGCGCTTCCTTCGCCCAGCGTGATGCGTCCGCTGATGTCCACCACTGTCGTCGATCCGATGTCTCGGTTGGTTGCCTTCAAATCCATGGGGTCATGCCTCGGTTGCACCGCCCGGGTGGGTCTTGGGCGGTGCTGCGGGATACCGCTTGATCATGATCACCTCCGCGCCGCCGCTCTGCGGGATGGTCACGTTCAATTCGTCCATGAACGCGCGGATCAGGAACAGCCCTCGGCCCGAGGTCTTCAGCAGGTTTTCTTCCGCCAGCGGGTCCGGAACGTCTTCCAGCCGGAAGCCCGCGCCCTGGTCCCTCACGTGAATCACCATCTGCGCCGGCAAGAGTTCGAACACTACAAAGATACGCCTCCGGCGGTCCTGCAGGTTGCCATACGTGTAAGCGTTAATGACGGCTTCGCGTACGGACATACCGATGCGATAGCCCTGCTCCTCGTCGAAACCGACGGATTGGGCCACCCTGAGGGTGATATCTTCGGCCAGGTCAACACTTTCCAGAAGAGTTTCGAGTGTGACCTCGATTCGTTGGGTCGATCCGCGCATCCGGCGGTTTTGTCTTTAAAGACTGTAGTTCATAACAGACAGCCGCTCGCAAGTCAATGTGTCCGGCAGGTTACAACCGCCCCACGTGGTGGAATTCCCCTGCTCCTCGCCTGGCAGTAGGGCCGTCCCTCGGCCTACAATCGTCCGCTCTCGAACCCATGTTCGCCGACCGCACAAATTGGAACCTCGCGCCGAACCGCCTCAGCGTGGCGCTCGATGCCCGTCGCAAGAGCGGCCACCCGGTGCTTGACCTCACCGCCTCAAACCCCACCACCTGTGGTTTTGAATACGACCGCGCGGCGATTCTCCGCGCGCTGGATGACCCGGCCGCGCTCACCTACTCTCCGGACCCGCGCGGGCTCGCCTCCGCGCGTCGGGCTGTTGCGGCCTATTACGCGCAGCTGGGCGCCGCAGTCACCGCCGACAATTTGTTTCTCGCCACCAGCACCAGCGAGGCGTACTCCTGGGTGTTTCGCACGCTTTGCAATCCCGGCGACGCGGTGCTCGTCCCTGCCCCCAGCTATCCCCTGTTCGGTTTTCTGGCCGGCCTGGCTGATGTGCGGCCCGTCCGCTATCCGCTGGTCTACGACCACGGCTGGCAGATCGACTTCCACGCGCTCCAGCAGGCGCTCACGCCGGCAGCGCGCGCCGTCGTGGTGGTGCATCCCAATAATCCCACCGGCCACTACTCCCAGCCCGGGGAGGCGCAGCGCCTCTGCGAGCTCTGCTCCTCGCGCGGCATGGCCCTGATTGCGGACGAAGTATTCTTCGACTTTGCGCTCGGAGAAAAGCCCGCGCTCCCGCCCCGCACCTTCGCAGGCACGAGCGCCGCGCTCACCTTCACGCTGAGCGGCCTCTCCAAGATATGCGGCCTGCCTCAGATGAAGTCCTCATGGCTTGCCGTGAGCGGTCCGCAGCCGCTCGTGGCACAGGCCGCCGCCCGACTGGAAGTAATCGCAGACACATTTCTCTCGCCCAGCACCCCGGTGCAACTCGCGCTGCCCGCGCTCCTCGCGCTCCGCTCGGACTTCCAGCGGCAGGTTCACCAGCGCCTCGAACGCAATCTGGCCGAGCTTGACCGCTTGCTCGCTGGCCACCAGACCTGTTCGCGGCTGAAAGTCGAAGGCGGGTGGTACGCCGTAATCCGCGTGCCCGCCACTCGCTCGGATGATGAGCTGGCCGTCGAGCTGCTTACCACGCACGGTGTCTACATTCATCCCGGTCACTTCTACGATTTCCCTTCGGACGGCTACGTGGTCGCCAGCCTGCTCACTCCCGAGCACGACTTTGCCGAAGGCGTTCGGCTTCTGCTGGCAGTGCGGTGAGAGAACGATACCAGAGCGCGTCACAGCGCGTACGCCTGCCCGCGCCCCCCTATTTTCGGACGTCTCTCATGCTGTGGCGGACCGACGGCTGGAATTGGATCTCTTAGAACATTGCATTAAGTTTTCAGGTAGTATTAGGCCCGCATGGATCCCAAGATTCAGGCATTCATAGAAGGCGCGAAGGCGGGTGGAGCTTCCGATCAGTCCATCGTCGGAATCCTTGCCGCACGGGGCTGGTCGGAGAAGGAAGTGTATGCAGCCCTCGCTGGCCATTACGAGCGGGTGACCGGAACAGAAATTCCCGTTCGCGGATCCGGGGGAACCGGCGCCAAGGATGCCTTCTTCTATTTGCTGGTCTTTTCTACTCTGGCAACCTGGACAATCGGCTTGGGCTCGCTCGCTTTCAGCCTGATCGATCGATGGCTTTCGGACATGCTTTTTTCATCTGGCAACGCCTACGGTTCGCAGTACGAGATGTACAGCATTGCCTCCGAGATGGCTTCGGTGCTCGTCGCATTCCCTGTATTTCTCCTCGTGTCACGAGCGGTAATCCGCGACGCAAGAAAACATCCGGAAAAATTGGATTCTGCGGTCCGGAGATGGCTCACGTATATGGCGCTGGTCGTCGCCGCCGGAGTCTTTATCGGCGACTTGATCACCGTGCTGACCTATTTCTTGAGGGGCGAAACGACCTCTCGGTTCTTAACCAAGGCTCTGGTCGTGCTCCTGCTCTCCGGCGGCGTGTTCTTCTATTACTACTCGGGATTGCGAAAACCCGAGCATGCTTTGGATCAGGGCGCGAGCAAAAGAGACGTCTGGATGGCGGGACTCAGCGCGGTGGCCAGCTGCGTAATGGTCATCTTCGGATTTCTGCAAATTGGCGGCCCGAGCACTCAACGACTGTTGCGTGCCGATCAGAAGCGGTTACAGGACCTATTCCAACTGAGCGTGCAGATCAACTCCCACTGGAAGGGCGACAGCAGCAAGCTGCCGGAACATCTCGATGATCTGCCCGGCGTGGTCATCGCTGACCCGATTACGCGCAAACAATATGAATATCGAGCCCAGGCAGGGAGCAGGTACGAACTGTGCGCTGTTTTTTCGACGGCCAGCGAGCGTGCAGCCGGAACGAGCAGTTCCCCCGCGTGGTTTCATTCGGCAGGGCGGTACTGTTTTCAGCTGGATGCAACTCAGGAAACAGCAAATCCGCCGACTTACCTCCCTGACTAATTCTTCTGGCTGCTCCTGAAAATGGGACATCCGAAGCGGAAGCTTTATTCGCAGGCAGTCCCTCGTGAGCCCTTGGCAGGTAGCAACTATGAGTAGAGCGCAAAGAACCTGGGGAGGTTTCAACGCCGGCGAGGAAGACCGCGCTCTGCCTCTCATGAACCCTGCAGGACTGCGAAGTTTGACGGCGGATTTCCGCAGTTCAGGTGGTCAGCAGCGTACCGATGAGCGACATTAGGTTCTGCGCGAAGCTGCGCAGCGCCGCCTCGGCGCGGTCGAGCCAGCTCGTCTTGTCTCCCGTGTTCGCCGCGGAGCTCCCGGGTGCGCCCGCAAGGCTCACCGGCGTTCCCGGCGTGTCACTCACGGTGAAAACCCTGCCGTCGATCATGTAGAGGCTTTCCGTTTCGGCGTGATTCAGCGGGCGCGCGCCCCGGCGTCCGAACGCGGCGAGCTGATTTCCGCTTTCGTCCACTGCGCGGTCGCGGTCAATCCCCTTGGAAATGGCAAGCGCGGGGCCGTCTGTCTTGTAATTCGCGATCAGCTTCGGCTTCGGCCGCGGGCTGAAGCCGCTGAACAGCGGATCATCCTCCGGCGAAACGATCTGCAGCACTCGCAGCCCGTTCTTTCCGTCGGCCACAAAGGCGAACGCGCTCGCCGCCACCATCCCGATTTTCACGTCGTTCACGTCGTTCATCTCGCCGTTGGCGTTGAACACCTGGTCCATCTTCGGATGTTCCGGCTGCTCCACGTCCACGATGGCCAGTCCCTGCGCGCCTGCGGAGACGTAGGCGTACGTGCGCGCCACGTACACATTGCGCGCGTCGGGGAACGGCACCACCGCCCCCTGCACCCGGCGCGGATGCGCCAGGTCCGTGATGTCCAGCACCTTCAGTCCTTCTTTATCCACCACGAAGCCATAGCGGAACTGCGCCTGCACGGCACGCGGTTCCACTAGGTCCGGCGCGCCGATCATGGACGCCAGCTTCGGCGCCAGCATGTTGCTCAAATCCACCACGGCCAGGCCCTTATTGCACAGCACATACGCGTACGTCCCCACGATCACCACGTAGTGCGCTCCGGCCAGTTCCCCGTTCGGATTGAACGCGTACGCTCGCTTCAGGAAATTGTTGTTCGGGTTGCCGTCCAGCAGCGTTCCCACGCCCGGACTCTTCGCTTTCAGGTCCGGATTCCCCACCACAATCAGCCCTTCCTGGCGGTCGGCGATGAACAGGAAGCCGTAAATCAGGTTGATGGCCTGCTCTTCGTTTTCCGGCGGCACCACGCGCAGCGGGTCCACGCCCAGCGTCGTCGGCGACGCCACCGACGCCGCGTCTTTCGTCTTCAAATAGAACTTCTGCCCGATCGGCGACACCGGCGCGGTGGTCATCTTTTCCGAGAAATCCTTGTTGTCGATGTTCGCGATGTCGTAGATGCGGAACCCGTCCTTTCCTTCCGCCGCGTACAGGTATTCCCCGCGCGCCTGCAGGTCCAGCACGTGCCCGTGATGCTCCTCGGCCGTCTCCAGCTCGAGCTTGTGTTCCAGGTGCTTCTTGTAATCATCGGGATACGCCATGCGCTGCAGGTCGCTCCCGATGATGGCTTCCGGCTCGTCGTGCTCGGCCACGGCCACGGCTTCGTACCCCTTTTTGCCCGTGGCCACGAACACGTAGCGGCCCATGAAGTTCACGAAGTTCGTGCCCTGCAGCAGCATCGATGCCATCCACGCGTTGTTGTCCCCGGAATTGGAGAGATGGCAGTCGCTGCACTCCTTCGTTTCCTTGGCGCGCACCGTGTGCGGCACGTAGGTGCTGAACGCCTGACCGCTGAATCCGGGCGCGGAAATGGTCTGCTGCACGTAGTAGAGCCAGTCCCGGTCTGCGTTCTGCGAGCTGACCAGAATCGCGCACGAAGACCGCGCCGGTGCGAAGCGGTGATGCGTCACCGTCCCGTCGATCCCCATCATCCACATGTCGTCGCGTAGAACCTGGAAGTTGTACGTCGTGTAGTTCCGCGTCATCAGCCCTTCGTAGTGCAGCATGGGCTTCCGCGCGTTCGCCGTCATCTGCAGGTGGCACCCGAAGCAGCTCGTCGTCCAGGACGTGTGGCACAGGAAGCAGGTCACGTTCTTGTTGTCGTGCGCCAGCTTCGAGGAATCTTCCGGCACCGTTCCCCAGGTCTTTCCATCCTTCTGTATGGTTTTGGCCCAGCGCGATTTTTCGCTGTAATGCGCGTTGCCCGGTGTGATTGTGTCCAGCACCTGCACCACTTCCCATTCCTTGCCCGCCTCCAGCATCGAGCGCTGGTAGAGCTTCCCGTTGCGCCATTCGAACTGCCGCTCGCCGAACGCCGTGCGCATCGCTTCCAGCGGCGTCCCGCCCCCGGGCGCCGCAATTCCGGAGGTGAACAGTGTGGCCTTCTGCTGGATCGATCCGTGGCAATCCACGCAATCCACCTCAATCGCCGCACGCGGCTCTCCGTATATTTTCCCGTTCCCGTGGTTGTCCTGCTTGAAGTGGCAGTCCACGCAGTGCATCCCCTTCTCCATGTGGATGTCGGCCAGATGCACGGCCTTCGCGAATTTCTCCGGATCGTCCGGCGCGATGACGTTCCCGTCCTTGTCCAGCCAGTTTCCTTTGCGGTCGTGCTTGTATACCGCACGGAACACCCAGCCGTGGCCGTGGAAGTCGGCGAATTTCGTGTTCTTCAGCTTGGAGTTGAACTCCGCCGTCCCGATCTGGTCCAGGAACTTCTCGTCGGACCACAGCCCGCGGATGGCTCCAGCTTCCGGATTCTTCTTGTACTCGGCGAAGCGTTGCTCCTCGGTGGGGTAGCGCTGCTTGTCGGGATACATCGCCGCGCCGTCGATTTCGTTGTCCCACCACGTGTAGCCGTAATACGGCGTCACCATGTTCGTACCCGGGTGGACATGGCAGATCATGCACTGGCTCGAGGGGATGGCCCGCGTGAACTCGTGCTTGATCCCGTGTCCGCGCTGGTCTTTCGGAATTGTGGGGTCGCCCGTCGCCGTCAGTCCCGTGTTTCCGTATTTGGCATAAAAGCCGGAGTGCAGCGGGTCGCGGTCATTCGCGTACACCACGTGGCACGCCGTGCACCCGCTGCCCCGGAAGTCGCCCGGATGGTCGTTCGTGCCCGGCAGGGAAAGCACCGGGTCCACCAGCCGCGTCTTCTGCAGCCCCAGGAACACGGGGTCGGTGCGCAACTGCGTCCCAAATCCCCGGAAACTCAGCTTCACGTCCGGCTTCCCAGGATCTTCATCCAGTTCCGGATTCCCTATCTCGCCCTTCTTCATCCCGCCCCGCTCGAACACCCGCAGCACGTTGCCCGGCTGCGATATCTCCCACCGCTCCAGCGGTTCCAGTTCCGGCCGGATGTTTTTGTCGTGAATCTCCTGCGGCGTGGGCGGGGGCATCGTCTTCATCCCGCGCGGTTCGCCGTCACGAGTGTAACTTTCGCCGAAGTGCGTGTCCTTCAGCGGGAAGGCGCCGTTGTTATACAGTGCCGCGCCCCACAGGAACCCCGTGTGCGTCATCATACTGGTGGAGACGGCGCGCACCTCGGAAGGATGGCAACCAAGCTGCCCGCAGGTCTCCTCCGCCACCCGCAGGTCGCCCGGATTCACGAATTTCACATACTCTGCGCTCTCCCGCAGCCACAGCGTGTAGGAGTCGTACGGGAGCTCGGCGCGGTCCCGCAGCATCTTGTGCCGCGGCTGGATGTGCGCCTTCAGTTTGGCGTCTTCGTACTCGGTGGTGCTCGGGCTCGTGCCCGCCGCCACGCTTACCTCCGCGTTGCCCCCATGACAATCCGTGCACCCGATGTTGATCAACCCGCGAGGGTGCATCGTCGGCGCATCTTCCGACGTGTGGCAGGACTTGCAGCCCGTGCTCTTCCGCTCCGCCTCGGCCGCTGTCTGCCCGTAAGTCATCTCCTGCGCCGCCGCGGGCCTCGGCGCTGCGGCCTCGCGGCGCCCCCCGCCGGAGCCCGCGAAGGCCACCACCACAAAACTCAGCACCGCCGCGGCAAACAGCAGCGGACCGGAAATCCCTCCGCTATCGCTGGCGGCCCATTTCCTTCGGCTAGATCGTGTGCCTGGCTTCTTCATCAGAATACGAAGTTCGCTTTCGCAAACACAGACCAGTACTGCCGCGACTGGTAGATGTCCCTGAATCCCGACCCCGGGGCAAGCCCCGCCGCGCCGAACGTCAGCACGATGTTTTCGCTAAGTGGTGGACGATAACGGAACCCCACCCCGTAGTCCATCCCTATATCGTGCCGGATGTTCTGTTGGAACAGGAGCAGCTCCAGTGGCTCCGTACGGTCGAAGCGAAGATAATTCAGGTTCAGGAAGGCACGCAGCTTCGGCGTCACGTCGAAGTCGGCCCCCGTATTGATCACAATGATCCCCGGGTTGACGAAGTTGGCCTGGCCTTCGTCCTTATTTGACCGCAGGTCCGGCAGCAGCGTGTTGCCCGGGTTCAGCGAAACCGCGGTGCTCGTCAGGCGGATTGACTCCCGATTGAAGAAACTGAAAATCCCCCCGGCAAAATTCATCTCGTCCACGATCGAATCGAACCCATTTGCCCGCCCGTCCCGCGGATTCGCGTCGCCGCTGGCGTACAGCCCCGATACCCGGAAGCGCACCCAGTCGTAGTCTTTCGATAGCTCCAGCGCCGCGAACTGCGCGTTCACGGTCACCTTCCGCCCGGCCAGCGGGTTCAGGCTGTCTTTCCCTACCGCCTCGTAGAACGCATGCGTGATGTTGTACCGCCCGAAGTGACCGTTTCCCAGCCAGCCGAAGTATCCCACCCGGATTCCGTGGGTAAAGATGTTCGTTCCCGTTCCCTGGCCTATCACCAGCCCGACCGGCGACGGCCGCACCAGGAATCCGTTGTCGTCGTAGTGCAGCCCCCCGTCATCCTTGTTCCAGGCGATCAGGAATTCCGCTGTATATCCTTTCACGAAGAAATCCTGCCGGTACACGTTGGCGATCAGCACCTGCTGGTCGCGCCGCTCAAAGGTATTCAGCTCGCTGTTCGTGTTTTTCTCCAGCAGATTGAAATAGGTCGCGTTGTACTGCCACTTGTTGTTGCCGGCATTCCCGAAGATCCGCAGCCCCGGCTGCTCATCCACAAACAGGAACCCGCGGAAGTCGGCGTTGAATTGCTGGATGCCCGCCCGCAGGGAAATGAAATCGTAATTTGAGCTCAGGTCCGCCAGCTTGTATTCGAAGAACGCTTCCTGCAGCCCCACGTGCGTATCGAAACGCGTCGTGCCTTTCGTCGGGCTCGGACGCACGATGCCCAGTTCCTGCACCGACAGATAGTTCAGGCTGGCCTCCGGGGTCACCCGGATTCGCCAGTCGATCGGGCGGAAAGACGTATCCCCGTGGAACAGGTCGAAGCTCACCCGGAACGTCTGGTCCAGAAAGTACTGCCCCCCGCGCCCGAAAAACGTCGTGCTTCCCGGATTCTCCGTGCTCACGTTGCTCGGCGTCGGAACGTTGCGCCCATCCATAAACGTGTCAGCCGTGCCGGTAATATTCAGGAACGTCTGTTTTCCCAGCACCTTCGGCCAGATCGGGTAGTCGCCCTTCAGAATGTTGCGATTGAAGGGATCATAGAGGTGGCCTTGCACATACGGGATTTCGCCCGGTACCGCGTAGCGCCGGTAATCCGGCATCTCCGCGTGCCACCGGTCCGCCAGGGTTGTGTACACTTCCTGGCTCGGAACCAGAATTTCCGGAGGCGGATTCAGCACGTAATCCGGATTCGAGTCCGGTCTGCGCCTCCATTCATGGTACGTCGCCGTCATTGTCGGCGTGGAGACCGGCAGGGCTGGCCCCAGCTCCGGATGTGCCGGCACGCGCGACATGGGCCCAGCGGCAGCCGCGGGCACCAGCGCGATTTCCAGGATCACCAGCTCGCCGGGCGATACCGCCACATTGGGCCGCGTAAACGGCTGGAATCCGTCCGCCTCGATCTTCAGTTCGTACTCTCCGGCCGGAAGGCTCAGCACTCGAAACACGCCATCCCCGTTCGCGCGCGTGGCATGTATCGCGCCCGTGGCAAGGTTGCGCACAGACACCAGTGCTCCCGCCACCGCGTGGATCTTCGACACGTCGCCCGCCTGTCGGATCAGGCCTTCCACCGCGCCGCCTTCGCCTCGGCTTTGACGGGGGATTCGCTGCGGGCCCGGTTTTTCCTGTTGGATGCCCTGAAGACTGCTGTTCTCGGGCGGGGTGTTTTGGGTGCCGGCGGTTCCGTCCTGCGCACCGACCGGCGTCGGCAGCGCCAGGGCCGCGGCAAGGCACAAACCTATCGCAGGCAGCAGGAAGACCGTTGTCCAGCGCGGTTTCGGGGCTGCTCCGAAACTCGTTCGCCCGTTGTGCGGACGTACCATGCCCATGGACGCGGGAAGGCGCCCCTAAATTGCCTCAATACCATTCGGGTTGCAACGGTTTTCCCAGTGGCGCGTTATCAGCCTCTTACCTGCAGTATGGAAACCATCCGCGCTCGGGGGTTGAGTGTAGACTTGCTCTGTGATACTACCTGTCAGAACTGGAATGGCTCTGGCTCACGCCGACCGCCGCTCGGAATCGCGCGCTGAGGCGCGCAAAGTCGGACTGCCTCGCTCCGGCGCTTCCCTGTTTTCGCTTGCTCTTTTCGGTCTTGCAGCCGTGTTGGGCATGAATGCTTGTGGCGGCCCCGGCCCTTCCAATGCGCCTCCTCCAGGTGGCGCGACTGGATTTCCCGAACCGCCCCCTCCTCCTGATGCGGTTCTCACGGCCGCCGACGTGCAGAACATTGTCACAGCCACCCTGCTCTCTTTGAACGACGATACCATGGTCGTCGCCGTCACCGACCGTCAGGGCGATATCCTCGCTCTCTACCGCAAGGCTTCGGCGCCCGCCACCACCTCTCTCGGCACGAATTACAGCGCGACCGTCAACGCCAACGATCAGGCCGTATCGCTGGCGCGCACCGCCAGCTTTTTCAGCAACGATCAGGCCCCGCTCTCTTCCCGCACCGTCCGTTACATCAGCGGCATTCACTTTCCTCCGGGCGTGATGAACCAGCCCAACGCCGCCCTGTACGGCATCGAGAATACGAACCGTGGCTGCCAGCTCGTCCCCCCGGCCAATTTCCTGCCCGGGCAGTCGCTCCCGCCCTCTGTCGCGCTGGCTGGAGGCCCCGGACTGGGAATCGCGACCGGAAAAGCGGACGTGATGGATAGCCAGCCCTTTGCCGTCAATCCGGGGGGCGTCCCCATATTCAAGAAGAATGCCGTGGGCGACACGTTTGCCGTCGGTGGCGTCGGAGTCGTGGCCTCCAACCTCGACGCGGCGGAATTCGCCGCGTTCTCCGGCGCGTTCTCTCCCGGCTTTGGAATCACCAGTCTGCCCCCGCCGGGCGTGGTCATCATCGGCGGTATCGCACTGCCTTTCGTCAACAACACCACCCGGCCCGCCGGATTTTCCGCTGGCACCGTCACCGGCGGCTACGTGATGGGGCCCATCGATAGCCCGGGGCCCGTCCCGGAAGGCGATCTCATCGCCCCTGCGGCGGGGCCCGTCGGCGGGCTCACCGCCGCTCAGGTCACCGAAATCCTCAACGCCGCCCAGTTCGCCGCGGGTCAAACGCGCGGCATCATCCGTCTCCCCCTCGGCTCACGCGCGCACATGGTCTTCGCTGTTGCTGACCTCGACGGAACCCTCATCGGCCTGCGCCGCATGCGCGACGCCACCATCTTCAGCGTCGATGTCGCCGCCTCCAAAGCGCGCAACATGATCTATTTCAATTCGCCTTCGCGCGTTCCGGCCGACCTCAGCCCTCTTCCCCTCGGCACTTCCGTCACCGACCGCACCGTCAGCTTCGGAGCCATGCCCCTGTATCCTCCGGGCATCGACGGCACCTCTCCCGGGCCTTTCTTTAATTTGTTTTTGCAGGATACGGCCAATCCCTGCAGCCAGGGCTCGCAGCCCCCGCCGGTAATGGGCCCGACCAATCAGAGTGGAATCGTGTTCTTCCCCGGCAGCGTGGGCCTCTACGCGAATGGGCAACTGGTCGGCGGATTCGGTGTCAGCGGCGACGGCGTGGATCAGGACGATTTCGTGACCAATAGCGGCGCTTCCGGCTTCCTGAATTTCACCCCGCTCTGTACGGGCATGAATTGTTTTCTGCCGGATCCTTCCATCCGCGCGGACCAGTTCTGCGTCGACGCCGCGGGGAACATGCATCCCTGCTCGAGCGGCGGAACGCGGCTGCCCTTCAACAAATTCCCCAACAATCCCACCAATTAGCGGCGTTCTTCGTCCTGCCGCTCAGCCCTCGCGCAGTTTCTTCCCGCTCAGGTTGCCCAGCCCGTCGTACGCCGCGTACTTGTACATCTCCGAGAGCGTCGGATAGTTGAAGCACAGCTCGATGAACGCGTCGATCGTGTCGCCGTCGTACAGCGACATCAGCCCCAGGTGGATCAGTTCCGTCGCGATTTCCCCGATGATGTGCACGCCCAGCAGCTTCTTGTCCGCGCGGTTGAACACCAGCTTCAGCTTTCCGTTCGTATCTCCGCAGATCTGCCCGCGCGCGTTGTTTGCGTACCGCGCCACCCCCGTGCAGTAATCGATGTTCTTCTGCTTGCACGACTCTTCCGACTCGCCCACCGCCGAAATCTCCGGAATCGTGTAGATGCCCATGGGCAGCATCGACGCCACCCGCTGCTTGTATTGCAGCCCGAACGCGTGGCACATGGCCACCCGCCCCTGCTCCATCGACGTCGAAGCCAGCGCCGGGTTCCCGATCACGTCGCCCGCGGCGTAAATGCTCGGCACTTTCGTGCGGTAATTTTCGTCCACTTCGATATGGCCGCGTTTGTTCACTCCCAGGCCCGCTTTCTCCAGTTGCAGCCCGTCCACGGCCCCGATTCGTCCCGCGGCAAACAGCGCTTTCTCCGCTTCCAGCACGTCGCCGTTTTTCATTGTCATGCGCACGCCGCCCGCGCCCTTCTCGATTTTCTCCATGCGGTCCTTGAACCGCAGTTCCATGCCCCACTCCGAAAACCGCTGGCAGAGCGTATCGGAGAGTTCCCGGTCCAGAAACGTGAGCACCGTCTCCCGCCCGTCCGTCAGCGTCACTTTCACGCCCAGCGCCAGGAAGATGGACGCGTACTCGCTGCCGATCACTCCTCCGCCCACCACAATCATCGACTCCGGAATCCGGTCCATCCTCAGGATGCTGTCCGAATCGAAGATCGACAGGTCGTCGAACGGAATTTCCGGCGTCCGGTTGGGTTTCGATCCCGTGGCGATCAGGATCACCTCGGACGTCAGCGTCCGCCGTCTGCCTCCGGGCATCGCCACCGTCACCGTCTTGGCATCTTCAAATGCGGCCTGTCCATGGATCAGCTCGATTTTGTGCACTTCCAGGTTTTTCAGGATCTTCCGCCGCTCCATCTCCGTTACCTGCTCGACATGGTGCATGAAGTCGGCCATCTTCAGCCCTTCACGCAGCGAATAGTCAATCCCGTAGAGTCCCCGCTGCTTTAGCCCGGAAAAGTACAGCGCTGATTCCCGCAGCGTCTTGCTCGGCACCGTGCCCGTGTTGATTCCTGCGCCTCCCACCTGCGGCGCCCGCTCGATCATCGCTACTTTCTTCCCGAAATACGCTACCTGCGCCGCGCCCTTTTCTCCCGCCGGCCCGCAGCCGATTACGATCAGGTCAAACTTTTCCGCCCATGCCATGCGATCTCTCCCTCGCTCCCCGCCCCTCCGGCTGGGGCTGGAATTTCAGGCCGGCGCAGCACCGCGTCACTGCCTTTCCGGCAGGCGCAGATTTTAGCCCCGGTTGCTTCTGCAGCGAAACGACGATGATTTTTCTTGTCCGGCGCCTGACTGGCTACGGGTGGGTCATTTCCCCGGGTTTCACCAGGCGGTCAAAATCCTCGCCGGACAGGTAGCCCAGCTTCAGCGCCGCCTCGCGCAGGCTCAATTTCTCGTGGTGCGCCGTGTGCGCCACCTTCGCCGCCTTGTCGTACCCGATCGCCGGCGAGAGCGCCGTCACCAGCATCAGCGAATTCTTCACGTACTCGTCTATCTGCTCGCGGTTGATTTCCATCCCTTTGATCGCGTACTCCACAAACCCGTGGCACGCGTCCACAATCAGCCGCACCGAGTGCAGAAAATTGTGGATCATCACCGGCTTGAACACGTTCAGCTCGAAGTTTCCCTGCGACCCGGCAAATCCGATCGCCGCGTCGTTCCCGAACACCTGCACCGCTACCATCGTGATCGCCTCGCACTGCGTCGGATTCACCTTCCCCGGCATGATCGACGATCCCGGCTCATTCTCCGGCAGCGACAGTTCCCCCAGCCCGCACCGTGGCCCCGACGCTAGCCAGCGGATATCATTCGCAATCTTCATCAGCGAGGCTCCCAGTGTCTTCAGCGCCCCCGAGGCGAACACGATTTCGTCGTGCGCCGATAGCGCCGCGAATTTGTTCGGGTGCGACCGGAACGGCAGCCCCGTCAGCTCCGCGATTTTCTTCGCCGCCCGCTCCGCAAATTCCGGATGCGCGTTCAGCCCCGTCCCCACCGCCGTCCCGCCGATAGCCAGCGCATACAGCCCCTCCAGCGCCTGCTCCAGCCGCCGCAGGTCCGCGCGCAGCAGCGCGGCCCATCCGTTCATTTCCTGGTCCACCGTCACCGGAGTCGCGTCCTGCAGGTGCGTCCGCCCGATTTTCACGATCCCCTTGAACTCCCGCGCTTTCGCCTCGATCGCCTCCGCCACTTGCCTCACCGCTGGGATCAGCCAGTTGTGCACTTGCTCCGCCGCTGCGATGTGCATCGCCGTCGGAAACGTGTCGTTCGACGACTGCGACATGTTTACGTCGTCATTCGGATGGATCGGCTTCTTCGATCCCATCACTCCGCCCGCCAGCTCAATCGCCCGATTCGAAATCACCTCGTTCGCGTTCATATTCGTCTGTGTTCCGCTGCCCGTCTGCCAGATGCGCAGCGGAAAATGTGCGTCCAGCTTGCCCTCAATCACTTCGTCCGCCGCCTGCGTGATCCACTTTGCTTTCTCCGGCGCCAGCTTCTTCAGGTCCACGTTCACCAGCGCCGCCGCCTTTTTCAGGATGCCCAGCGCCCTCACCATCTCGCGCGGCATCACGTCGTGCCCGATCGCGAAGTGCAGCAGCGACCGTTCCGTCTGCGCGCCCCAGTACCGGTCCGTGGCCACTTCGATCTTGCCCATGCTGTCCGATTCCGTGCGCGTCGCTCGCGCCTCGGTCAGCGTCGTCTGGTTTGTCATGGGAGTATTCCTCGCTCGGGAGCAACTGCGGCTTCTTTCTGCCGCTTCCTATTCTAGTGCGGTTTCACCCCGTCCGCATCCTGGACGGGCGCCGCCGGGAGATCAGCGGCTTCCGGAGAGCAGCGGCGCCAGCGCCGGATCCGTTCTGCTCAACTGGTAATCGAAATACGTCTCATCCTTCTGCGTCCGATGCGTGAAGAAAAACAGGACTCGCGCTTTGGACTGCACCGTGAAATGGCTCGGCAGCCAGATTCCTTCCGCAACCGGAGCCTTCTCCAGCACGAACTGCGTCCCCGGCTCCACGCGCGCCAGGAAGCCCGCTATGGTCACGGGATGAATCACCCTCGCTTCCACCTTCACCCACTGGTACGTCGCTGCGTCGATCCAAAGCGTCCCTTCCATCCCCGTCAGGACCTTCGTGTCCATGTTCGGCGGCTGGTATCCCGGCCGCGGCGTGGCCTTCAGGACATACACGAGCCGCGTCCCCAGCCTTTCTTCCCCGGTTATCTGGAACTGAAACGCCCGTGCCAGCTGATTCATCAGCAGGTGATCCTGCTTCCGCCCCGTCTCGTATTCCGCTAGGCGGCGCGCGCGCTCCGCCGGCGTCTCCGCGTCCCGCTCGGCAATGGCCTTCTGCAGCTTTTTCTCTTCGGCCTCTCGCTGCGCCGTGGGGATGGGATTGCCGTCCACGCCGATCAGCCTCTCATAGGGCGACCCCAGCACCATCAGTTCTTCGTAAGTGCGCGTGTGGCCGTCCGCGTCCCGGTCGCGCTCCTCGTAGTCATACCGCGGCGCCGCCTTCCAATCACGCTGATTCGCGTCCACGGACCGCTCCAGGATCGTCGCGGCAGGAGGAATAGGAACCACCGCATTCGCTGTCACGGTCGGCAGGCTCAGGGCGAGCAGTATCGCAGGAAGAACGCAGCTCATGTCGTGCTACGATATGTTGAATCTTTCGACTGCACCTTCATTATAGCGCGTATCACTCGGCTCGGTGCAGGTAGGGGGACGAAGGCACACGCCTTCGCGGGTCAGTTTTTGTTTGCCGCTGTGGAATTGGCTTCCAGGCGGTCCACTCGCGCGCTCACCAGATAGGTATTCCCCTGTCCGCCGGATGGCCCGATGCGCACTTCAGCCTTCCAGCGCCGTCCACTCTCATCCGTCATCGTCCAGGAGCTCCACGCCTGTTTCCCTGAAGTTTCGCCGCCGTTTCGCACCCAGCGGATGCCCGGAGCGCGCGGAAAATATCGCGGAGTGGAAAACGAAGCCTCCATGTGGCTCAGGATTTCCTGGGGCGGCGCGTCGCTCGTCACATTCCAGCTGCTTTCCCAGTGCTTGCTGTCGCCGTGCCGGCCTGCCGGAATCCACGCGCTTACCACCGGCTCCACGTCGTACCGCGCGGGCAGGTATTTGTCCGCCAGCGCGGCCCGCGCGTAATGCGAATCGGGATCCCAGTTGTACTCCATCCCCAGCGCCGCCATCTCCGCAGTGCCCCGGCCATACAGCCGTTCGATCACGTGCAGCGCGCCGTCTATGCCGGAGGAAAGCCCTGCCGTGGTGATGATTTTTCCGTTGTCCACAAACCGTTTGTCCGACACCACCTTCGTCTTCGGCGCCGCTTCCTTCAGCCGTTCAATCAGCGTGGCCGTGGTCGTGGCTTCCAGCCCGTCGAGCAGGCCCGCCTTCGCCAAAATAAACGCGCCATTGCACACCGACATCACGATTTCCGCGCCCTGCGCGCTCTGCCGCACCCAGCTCATCACTGCGGGACTCTCCAGCGCGGTTTCCACGTTTCCGCCCGGCACCACCAGGATGTCCGCCTTTGGCGCCTTCTCCACCGAGTATTTCGGAATCACACGCATCCCCATGGCCGTGGTGATCGGTTCCGCGCTCGCCGCCACCGTGTAGATGTCAAACGCCCTCGGCTGATTTGCCGAGTACGTGTGCCCGAACGTCTCGTACGGGCCCGTGTAATCGATGATTTGCACCCCTTCGAATATCAGGATGGCCAGATTCCGCGGCGGTTTCTCCGGAATCTTGCTCGCGGTTTGCCCGCCGGCTCGGGCGGCGGGCCCGGCCATCGCTGCGCACAGCCACACCGCCGCCACAAGAACTCTCTTCGAGATGTTCATGGCACCCTCCCCGGTTCCCCGGGCTCCGCGGCTCTACTCCGCCCGCAATGCCCTCAGCGGGTCCACGCTCGCGGCGCGCCGCGACGGTATGAAGCACGCCGTCGCCGCCACCGCCAGCACCAGCACCGCTACGGCCACATACGTCGCCGGGTCCGTCGCCTTCACGCCGAATAGCAGGTCCGCCATCGGACGCGTCACGATCGGCGCGCTGCCCGCCCCGAAAATCAGCCCCAGCGTCACCAGCACCAGCCCCTCCCCAACCACCATCCGCAGCACCCGGCCTCGCGTCGCTCCCAGTGCCATGCGGATACCGATCTCATGCGTCCGCTGGCTCACTGCCAGCGCCGTCACCCCGCTGATTCCCGCCAGCGTGATGATCAGCGCCAGCGAGGCGAACAATCCCACCAGCGTGGCTGTCAGCCGCGGTGAGGCCAGCCATTCGTCGTGCACTTCGTCGAGCGTGCGCACCCGCACCACCGGCTGCTGCGCGTCCACCTCGTGTACCGCCGCCACTATGGAATGCGACATCTGCCTCGGATCGGATGTCGTGTGCACCAGCAGCACCCCGCTCAGCGTCGGGTTCTGCAGTAGCGCGCCGTAGAGCGTATCCACCGGCGGGCGGTTCAACCCGTACTGCCGAACGTCCCCCACCACTCCTACTACCGTGTTCCAGCTCTTTCCATCGTCGGTCGATACCCGCTGCCCGATGGGATCCTCGTTCGGCCAATTCCGCTTCGCCAGCGACGCGCTGACTATCACCACTTGCTGCGTCTTATCTTTGTCCCCCGCGGTGAATAGCCGCCCTCGCACCAGCGGAATCCCCAGCGTCTTGAAGTAGTCCTGGCTCACGATGTGCAGGTTCGCGTGCGGGTATGGCGTCCCTTTCGGCAGCGGATGTCCTTCTACGCTCAGCTGTCCCACCCAGGGATCCGCCTGGTTATCCAGGGGAAACGGCGAAGCAAACGCCACGGAAATCACCCCGGGTTTCTGCGAAATCCGTTCCAGCGCCCGCTCGAAGAACGCCAATCGCGCCGGTCCATCCCCGTATTTCGTAAAGTTCAGGCTCACCACGGAGGAGAGCACGTTTTCTGTCCGGTATCCGGTATCCACGGTTTGCAGTTTCACCAGCGTCCGCAGCATCAGGCCCGCGCCGATCAGCAGCACAAACGAGATGGCCACCTGCGCCGCCACCAGCACGCTCCGCACCCGGTGCCGGCCCGCCACTTCCGTCGCCCGGCCGGCACCCTGGTTCAGCGTTCTTGCCAGTCCGCGTCGCGCGCCCAACGCCGGTATCGAGCCGAACAGCAGCCCGGTGAATATCGAAATGCCCAGAGCGAACCCGAGCACCGCCCCATCGATTCGAATGTCGCCTGTCAGCGGCGTGAATCGTGCCGCAAACGCCACCAGCGGAGCCAGACACGCCCACGCCACCAGCAGGCCCAGCGCGCCGCCCCCCACCGCCAGCAGCGTGCTCTCCGTGATCAGCTGGCGGAACATGCGGCCGGTGGACGCCCCGAGCGTTGCCCTCAGCGCCAGCTCGTGTTCGCGCCGCAACTGCCGGGAAAGCGTCAGGTTCGCCACATTGGCGCACGTCAGCAGCAGGACAAGCCCGGAGGCTCCCAGCAGTACGAGCAACGTCGGCCGCGCGCCCTGCGTCAGTTCCCGCGAGATCGGCACCGCCTTCGCTGTGAATCCCTGTCCCGGCGGGTAGCTCGTCGGATACTCCGCCGCGAGCTGTGCGGCCACCCGCGCCATATCCGCCTGCGCCTGCTCGTACGTCACTCCCGGCTTCAGCCGCGCAAACGCCGATACCATGCGCATGTCCCGCTCCGTGTCCATGTGGGGCGCCGAACGGAACGGACACGACGAGATCGGCATGTAAATCAGATTGGTGTCCGGGTAGCCCGGCAGCGGCGGCAGCACGCCCACCACCGTATGCACGCGGTCGTTCATTTGGAGCGTCTTCCCGATCACCTTCGGGTCGCTCCCCATCACGTTTTTCCAGTAGCTGTACGTCAGCAGCAGCACCGGCTCGGCCCCGCGCTGGTCTTCGCCCGGCAGAAACAGCCGTCCCATCACCGGCTTCACTCCCAGCACCTGGAAGAAATTCGCGGAGACCACCCCGGTCACCACCCGCTGCGGATCTCCCTCGCCGAAGAACGTGAAGGACATCGAGTGGTACTCCACAATGTCGGAAAACGTGTTGCTCCTGCTCCGGTAATCGTTCAGTTCCACCGGTGAGAAGCCGGCGTCCTGGACACCGGCCAGCGGCGCCTCCTGATTCAGGCGCACGATGCTCGCCCCGTTCGCATACGGCAGGGGACGCAGCAGCACGCCGTGGATCACGCTGAATATCGCCGTGTTCGCGCCGATTCCCAGCGCCAGCGTCAGCACCACCACCAGCGTGAACCCCGGATTTTTCCGCATCATCCGCACCGCGAATCCCGCGTCCTGCCGCAACATTTCCCAGTGCTCCCGCGGCGCCGTCGTAAAGATTCCCGCCAGCGTCTCCCACCACAGCCGCAGAATCCCCGGCGCTCCCTCCCGCTCCGCTTCCCGGCGCTGGTCGGCAAACGTATGCTCCATGTCCCGCCCGTAATCGGACCGGAACTCGAACGGAAACAGCCGCAGCAGTGAACGGAACAGCCGGTCCTGCCGCGTTTCCTTTTTTTCCTCTCCCATCGCCGCTTCTCCTCTCTGCTCTCCGCCTGCCACGCCCTACGCCGGCCGCGTCCGCGCCAGCAATCGCTTTGCTCGCGCCAGCGACAGCAGGTTCTCCAGCCGCCCCGCTTCCGCGGTGGCCACTTCCCGCCCGAAATCCGTCAGCCGGTAATACCGCCGGCGCTCGTCGTCCAGCGCCGCCGCCGGTCGCTCCATCTTTTCCTCGATCAATCCTTCGCTCACAAACCGCCGCACCAGGCCGTAGAGCGTCCCCGCGCTCAGCCGCACCGCCCCCTCCGTCAGCCGCGACACGTCTTTCATGATCGCGTACGCGTGTTTGTCCCCATCCGCCAGCGACAGCAGGAAGTGAAATTCCGCGCTGGTCAGCGGGAGATAGGATTCGACGTCGCGTTTCTTGGCGCTCATGGCTTTCTCCTCGGCGGCGCGAGACCGTCTTCCGGCCGGCAGTCGCGCGGCGGGTTACTCTATCAGACGCAAGACTACTACATCGCGTTTCGATATAGTGGAAAATTTCTGGGGTACGGCCGTGGGGACTCTCGGGGGATGCTGCCCGCCCGTCTACTCGTGTCTCAGCGCCATCTGCGGGTCCACCCGTACGGCGCGCCGCGCTGGCAGATAGCAGGCCACCAGCGTCGCGGCCGCCAGCAGCGCCGTCACGCTCAGATACGTCAGTGGGTCGGTTGCCGTCACTCCGAAGAGCATGCGCCCCATCAGCCGCGTCGCCGCCAGGGATGCCGCCAGTCCCGCCGCGGTTCCGGCCAGCAGCATCGTGATTCCCTGCCGCAGCACCAGCCGCATCACGTCTCCTCGCTGCGCTCCCAGCGCCATGCGCACGCCGAATTCACGCGTGCGTTGCCGCGTGCCGCATGCCACCACCCCATAAATTCCCACCGCGGCCAGCGCCAGCGCCAGCAACCCGAAAACTCCGGAAAACGTTCCGGCCATCCGCAGGCCATAGGTCACCGGTGTGATTCGCGCTTCGAGCGTACTCACGTCGAAAACGGGCAGGCCCGCATTCAATTCGTGGATCAGGCTGGTTGTCTCCACAGCCGCGGCCAGCGGTTCACCCGAAAGGCGCACATGCAGGGTCACCCCCGGGCTGTAGAACTGCTCCAGCGGAAGATAGATGAACGATTTCGGCGGCTCTTCCAGGTCGTAATAATGCGTCGTCCGCGCCACCCCCACCACCGTGGCCCATTTCCCCTCGATGCGCACCCGTTTACCCACCGCCTCCTGCCCCGGCCAATACCGCGAAGCCACCGCCTGGTTGATGATCACCACCGGCGTGGACTCCGCCGAATCCGCATCCGAAAAATCGCGGCCCCGCTCCAGCGGGATTTCCATCGTGGCAAAATACCCCGGGCTCACGTGCGCCACCCCCGCGCTGATCGCTTCCTGTTTTCCGGCCGCATAGCCTTCCGGAACGAAATCATCGCCGCTGCTGCCGAAGCCCAGCGGCACCCAGTCGGCCAGCCCCGCGCTTTTCGCGCCCGGCAGCGCGCGCGCTTTTTCCAGCACCTGCCGGTTGAAGGCGTTGGCCTGTGCCGTCGTGTAGCCCGTGGAGAATAAATCGTACGACTCCAACAGCACGTTCCTCGGATTGAAGCCCGGATCGAAATTTTGTGCCGCGCGGAAACTCTCCACCAGCAGCCCTGCGCATACCAGCAGCAGCAGCGAGAACGCGATCTGGGCCACGGCCAGCCCGTGCGACAGCCTTCCTCTCCTCCCGCCCACCGCGCTCGCCGCCTCCTCTTTCATCACTCCCGCCGGGTCCATCGCCGACGTGCGCAGCGCGGGCAGGCTGCCGAAAAGAAATGTCGCCAGCAGCGAGATCGCCAGCGTCGCCGCGAACACGCTCTGGTCCACAGGGACCGAAAGCGAGATCGGCAGGTTCGACACTGGCGCGAATTTCATGAACGAGCCCGCGGCCCACACCGTTGCCGCGAGTGCAATCCCTCCTCCGGCGAGCGCCAGCACCAGATTCTCCGCCAGCAACTGCCGCACCAGCCGCCCACGGCTCGCTCCCAGTGACAGCCGGATGGCCATTTCCCGCTGCCGTCCAATCCCTCGCGCCAGCACCAGATTCGCCAGATTCGCGCACGCCAGCAGCAGCACGACTCCCGCGATTCCCAGCAGCAGCGGCAGCAGTCTCGAAAAGACCGCGTTCGCCCCGTTCGGCGCCCGCCACAGCGGGTAGACGGTCACCGTGTTCTGCCCTTTATGCGAATCCGGAAATTGCGTCGCGATCTGCTTGAACAGGCCGGTCATCTCCGCCTGTGCCTGTTCCATCGTCGCTCCCGGCCGCAGCCTTCCAATCAGGTTCAGCCAGGTGTCGCCCCGCCCATTCAGCCGGCTCTCCCCTTCCGGAACGAATTGCGCCGTCATCGCCAGCGGAACCCACACGTCCACCCGCAACCCTGTGTAGCTGCCCTGGAAGATTGCCGGGGCCACTCCCACGATCGTGTACTCATGCGAATTGATCGAAACGGTCCGCCCCAGCACGTCCCGCTCTCCCGAAAACCGGTCCTGCCACAACCGGTAGCTGATCACTACCGAAGCTGCGCGCCCCGGCACCTCGTCACCCGGGCCGAACCCTCGCCCCAGCATCGGCCGCACACCCAGCACGTCGAAGTAGTTCCCCGAAACCAGCATCCCCCACGTGCGTTCCGGCCGGTCTCGCCCGGTAAAGCTCATCGGCCCCATCGTCCCGGCGCACAGACCGGAAAAGCTCTGCGTGCGGCTGCGCAAATCCTGGAAATCGGGGTAGGAAAACGAACTCGCGTGGCCCCGCGCCACTTCGATCAGCCGCCCCGGCTCCGCCGCTCCCGGAATCGGATTGAGCAGCGTGGCATTGATCCAGCTGAACACCGTGCTGTTCGCCCCAATCCCCAGCGCCAGCGTCAGCACCGCCACCAGCGTGAAGCTCGGATCCTTCCGCAGCGCCCGCGCTCCGTGCACGATGTCTTTCCAGAGCTGATTCATTTTCCGCTCCCCGCTGCGCGCCCCTGTCGCGCGCCACCGCCTGGAAATAGGTACGCGGGCTACCCCGGAATTGTTCAGCCTCTTGGCTCCCGCCTTCCTGCGCCGGCGATTCGCGCCTGGCTGAGCGCCTTGACATCCTCGCGCCGATGGCTTGGAATATTCGTGGCACTTTCTTCTCGCGCGTGGTGTGAAGCCCCCGGGAACCGCTCCTGCGCAATTCCACCTTTCCGGCGAGCAGTTGTCCCCTCGCGAGCGCGGCCCGCGGCAACTTCCCGCGGCCTCCACGGATACTGGAGGAGACGATGGTCGAAGGAATCAGCAAATTCTCGACTCGCGAGCCAGGCCGCCTTCATCCGCCGGGGCGCTCCCGCGAAGCAACCGTTGTCATTCTGTCTCTCCTGGCTTTCGCGCTGTCCTGCCAGCCCGCCCTCCGGCACTACCAGTTGAAGGGCAAGGTCCTTGCAAAAAAGGCGGAGATCGCCCAAATCACCGTGGACCATGACGACATCCCCGGCTTCATGCCTCCCATGACCATGGATTATCAGGTAAAGGACCCGCAAGGCCTCAAGGACGTCGAGCCCGGCGACAAGATCACCGCTGACGTTGTGGTCGAAAACGATCAGAAGTACTGGCTCGAGCACCTCCGCGTCACGGACAAGAGTGGGCGCGGCTCCGTCACCGCCACCAGTCCGGGCCAGCTCCAGCAGGGCGAAGACGTTCCCGACGTCCCGCTCATCAATCAGGATGGCAAGACCATCCACCTGGCCGACTTCAAGGGCAAGGCCGTGTTGCTCACATTCATCTATACGCGCTGCCCGTTTCCCACCATGTGCCCGCTCATCAGCAGCAAATTCGCGGCCGTGCACGAACAGCTCGCCGTCCAGCCCGCCGTCTACGCGAAAACGCACCTCATCAGCGTCAGCCTCGACCCCAACTACGACAAGCCCCCCGTGCTTCGCAAATACGGCCTCGCCTATTTGAAGGACGACGCTGCGGGATTCTCCAACTGGGATTTCGTGGCCACCTCACCGGCGGATCTGCGCAGCCTCGCTCATGCCTTCAATCTCGTCTACTTCGAGCAGGACAACCAGATCACGCACAGCATGAACACGATTCTGTTTGCCACCGACGGAACCGTGAAGGAGCTCTGGCCCGGCAACGAATGGAAAGTGTCCGACGCCGTCGCGGCCCTGGAAAATGCCGTGGCCGCGAAGCAACAGGGCGGCCAGTGACGTTTCGCCGTTCCGATACTTCCGGTGATCCGTGACCGAAACGAAAAAATCGCGCGCGACTCCTAGACTTGTCCTCGGCGCTCTCGTCGCCCTTCTCGTCGGCTGGTCCTTCTTCCACTATTGGACGGATTCGAAAGGCGCCTACATGGAGCCCGCCGCCGTCGAGTCCGGCAAGTACATCTACGAAAATCAGTGCGCGCCCTGCCACGAAGCCGCCGACCTGCACCTGATCAAGAATCCTCCCAAACTCGATGGCCTCTTCCGCCGCTCTGCTCTTCCCAGCGGCGGCCCGCTTTCCGACCAGGCCGTCCGCGATGTCATCCTCCACGGCCGCGGCATCATGCCTCCCTTCCAGCAGACCATCAGCCAGAAGGATCTCGACGACCTGATGGAATATCTGCACACGAAGTAGGAAGGTCGGGCGGGTGACCGGCCACCCCCTTCCACCGCGGAGCGCTTAACCCCACAGGTATGTGCGACTAGATGTATACTGCGGCGAGAGAAAGCAGCAAGAGGCGATGTCAGCGGATTCAAACCTGTTTGGAAATACGGATCCCCGATGGTACCGCGATAAGTATCTGATGGTTGTCCTGCTCTTGTGCATGATTATGACGACGGAGGCTTTGACGCCACCCAGAGACATTTCCTCTGCTTGGCGCTGGGCCGCAGGGGGCTTGGTCTGTCTTCTGATGACGCCGAATCGACTTTTCGTTTTGAGTGGGGCAATCCTCATCCTGGGGATGCGAGGTGTCATCGGGGGTATATTGAACGGATCAGGCGGCGTAACTCTGCTGGGAATCGTCATTTGTGCAACGGGCTTCGGTGTTGGGTGGCTGAAGGTAAAAGCCAGAAGCCCGGGACCGCTTAAGGACCTGTTGGGATATGAGATCGAGGAAATAGGAACAATTGAACTCGCCATCGACCTGACCGTACTTCTGGGTGCCCTCTACGTGTACATCAATTTGCCTTTGTGGTTGAACTCAGCGCACGCGAAGTGATGCTCGGTGTCCTAGCGTCGTTTTGGCGCGCCGCGATCCTGCAACCGAAGGGCGGTGCACGCTTTTTCCTCTTCGTCGGCAACGGGCGGGGTAATTTCCCTCCCCCTCCCTCGTCCTACGGCATCGAACGAACCTCCAAACTTCGCCCTCGCCCCCGATTTTGTTCGCGGCCTCCCACTTCCCCGACGCGGCCATAATGGAAGTTGACCTCCCGGCCCGGAATTGAGGACACTAGGGGCGCAAAGGGGCGGGTTCGCTGCTCGCGATCCCCTGGCTTCTGGCCGCTGGGCCGCCGCAGTTGATTCCGTTGACTCTCTCCGTATATCGAGGCAGCTATGAACGAACAATTCGGTGAACTTCTCCCCCCGCCGCGCCTGATGATGACGCCCGGCCCGTCCAACATGGACGCGCGCGTTTACCGCGCCCTATCGGCTCCGCTCGTCGGCCACATGGACCCGTGGTTCACCGCCATGATGGGCGACGTGCAGGAGCTGCTGCGCCAGGTCTTCCAGACGCGGAACCGCATGACCTATCCCGTTTCCGCCTCCGGCTCCGGCGCCATTGAAGCTTCCGTCGTCAACCCCCTCGAACCGGGCGACGAGGCCATCGTATGCGTCAACGGCTGGTTTTCCGAGCGCATGGCCGTGATCGGTGAACGCACCGGCGCCAAAATCATTCGCGTCGAAGCTCCCTACGGCAAGACCGTGGATCCGGACGACGTCCGCCGCGCCGCCAAGGGCCACAAGATCAAATTCGTCGGCCTCGCCCACGGCGAAACTTCCAGCGGCGTGCTCCAGGATCTCGATCTCTACCGCAAAGTGGCCGATGATCTCGGCGCCATCCTCGTGGTCGACGCCGTCGCCACTCTCGGCGGCGTCCCGCTCGACGTCGACCGCCAGCGCATCGACATCTGTTTCTCCGGCTCGCAAAAAACTCTCAGCGCCCCTCCCGGAATGGCGCCCATCACCTTCAACACCCGCGTCGAAGAGATGGTCAAGGCCCGCAAGACTCCCGTCCCCAGCTGGTATTTCGATTTCGTTCCCATCATGAGTTTCTGGGGCAGCGAACGCACCTATCACCACACGCCTCCCATTTCGCTCATCTACGGCCTGCGCGAGGCGCTCCGCCTGGCCGTCGAGGAAGGCCTCGAAGCCCGCTTCGAGCGCCATCGCCAGAATCAGCAGGCCCTCATCGCCGGAATCGAAGCCATGGGGCTCGCCCCGTTCGTCAAGTCGCCTGCCGACCGTCTGCCCACCGTCGTCGCTGTCTCCGTTCCCTCCTCGGTGGACGAGGTCAAGGTGCGCACACAGCTCCGCGAGGAGTTCAATCTGGAAATCGCCGGCGGATTCGGGCCGCTCAAGGGAAAAATCTGGCGCGTTGGCCTGATGGGCTTCGTCAGCCAGAAATCCAACGTGCTGCTGTTCCTCGCCGCGTTCGAAAAAGTCCTGACCGACCAGGGCTTCCGCGTTCCGGCCGGCGCGGGCGTTGGCGCCGCCGTTCACTCCTACACCGAAACCGGTGCGGTGGCCGCACGCTGATGAGCCCCGTCGACACCACGATCTACAACGCGGGAAAGATGAGCGAGTTCGTTCCCGCCTTCGAGGTGCGTTCTCCGCTCACCGGCGACACCTTCCACTGCCGCTTCTCGCACATTCACAACGGCATTGCCCCGCGACACGCCGATACCGTTGACGCCATCTATTACGTTGACGGCCGCAAGGTCATCGTCGGCCTGGCCCACACCGCCTTCGTTTCTTTCCGCGAGCGCACCGGCCGCCACCTCACCGACCGCGAAGCCAGTTACGTCGCCGCCGCGTTTCTCGCTGAACGCCTCGAGCAGTCCGACGAGCATCCCATTCTGGACGTCGCCCACGACGACGTTCTGCGCCTCATCGC
>DATKNR010000092.1:0-18054 GCA_035541255.1 Patescibacteria group bacterium | reverse complement strand
CCCGGCAAGGAGGCGGGCAGGATGGCGGTCGGAATGCTCGTACAGGCTTAGCGCTTCGTCGGCCCGCTGCCGCCCCGAATCGATTGGGATGCGGCAGGCCGGAGGATTTGACCATCGTGGCAAAGGTACAGCATCTCGCCGTCGTCCCGGAGGCTTCGCGCAACGGCCATCTCCCTGCCGAAGTGCTGTTCGGCCTGGGCAGCGAGATGCAGCGCCTGCGCCGCACAGTGGAACGGGTGGCGGGCGTGCGCGTGCCGGTGCTGATCCGCGGCGAAAGCGGAAGCGGCAAGGAAATGCTGGCCGGCTATCTGCATCGCATCGCGCCCTGGCGGGAGAAACCGCTGGTGAAGGTGAACTGCGCGGCGATTCCGGGGCCGTTGCTGGAGTCAGAGCTGTTCGGCTACGAAAAGGGATCGTTCACCGGAGCCTACAACAGCCGGCCGGGAAAATTCGAAGTGGCCCACGGCGGAACCATCGTGCTGGATGAAATCGCGGAGATCGATTCCAGCCTCCAGGCCAAGCTTCTGCAGGTGCTGCAGGACGGCTGCTTCAGCCGGATCGGCGATCTGGAAGAGCGGCGAGTGGACGTGAGAATTGTGTCCATCTCCAACAAGGACGTGGAGAGCGAGATTACGCGCGGCGCCTTCCGCGAAGATCTCTTTTATCGCATCAACGTGGTGTACGTGCAGATGCCGCCGCTGCGCCAGCGGCGCGAGGACATTCCGCTGCTCACGCAACATTTCCTGCGGCATTATTCGGAGCGCTACGAGCGGCCGGCGCCGGAGCTTCCCGCCGGGGTGTCCGAACGGTTCGAACGGCATCACTGGCCCGGAAACATACGCGAGCTGGAAAACTACGTGAAGCGGTTCGTGATTCTGGATTCGGCGGATTCGATTCTCGAGGAGCTCGAAGAGCGCGGACGCGGGGCGCAGACGGGAACGTTCTCGCTTCCGCCGATTCAGGACTTCTCGCTCAAGAAGTTCGCCAAGCAGGCCAGCCAGCACGCGGAGCGCGTGATGATCCTCGAAGCGCTGAAGCAGACGCGGTGGAACCGGAAACGCGCCGCGGAAATGCTGGAAATCAGCTACCGCGCGCTGCTGTACAAAATCAAGGAAGCGGGAATCCCGCCCAAAAAGCGCACCTGACCCTCCCGATCGGCTCTCCTCTCCGTTGTCCCATCGGAACCACGCGCCTGGGAATCTTTCCGGTGCGGCCCGTGCCCATGCTAGGTTGTTCCTTTAGCTCGCCGGGAAAATCCAGGCCGGCACGGAGAAGAACCGAGCGATGACGTTCGCGCTGGTGCCCGCCAAACTCTCCGTAGTCATGCCTGTCTACAACGAGAACACCTTTATCCAGGAAATTCTGCGGCGGGTGCAGGAGACTCCCTACGAAAAAGAGATCGTGCTCGTGGACGATTGTTCGACGGACGGCACGCGGGAGTGGCTGGAACAGGTAGCGGGCCGCCAGGCGCTGGGCGAAGCCGAAATCAACATCCTGAACGACACCGCGAAGCTTCCGATTTCCAACCTGAAAATTTTCTTCCAGGAGAAAAACGCGGGGAAAGGAGCAGCGCTCCGCCGTGGTTTTGCTGAAGCCACCGGCGCTGTGGTGATCGTGCAAGACGCGGACCTGGAGTACGACCCGAAAGACTATCCGAAGCTGCTCGAGCCCATTCTGGACGGGCGCGCGGACGTGGTGTTCGGTTCGCGCTTTCTGGGAGGCCCGCAGCGCGTACATTTCTTCTGGCATTACGTGGCCAACAGCCTGCTCACCCTGCTTTCGAACATGCTAAGCAATCTGAAACTCAGCGACATGGAGACGGGCTACAAGGCGTTCCGCATCGAGGTGTTGAAGGGCATGCGGCTGAAATCGAACCGCTTCGGATTCGAGCCGGAAGTGACGGCGCGGGTAGCGAAAGGCAAGTGGCGCGTGTACGAGGTGCCGATCTCCTACTACGGACGCACGTACGCGGAAGGGAAGAAAATCACGTGGCGCGACGGAATGCTCGCGCTGTGGTACGTGATCCGCTTCAACCTGTTTGGATAGAGATCACGCTTCGCGGGCCGGCGCCGGGTCCACCGCGCGCTTCCGCGAGAGGACAATGATGTTGTCGCCGAAGTCCACGCTGATATAGAGCGCGCCGAAGGGCACGGCGAAAAGGTCCAGCAGGGGCGCCACCGGCTCGAGCACGGCAGCCGCCTTTTCCAGAAAATAACGCAGGGAAACGATGCGCTTTGCGTGATTGATTTCCAGTACCTCGAAACCGGCCTCCTCCAGCATCCGCGCCAGGGTGCCCCGCGTAAAGTAGAACAGGTGCATGCGCATGTACCACGGCCACCGGCGCCCGCACATTTTTGCGTAGAGTGAGCCCGTGTCCATGGTGGTGAGCGCAAAGGTTCCACCGGGCCGCAGCAGCGTGTGGATCTCGCGGAGCTGGCCGAGCGGGTCGTGCAGGTGTTCGATCACATCCCAGAGTGTGATCAGGTCGAACGACGCGGGCGGCAGATTGCTTCGCCGCAGGGGCGCGCTGATCACCTCGTGCCCGCGCTGCCGGGTGCGCCCGGCGGCCCAGGCGCTCGGCTCCACGCCCACGGTTTGCCATCCGCGCTCGCGCGCCACATCCAGAAACACGCCCAAATAGCAGCCGATGTCCAGCACGCGCCCGGGCGGCCGCGAATACTTTTCGATTCCCGGCATCATCGCGCCGTAGGTGCGCACGCGGCCTTCCCTCTCGCGTTCGTACACCGCGTCTTCCACCTGTTCGTAGCGCGTCTCGATGATTTCCTCGGGCTCTCGCGGGTTCTCGTAGAACAGGCCACAGCGGCTGCACTGCACGATGTTGGTAAAATCACCGTGCTGCAGGCTTGTGCAGCGGAATGCCTGCTCGGAGATTCCGGTGGCGGAGCCGGCGCGTCCCGAGTACAGCACCTTGAATTCGCTCGAACCGCACAGATTGCAGGGAACGTAGACCATGCCGGCGGCGCTGCCCACCGGGACGGGAGGCTGCGCGACCCTGGAGAGCAGCTGGCGGTTCCACCAGGCGGCCCAGGTGACGTTGGAGTTCATGAAGAAATTCCAGGCGCCCCCGGCCAGAACGCCGAGCACGATGCTCCATCCGAAATCGAAACGCAGGCCGTAGTGCAATCCCGCGATCACGCCCAGACTGATGCTGACTCCAGTGATGGAAAACGCGCAGAATTTGAGAAACCGCAGCAGGATCTGCACGCCGCCGGGTTGCGCGCGGTGCGCGTCGAGAAAGGTGAAGTATTCGTTCCAGAAAAAATTGTTGCACATGGCGAAGCCGGCGCCGCCCAGCGCCGCTCCCAGCAGCGGCCACTCCAACCGCGTGAGGAATATTCCGAGCGTCAGCGACACATTGATCACCGCGCCGCTTGTGCCCACGAGCGCATAGCGGAACAACCGCGTGGCCTCACCCGAATCGATGGAAATCCGCACCAGGTGGGCCAGGTACTGCACGGCAGTCCGCGCGCTCATTTTGCTGCCGCCGACAGCGCGCTCCTCGAACACGTAGGGCACTTCGGCCACGCGCGCATAATTGCCGCGGGCCAGCACCTCCATCAGGATCTTGTAACCGATGGGGTTGAGCGCCGTCTGGCGGATCACTTCCGCGCGGAGCAGGAAGAATCCGGACATGGGGTCGGACACTTTTCCGAGCGTACCCGGAAGGATTCCCGCGGCCATGAGCGTCGCCGTCCAGGAGACGAATCGCCGCCAAATGCTCCAGTGGCTCACGCCTCCTCCGGCCACGTGCCGGCTGCCCACCACGACGTCGGCGGGAGTGTTGCGAAGCGCGGCGAGCAGGCGCGGGAGCAATTCCGGGGGGTGCTGCAGGTCCGCGTCCATGCAGCCGAGCACGTCGCCCCGCGCGATGCGCCAGCCGGCCACGACCGCGGTGGATAGATCGCGTTCATACCGGCGGACCATCAGCCGGAGCCACGGGCGGCCCTCGGCGGCGAGTCGCGTGACTTCCTCGCCGGTCCCGTCCGGGCTGCCATCATCCACGATGATTAATTCGTATTCTTCGCCGCACTGCGCCAGCGCCGCGCCGGTGCGCTCCACCAGCCGCGCAATGTTGGCACGCTCGTTGAATGTGGGGACGACGAGAGAGATCATCCGCGATTCCAGGACAACACGGCGGCAACTGCGGGCGGGATTTCAAAACAAACGTGCGGCCGAAGCGACGACCCCGACATGCCGGATAGTATAACTGTGGCAGAAGAAAATTTTCAGCGGGCGAATCGTTCATTGTGCCTCAAGATTTGCGCGCGAAATAATCCCGGTTGGCGCCCTCGTCGCAGGGGTTCGACGCTCCAGGCTGCTGACTAACTCGGGGACCCGCCGGAGCCCTCGGTGCGGTTGAGGACGACACCGAGCAGGCGCTTTTCGCGCAGTTCGCGGGTGACGCGTTGCGCCACGTCGTACGGCGTTTTTCCGCCCTGGACCACCAGAAGCACGCCATCGCACCAGTCCGCGATACGCAGTGCATCGGACACCGGGCCGGCCGCGGGGGAATCCAGCAGAATCCAGTCAAATAGCGGCGCGAGCTTCGCCAGCAACCCTTTAAGATTTCCTCCGGCCACCAGTTCGGCGGGGCTCACCGGAGGTTTTCCTGCCGGGAAGAAATAGAAGTTTTCGTGCGGGCCGCGCTGAAGGATTTTCTCGACGGCCATCCCTCCCTGCAAATACGACACGAGCCCCGGCTCCGCCGGAGCGCCCAGGAGCCCGTGTAGGGCAGGCGCACGCAGGTCCGCGTCCACCAGCAGGACACGCCGGTCGCTCTGCCGCGCGAAGGCGTATGCCAGATTCGCGCACACAAACGTTTTCCCCTCGCCCGGCATGGCGCTGGTTACGAGCACGGTCTTCAGAGGCCGTGTCTCTCGCGCCAGATACAACCGGGAGCGCAACGCGCGAAACTGCTCCGTGGCGGATGCGTGCCCCTTGGGATTCAGGAAGAAGAGCTTGGCAGGATTCTCGTGCCAGTGCGTCCGCCGGCAGGAATCGAGCAGGGATAGCGCGGGAGGCACTGGGAGAGCCGCCGGAGCTGGCGCGGCCTCCGGCGCCGCGGCCATCGCTAGCGCGGGAGCTGCCGCCGCCGGAGCAGGGGCGGCGGGCGCAGCCGGCACCACCGCAGGAGCCGCGGCAACCGGTCCGCGGTCAGGCGTATCCGCGGGCACAGCCGACGGCGCAGTCGCGGGCTGGGTCCCTTTGCTTTTCTCGTGTTCGGCGCGCCGGAGCGCTTCGTGTATTCGGCTCATTGCGGAGCCGTCTCCCCGTTCTTCTTTAATCCACCCGTCAGCTCGGACGCCGCAGCCGGTCCACCAGCGTGGCCAGGTTCTGGAGCGCCTCCATCAAGCTGGCGTTCTCGCCGGCCGGCCCGGGAGTTTCCACGGGCTGCGCGATGGGATCGATGCGGTGCAGATCGAACTCGCGCGCCACTTCGTCGACGGTAGCCAATTGCACCGGGCGCTTCTGGTCCACAAACGCGCTGATCAACGCGTGCTCGCAAAGCAGATTGATCACGCGGGGAATCCCGCGTGCGTAACGGTGAATGGCCTCCACGGATTCGGCCGAAAAGATTGCCTGGCCGTCCGCTCCCGCCACGCGCAGCCGCTCCTGGATATATCCGGAAGTTTCCTCCAAGGTCAGCGCGTAGGTACGGCAGCGCAGAGTGATGCGCTGGCGCAGCTGGCGAAGCCCGGGCTGGTTCAATTTCTGTTCCAGCTCCGGCTGGCCCGAGAGCACGATTTGCAGCAGCTTTTCCGTGGCCGTCTCCAGGTTCGTGAGCAGCCGGATCTCTTCCAGTACCTGCGGGGAGAGGTTTTGCGCTTCGTCCACGATCAGGACAGCGGTTTCTCCCGCCCGGTAGCGCTCCAGGAGCCAGTGGTTCAGGCGGATGAGCACCTGGCTCTTGAGCCGCGTGTCGCAGGCAATACCGAAGTCCGCCATCATGAAGTCCAAAAACTGAGTGACATTGAGCCGGGAATTGAAGACGAATGCGGTGGCCAGAGCCTGTTCATGCAGCCAGTCCAGAAGTTTGTTCAGGAGCGTGGTTTTCCCGGTGCCCACTTCGCCCGTGAGAGTGATGAACCCCTTCCGCGCCTGTATGCCGTAAGTCAGCACGGCAAAGGCTTCTTCGGTATGCCGCGTGGAGAACAGAAAACGCGGGTCCGGATTCACGTTGAACGGATTTTCGCGAAGGCCGAAAAATTTCTTATACATGATGTCTCTTCGCCATCCTCACACGTCCGCCAGGACGCCATCTTCCTTTCCACCCCGGTTGCTCGTATGGCCGCCCCGCGGCCCGGATGCGCCAGTCGCCATCCCAAAATCGCCGCCTGCGGGAATCACAGCCAGCGTCGGCAGATTCAGGAGATTCTCCACGTCGCTTTCGGTGCGCAGCGACTTATCGCTCATCTCGCCCGCCACAATCCCGAGCAGCCCGATGGCCAAGCCCGCTCCCGCGCCCCACAGCGTAAACAACGCCGGATCCGGATACGAGGGCCGCTCAGGCAGACTGGCGGCTGCCATCAGCCGCGCGGAGCCTGCCTGCGGGGGCCAGGACGGGTCTACGCCGCGAGTCTGGTCTTGCTGCAGGAGCATGCTGGCGTAGAGCTGCCTTGAGGATTCCGCACGAGCAGTCAGTTCCTGAAGTTCCTGCTGGGCGATTGCCGACGTGTCCGCCTGGGTGCGAGCAGCCACAATCGCCTGTTGCAGCTGCACTTGTTCGCGCGTCTTTTGCTGGATCTTTGCGTCCAGATCGTTGATCTGCTGCTGGAGCTGAGCCGACTGCGTGGAGCCAACGGCCCCGGCCGGCACAGATTTCTTGCCACCAGCATCGCCTTCGGCTTTTCTTGCATCCGCGATTTTCTTCTGCAGCAGTTGGATATCTTCCTTCAACTTTACGACGTCCGGATAGTCCGGCGTGTATCGCGCCTCCAGAGGCACCAGCTTTGCCTGCTCGGCGGCCAGTTCCTCTTCGAGCGCCTGCGTCGAGGGCAATTCCGCCGTTTTCTTCCCTTGGCCGGGGGCGTTTCTCTGCGCGAGCAAGGCTTCGGTGAGCGTGCTCCGTTGCTGCAGGGCGGCATTGAGGTCCGCACTCACCGCCTCGAGCTGCGTCTGCTGGTCCGCGAGCTTCCGCTCCGCGGAGCGCTGGCCCGCGCCCGCTAGCTCCGCCGCGTGCTGGCGGCGATAGTCGGAAAGCCGGGATGCGGCTTCATCCTTGTCCGCCCGCGCGGCAGCCAGTTGGCTCTCCGAAAACACCCGCTGCGGCGCGGATGTCGGGACGGCGCCGCTGGATGAAGTCTGATTCAACTGGTGCTGCAGGATTTTCTGGTCCTCCTGCTGCAGCCACGGAATCAAATCCGCACACACTTGCTGCGAGGTCCTCGGATTTCCTGTGGTCACCGAAATCGAAAAGCCTGTTGCGGTCGCAGCGATGGCGACATCCTGTGAGAGCTGCGCCACGGAAATACCCGATCGCGAGGACAGAGCCTTCATCCGTTCTGGCGTGAGCGCCTGCTCCCGGAGCGACGTCAGCCGCATGTTGGCCGGATCCACACCCGGTACCCTACCAACTACACGGCTGTCTTCTTCGAGCACAGCGGAGGAGGTGTAACGCGCCGGCACCACACGAGCCAGGCCGTAGCCCGCTGCGGCGCCAAACAACGCCGACGCCAGGACCCACTTCCAGCGGCGTTTCCAGACGCCCGGAAACTCCGCCGCAGACAATTGTCGATGACCCAGCATTGCCTTCTTGAGACCTTCGCGCGCTGCTTACTCGATACTGTATGGCCGCGTGGACCAGTTGAATGTTACGCCCACCACCTGCACGAGCGCGATCGGACCGCACGGGACGCCGGCAACGCAGGTGGTGGCATTCGAGGTCTGCTCCGAAGCATTATAAGAGAAAGAGACGGAAGAGTAGCGGCCCAGGGGCCGCGAGAGGGAGCCTCCCGCATACCAGTAATCGAATCCCACGTTGGAATTGCCCCCGGCGGGCGTTGTCTGCTCCAGGGCTCCATTGTGAGAGTAGCCCCCGGTCAGGCTGACTTTCCACACTCGGGAAATGGTGTGCGAGAAAGTTCCGGTGAACTGGTCCTGCTCAGATCCCACCAGATAGCCGGAACCACCTCCCGTACCGTGCGTATAGGCGGCGCCGAGTGAACCGTTGTGCAGCAGGTAATCCAGCGAGGCATTGAGCGACCAGCTCACCTGATTCGCCGACCCCATCACCGTTGTCTGCCCCGGCATGGGATTGAAGTGCGTGATCGACGGACCAGCGGCAATGTAGGCCTGCAAACGTCCCGTGAGAATGCGGCGATAGCCCATGTGAATGTAGTGCGTGGTAAAGCCGGAAATATCTGAGGAATATGCCTCATTCGTCGCCTGGTAGCTGAAGCTCAGGGTGTCGCGGGCTGTCAAAGACTTGTCGTAGCCGATCCGCGCCGTCAGTGTGCGGCTGTTCAGCAAATCGCCACCGAAGAAGTGCAGGAAGCCGGCGGTTACGAATCCGTTCAGGGACGACGAGCCGTTGATCAGGTACTGCCCCTGGAACAGGCAAGTCTGCGAGATCTGCGAAACGTTGGTGGAGCCGATGGTCTGCGTGGGGATTTGAGAAGGGTTGAAGCTGTTGACACCTCCAACTCCGGAATAGCCGGATACGCCTCCTCCCAGGTAACCCAGTCCTCCCAGACCGAAAGCGGAATTGGGCAGATACGAAAAATTCTCACCAAACAGGAGATTCCCGCGCCTCAAAGTAATTTTTTCGGATGCGTCGAATTGCTCGATGACGCTATTCGGCTGTGTCTGCTGGAAGTAAATCAGCCCTTGCGTCGATTCATCGAGAGAGAACGTGGACACGCGTCCGATGGACTGCAGCGAGAAGCCGCCGGAAATGGAAGAGATGCCATCCGACTCGCCGGCTGAGGAGGACGTGGCATAACCCGTGTTCGTGTCATAGAGCTGCTGCACGGTAAATCTCGGAACGAAGAAACTGCGCGCAGGCGTGGAGCTCGGAAAACGGTAGGCTTCCACGCCCCCCGCCGGTCCCGGCGCGTTCTGCGTTCCGGTTTCTGCGGATGAGGACTGATCTCCGCCTTGTCCGGAGGAAGGGGTGGAGTCCTGCTGGGCCCAGGCCGGCGAACCGGCCAGCAGCAACATGCTCGATCCCGCAATCGCCAGAAGCCCCGCTCGAAACCCCGAAACCCGCATAGGGCGCCCTTCCTTACGGCACGACAATTGTGTCGCCCGGTTTGAGCTCGAGATTCTGTTCCGCATTCTGTCCCTTCACCACCGCCTTGTAATTGAACGGGTGCTTGACCTGTTTTCCGTCTTCCGTCCGCAGGACATAGATCCCCTTCAAGTTGGCGAACTGTGTGAAAGTCCCGGCGTTGGCCAGCGCCTGCAATACCGTCATTCCGGAGAGCAGGGGGAAGACGCCGGGATGCGAAACTTCACCAATGATGTAGATCTTGCGGCTGTTCACGGCGGTCACGATTACGGTCACTTCAGGATCAGAGATGTATTTCTTCAGTCCCTCGCGAATGGACGCGGCCAGTTGCTGCGGCGTCAGCCCCGCTGCCTGCACGTCGTTGAGAAGAGGCAGCGAGATTTTTCCGTCCGGACGCACCGGCACCGAGCGGCTGATATCCGCCTCTTTCCACACGTTGATCGAGAGCACATCCTCAGCGCCAATCGTATAGGTGGGATCCGCGTTGGCGGCTTTTGCCTGCGCTTCCGCAACCTCGGTCTGGGTTTCCGGCCTCTTCGCGCTGGCCTGCGCTTTCCGGTTCTCCGCGCCCTGGCCCCAGGCCACAGCCGGCAGACAAATCGCCAGCAGCAGCGCCAGTAGTTCCGCTCGCCTCCTCATTCCGCCCTCCCCTGCGTTCTCAGTCTCCCGCTGCTTGCTCGGGCTCAATCTGCTTCAGTTTGTAGAGCAGCGCTTTGTAACTGATGCGCAGCTCCAGGGCTGCCCGTTTTCGATTCCAGCGCGTCCGTTCCAACGCCTTCAGGATCAACTCCCGTTCCGCGCGCCGGGAAGCCGCTCGTGCGGCATCCTTCAGAGAAACACCCTGACTTTGCGCTTCCGGAAGGGAATCAGGCGCCGCCTCGGGCGACCCTGCTGCTTCCACAATCTGGAACACTTCCCCGCCGAGTACCACAGCTTTCTTCATGGCGTTTTCCAGTTCGCGAATATTGCCCGGCCAGTCGTATTCCTGCAGGGCGCGCATCTCCTGCGCGCTCAGCGCCGGCTTGGGACGCCCGAACAACGCCGCGTATCGGGCCAGAAAATATTCCGCCAGTCCCGGAATATCCTCCCGCCGGTGACGCAGTGGCGGCAGTCGCAGGCAGACTCCATTCAGCCGGAAATAAAGTTCCTCGCGGAAATTGCCGGAACGCATCGACTCTTCCAGGTTCCGCGTTGTACCGCTGATCAACCGGGGAGCCTGTTCGGTGCTTGCTCCTTCACGCTCCGCCAGAGCCTGCAGCAGGCGCGTCTGCCCCGCTGCGGACAAATCCGCAACCTCGTCCAGATACACCGTTCCCGGCTCGCGCCCCATCCCGCTGAGCGAAAGTTGCTCGGGAGTCGCGTTCGAGCCCAGATACTTCCGGAAAACGTGGCTACGGCGTGCTGAGCCCTGGTGCAAATGCAGCGCCACAGCGTCCTTGCCTGTTCCACTCTCGCCGATCAATAGAACCGGTATATCTGTCGGCGCGATATCCGCCATCACCTGTTCGATCGAGCGCATCGCCGCGCTTGTTGAACTCAAATAAGGCGGTTGGGCCGGCGCTTTGCGCACGGGGTGCCGCTCTTCCACCAGAACTGCCTCTGCGTGCCGAGTTGCCATACTTGCTCCCTCCAGAAACTCCGGAATGGTTCGTTGCAGCGAAGTGAACTGCTTCGAACGCTCCTACCTGGTCATCGATAATGCACACCGGATACCAAGCTGCCCCAAAGGGTTAAATTCGTGGGAGATTCGATAACCCGTTGAACCCGAACAGATTACGAATCTCTTTTGCCTTTAGAAGCCAATTCCGAATCTCCAGAAGATTCTGCGAAACTAGCATTTAGTAGTAATTGTTTGTCCCTATTTCCCCTTTTATTGTGCCGGATTGGGTACTCACGGGCATCTTCGATCGGCTAACCTCTCCGTATACAACAAGTTGGATAGAGTTGTTTAATTTGGTTGCTTCGAGAGGAAGTTTGTTTCCCCAAGAGGAAGCTTTTTTCCACTAAATTCCGACCTTGTCTTCCTGAGCCGATTTCCACGGCCCTTTCCCATTGCAAATCCGTCACTTACGTTCCCACAGGAATCACCGGGGTGGCGTGCTTCTTGCTATCCTAGAGGCCGCTGGACCTCGGCAATCCTCGAGATGTGGAGCTGGCTAAATCCCTGGCATCATCTCGAATCCGGTCTTCTCTGCCCGGAGCTGCGGTCTGGATAGTGGATGCCGAGGCCGGACCAACATGACGATTGCAACGGTATCAACCTCCCTCTCGCCGCTCCGGCGGCGATTCGCGTTTGCCGCGTTCTCGCTCGTGATCCTGCTGGCCGCTTCGGGGTGCACGCGCGATCCAAGCGTGCGCAAACAGAATTTCGTGGAGAGCGGAAACAAATATTTCGCCAAGGGCAAATACCGGGAAGCCATAATCGAATATCAGAACGCTCTTCAGATTGATTCGGATTTTCTGCCCGCGCATCAGCAGCTGGCCCAGGTCTATCTGAAGCTCGGCGCGTGGGGCGCGGCCGCCCAGGAATTCAAGCGCGTTGTGCAGCTCGATCCGAAAAACGTGAAGGCCCACGTGGACCTCGGCAACATTCTGCTGGCCGGGCGGGATTCTCAGGGCGCCCAGGACCACGCGCAGGCTGTGCTTGCTCTCGATCCCAGCAATATCGATGCGCACGTGCTTCTGGCAAATTCCCAGGCCGCCCGAGACAACCTGCCTTCGGCGCTCGAAGAGATGCAGAAGGCGATCGCGCTGGATCCGAATCGCTCCACGAGCTATCTGAACCTGGGGGTGTTGCAGCTCAAGGCCGGAGACGCAGTCGAAGCGGAAAAGAGCTACCAGAAAGCGCTGGAGCTGGATCCCAAGTCGCTCGTTGCGCTCATTGCATTTGGTGAGTTCTACGAACAGCAGAAGCGATTTCCGGAAGCGGAAGAACAGTTCCGCCACGCCATGCAGCTCGAGCCCGCTAACCCCCAGCCCGTCATCTCGCTCTCGCGGCTGTTGGTTGCGGAAGGCAAGGCGGACCAGGCCGAACAGCTGATTAAGGACGCGAAGCCGAATCTCAGCAAGAATCCGTTTGGCTACCGGCTCCTTGCCGATTTCTATTACTCACGGGGCGACCTGGGGCACGCCACGGAAGAGTACGCGTCCCTGGTCCGCGAGCATCCTTCCGATCAGAAGCTGAAAGACGATTACATCCAGGTGCTGATTCAGGGCAACCATCTGGATGAAGCTGCGCAGCTGAATGACGCGATTCTGAAGGATGCTCCCAAGGACACCCCGGCTCTCCTCGCACGGGCTCAGATCTTGTTACGGCAGAAGAAGGCGGATGAGGCGGTGAAGATTCTGGATCCGCTTGCTGCCCTCGAGCCGCAGAACGCCACGGCCCAATACGAACTGGGCCTGGCCCTTGCGGACACGGGAAATCTCGCCCGTGCCGAACAGGCCTGGAGGCAGGCCGCTCATCTTCGTCCGGACATGCCCCAGGTGCACCAGGCGCTGGCCGAACTGGCCATCCGCAAGGACGATGTGGACTTGCTGATGAGCAGCGCGGAGATGCTCATCAAGTTGATGCCGAAGCAGGCCGCGGGATACACGTTTCGTGGTGTGGCCAAGATCGCCAAGCGCGATCTTGCCGGCGCGGAAGAGGACCTGAACACCGCCATGTCGCTTTCGCCCGGGGATCCCGTTCCCTTCGCGCGAATGGGCGCCCTGCGCGTGATCCAAAAGCGTTACCCCGAAGCGGAAAAATTCTACGAGCAGGCCCTGGAGAAGAACCCCCAATTCCTCGAAGGCCTGAACGGTCTCGCGGCCGTCTACGTGGCGCAAAAGCAGACTCCACAGGCGGTGGCCCGCGTGGAGCAACAGATTGCCAAGTCACCTTCGAACGCGGGATTCCAGGTGTTGCTTGGCCGGCTGTACCTTTCCCAGCGCCAGCTCGATCAGGCCGAAGCCGCGCTGACCAAAGCCACTTCGCTCGACCCGAATGGCATGGATGCCTACCTGCTCCTGGCGCAAGTGGAAATTCAGAAAGGTTCGTTCGATCGCGCCGTCCAAAGCTACCAGCAGAGCATCCAGCAGCACCCCAGCGACGTCCGCCCTTACGTCATGCTCGGCATGCTGTATGAGTCGCGGAAAGATCTGGCGCAGGCGCGGCAATCCTACGAGAAGGCGCTGCAGGTTCAGCCGAACAATCCCCTTGCGGCGAACAATCTTGCGTTTCTACTGCTTGAAACCGGCGGCGACACGAACACGGCGCTCACGCTCGCGCAAACGGCCCGCCAGGCGCTTCCGCAGAATCCCAACATTGCAGACACGCTTGCCTGGGTGTACTACCAGAAAGGTGTCTACGGCTCCGCCGCCGATCTCCTGAAGGAAGCCATCCACTCTACTCCCGACAATCCCACCTACCACTACCACCTCGGCATGGTGTACGACAAAATGAACGACAAGGCGCGTGCCCGCGAGGAACTCCAGCGCGCCCTGAAGATCGATCCGAACTTCCAGCATGCCCAGGAAGTAAAGCGAGCGCTGAGCACTCTGGGCGGATAGCCCCCGGCGGGAGGCCGGGGCGGCTAGGGACCTCGCTCGGAGACGTTGACGCGCGGAATCCGCTTTGCCATCATCGCTGGGTCACTTCTGGGGGCCGATATTTCGCTGCGCGTTCTGAATCTGGGTTCGGGAAGTTCCGGCAATTCGACGCTGGTCGAAACGGTGACCACGCGCGTGCTGGTGGACGCCGGCTTCAACCGCAGGGAAACGATGCGCCGGCTCGCGGCGCTCGGCGCCTCCGTGGACGGTGTGCACGGCATCCTCATCTCGCACGAGCATACCGATCACATTTCCGGCCTGGCCAACCTGAGCCGCTCCTGGAACGCCCCCGTATTCATCACCGAAGGCACCTACGCCGAATACCGCCGGCTGACGCCGCGCGAAGAGCTGGAGAAGATTGAGCGGGTAGAGACGATCGTCCCTTCCCGGCGCTTCCAGGTGGGCGATATCGAAATCACGGCATTCTCCATCCCGCATGACGCAGCGGACCCGGTGGGCTTCACGCTGCAGGCGGAAGGCTTCAAGGTTTCCATCGTCACCGATCTGGGCTATCTGCCCGCGCACGTGCGCGAGCACCTTCGGGGCTCGGACCTGCTCATTCTGGAGTCGAATCACGACCTGGAAATGCTGAAAGTGGGTCCCTACCCGTGGCACATCAAGCAGCGCGTAATGAGCCGCACCGGACATCTTTCGAACCACGCGGTAAGCGAATTCTTGTGCGATGGCGAAGGCTTTGACGCGCGCGCCCGCTGGCTGGTGCTGGCGCATCTCTCCGAAAACAACAACAATCCCGATCTGGCGCGGCTCTCGGCGGAAGAGGCTCTGGGCCGCCGTCCTCAGGAGGCGGCATTCGCCGGCGAACTGCATATCGCTTCGCAGCGCACGCCGCTCGGGCCGTTTGTGTTTTAGCGGGATGGACACCAGGTTCACCACAGAAACACGGAGGGCGGCATGATCCCGCGGTACACGCGCGCGGAGATGGGCCGGCTGTGGAGCGACGAGCATCGCTTCGCCAAGTGGCTCGACGTCGAACTGGCCGCCACGGATTCGCTGGCCGAAGCCGGAATCGTGCCCGTCGCGGCGGCGCGCACACTGCGCGAGCGGGCGCGCGTGGACGTGAAGCGCATCCACGAAGTGGAAGCTCGCGTCCGCCACGACGTGATCGCTTTCACCGTCGTGGTCGGCGAATCCATAGGCGATCCCGAGGCCGCGCGCTGGCTCCATTACGGCCTGACGTCCAATGACGTGGTGGACACGGCGCAGGCCCTTGTGCTGCGCGACGCCTCCGCTCAAATCGAATCCGGGATTGAGGCCTTCGGCGAGGCGCTGCGGCAGCGCGCCTTCGAATTCAAGGACACGCCGCAGATCGGCCGCACGCACGGAATCCACGCGGAGCCCATCACCTTCGGCCTGAAAGTGGCCATCTGGTATTCGGAAAACCAGCGCAACCTGGAGCGCTTCCGCGCCGCGGCCCGCCAGCTCGCCGTGGGAAAAATATCTGGAGCGGTGGGCACGTGCGCGCATCTGGGCCCGGAGATGGAAGAGAAAATCTGCGCGCGCCTGGGCCTCGCCGCCGCTCCCATCACTTCACAGGTGCTCCAGCGCGACCGCCACGCGCAATACCTCGCCACGCTCGCCATCCTTGCCGCATCGCTCGAAACCGTGGCGCTCGAAATCCGCCACCTGCAGCGCACCGAGGTGCGCGAAGCCGAGGAGCCGTTCGCCTCCGGCCAGCGTGGCAGCTCCGCGATGCCGCACAAACGCAATCCAGTGAGCTGCGAACAGGTGTGCGGGCTGGCGCGGCTGGTGCGCACCAACGCGCTCGCCGCGGTGGAGAACATTGCGCTGTGGCACGAGCGCGACATTTCCCACAGCTCCGTGGAACGCGTGATCCTGCCCGATTCCACCACCCTAGTGGATTACCTGCTGGACCGCATGACCACCATCGTTCGCGACATGCGCGTCTTTCCGCACCGCATGCGCCGGAATCTGGACATGACGCACGGCCTGGTGTTCTCCGGTCAGCTCCTGCAGGACCTGGTGGAGGCGGGAGCGCCGCGCGAAGACGCGTACAAATGGGTGCAGGAAAATGCCATGGCCGCCTGGGAACAGGAGACGAGCTTCCGCGAGCGTGTGGCCATGGACCCGCGCATCACCCGCCATCTCCCGCCCGAGGCGCTCGAACGCTCCTTCGACGTCGGACGCCAGCTCCGGTACGTGGACGCGCTCTTCACCCGTGTATTCGGCAGGCGCTGAGGCCCCGCGCGAGGCGGCATGAGCACCTCCGCCGCTGGTTGGCGAAGCAAGGATTAAACCTTCTACCCGTTTCAGCCGAAGAGAATAGAGGAATGAAACTCCGAGTGCTCATTGTGGATGCCGACAAGGCCTCCTGCGATTCCATCCAGTCCGCGATGACCGCCTCCAATCTGGAGACGGTGACGGAAACGAGCAGCAGCCGCGCCGCCGAATCCCTGCGGAAGGAGAAATATGACGCCATGTTCCTGGAGCTGCAGATGCCCACTCCGGATGGCGTGCAACTGGCCAAGCTGGCGCGCGGCTCCGGAATCAACCGGCGCACGCCGATCATCATGCTTTCGGGACTGAACGCGCCGGACGCGATGTCGAAGGCCTTCGAGGCGGGGGCGAATTTCTTTCTGTTCAAGCCGTTCGACCGCAGCCGTCTGATGCGCGTGTGGCGCGCGGCCCACGGCCCGATTGAACAGGAGCGCCGCCGCTTTCACCGCGTGGAGGTGACGATTCCCGTCTCTGTGGAACTCGGCGACGCCAGGCTGGAAGGAAAGACCGTGGATTTGAGCCAGCAGGGCATGCTCGTGGAAACGCCGAAGACGCTTCCTGTCGGCAGCCAGGTCCGGTTCCGGCTGGCGCTCTCCGGTGGTCCAAAAGCGGTCACAGGCACGGCGAAAGTGATGCGTCTGGCGGGCACCACGCGGATGGGGCTGGAAATTGATTCGATGTCGGCCGACGACGCTTCACGCATGCAGGCATTTCTGCTCCCGCTCATCCTGAAATCTGTGGAAGGCGAGATTGTCGCCTAGCGTCCGCGATACGCTCCCTTGGGTCTACTGTGCGCGCTGGACGTAGCGGCCTTCCGAAGTATCCACGCGGACGCGGTCGCCGTTGTTGATGAACGGCGGCACACTGATCACCAGCCCCGTTTCCAGTTTCGCCGGTTTCATCACCGCGCTCGCCGTCGCTTTCTGCATCGTCGGCTCGGTATCCATCACCACCAGGTCCACCGTATCCGGCAGGATCACTCCCATCGGCTTCCCCTCGTAATATTCCAGCTTCAGGTGGATGCCCGGCAGCAGGTAGTCCACTGCATCGCCGAGGACGTCGCGGTTCACGTGAATCTGCTCGAAGTTCTCGACGTTCATGAAATGCCACCCATCGCCGTCCGCATACAGAAATTCGTACTCGATTTCGTCCAGGATGGCGCGTTCCACAAATTCCTCGGCGCGGAACCGGTAGTCGATGATGGCGCCGGATTTCAAGTTGCGCAGGCGCGTGGCCATGGCGCCGCGTTTATTTCCCGGCGTGCGGTGATCCACCGTAAAGACGGTGTAGAGATCGCCCTCGAATTGGATCACCATTCCCGGGCGCAACTGTGTCGCTTTCACCATGTCCCTGACTCCTCGGATTCAAGTGGAACCGCAGACCCCCGACCGCCCTTCACAACGAGCGGGTCACGGTCCGACGTGTGCGGGCCGTAATCGGTGCTGTTGCGGCAGGCCGCCGCGAATCCACGCACGCGAGTCGCGACGGAGGGCGCGGGCAGCCTCGCAACCCGGCCCCAAATCTACAGTATAGCGCGGCCTGCGCTCTCCCCGCCACTGTGCCTTGCTCGCCTAGAATCCCCACCCCGGTGAGAATGAGATAAAATGCAACCTCGTGGCCGCTGTCCCTTACAAAGTGTACGTGGTCGTTGACCGAGCCTTCGGGGAACGGCTGGCAGACCTCGGGCCCGGCGTACCTGTTTGGATCGTGGACACGCCAACCAACAAGAAGGTCGCCTGCCGCCTCTGAGCCAAGTCCAGCAGGTTTTCGGGCCATGCGGCCGGAGCCTCTGGATTGATCGCAACGAGGTGCCCTCAGCGGATTCAGGCTTTACTTGCTTCCATAGGCCGCTCTGGAGTAGTTTTGTGGTTCTCCCTCCCCAGTTCGGGGCGGGCCAGGAGGCCTAGTGTCGGAACACGCCCGCTTCAATGTCCGGTTTGTCGATAAAGGCGTCATCC
>DATKNR010000091.1:0-23861 GCA_035541255.1 Patescibacteria group bacterium | reverse complement strand
TCGGAGCTAGCCGTGTTCCACGCGAGCCTTGATGTGCGAATAGGCGGCTTCGATGAGCTTGGCTAGCGCCGCCGCGTTGATTGCCGTTCCCGGACGCAGCTTCACATGGCGCATAAACCTGCCGGAGCCTTGCAACAGGCGGGCAGGATCAGGAAGCGCGGCGCCGTGGAAGAACCCCACATTGACGTGCGAAGTGAAGACGTCGACGTAGCCGAAGGGCGCGTCGCCAAGACAGGCGGTGGGTTGGCCGTCATGCATGAGTTCGCGGACTTCGTCGCCGCATTTGCGCATGACCTCGAACCAGTGATGCGCGATGGCGCCCAACTCACCGGAATGCTTTTTCATCCAGGCGTCGATGGCGGGGTCGCGCTCGACAGCACCGTTGAATCGGAGAAAGTCGTCTCTCATCGCTACTCCGGGCTAGAGCCGCAGTCTTTATAACCCGGATGTCCCCTGAACGGGCGACGTTGCGGAGAAGATTAAAAGCCGCCTCTCCCCTTCGTCGGGACAAGTAGAAGCCGGCGCGGCAAAGGATAAGCCCACGGTCAGAAAATCACTGACCGTGGCTACCCGGGCGGTAGCCGGGGCCGCGGAGGACTTTGCCGGGGAGGGCGTTGGTCATTTTGCCGTCGGCGATGACGGGAACGCCGTTGACGAGGACGTAGTCCATTCCTACGGACAACTGATTCGGATTTTGAAATGTGGCGCGGTCGGTGAGTTTTTCCGGATCGAAGACCACAATATCTGCCCACAGACCTGTTTTCAGGACGCCGCGATCGGTGAGGCGCATGCGCTGGGCGGCGAGCGCGGACATTTTCCCGACGGTTTCCTCGAGCCACATACGCTTCTGCTCGCGGACGTAGCGGCGGATGACGCGCGGGAAGGTGCCGTAGGCGCGCGGGTGCGGATGCTCCTCGCCGAGCAGACCGTCGGGAGACGTGCCGGAGGAATCGTTGTCGAAGGAGACCCAGGGCTGCTCGACGGCGAGGCGGATGTCGGGCTCGTTCATGCCGTAGACGGCGACTTCGGTGAACGCGTCGTCCTGGATGAGCAGGTCGAAGATGGTATCGAACGCGTCTTTCCCCCAGAGCTTGGAAATTTCCGCGATGGATTTTCCCTGAAGCGGCTTGAGCGCGGGATTGTGGACGACGCAGACCATGATTTTTTCGGGGTCGCGGACCTCGTCCCATTCGTTGTCCCAGTCCTTGGAGGGCGTTTCCATTTCCTTGCGGATGCGGGCGCGCGTGGCGGGATCTTTGAGGCGCTCGACGAGCTTCGCGTCGCCGCCGTCGTGAGCCCACGGCGGAATAAACGCGGAAAACGTATTGAACCAGGCGGGATAGGCGTACGTATCTGCGCCGACGTCGACGCCTGAGGCGCGGGCGGCGTCGATGCGCGCGACGACTTCGGGCATGCGGCCGAAATTGGCGACGCCGGCGACTTTCAGATGCCAGATTTCGACGGGGATGTGCGCCTCGCGGCCGATGCGGAAGGTTTCGTCCAGAGCGGCATCAATGGCGTCGCCTTCACTGCGCATGTGTGTGGCGTAGATGCCGCCGTATTCTGCGGCGACGGAGGCGAGAGCGATGAGTTCTTCAGTCTTGGCATAGGGGGCAGGGGCGTATTCGAGCGAGGTGGAAACGCCGACAGCGCCTTCGAGCATGGCCTGGCGAACGAGTGCGCGCATCTGGTCGAGCTGGACGGGAGTGGGCTGAACGTCGCCGTCGCCGAGCACCATGCGGCGGACCTGAGTGGCGCCGACGTAGGTGGCGAGGTTGATGCCCATGCCCTGCTTTTCGAGGCGCGCGAAGTACCGCGAGAAGGTGCGCCAGTCGGGAGTGATGTGGTAGTGGGCGTAGGTGTCGTGGTCGGCGGCGATGATCGCGTCGTTCAGCGGAGCGACGCTGCCGCCCTCGCCGGTGATTTCCGTGGTGATGCCCTGGTAGATCTTCGAGGGGAGGTGCGGATCGACGAGCATGGTGAGCTCGGACTGACCGAGCATGTCGATGAACCCTGGGGCCACGACGCGGCCGGCGGCGTCGATGGTTTGCTTCGCAGGGCAGGCGGAATCGGGAGCAGTGCGCGGGCAGAGAACGCCGAGGGCGGCGATGCGGCCGTCGCGGATGGCGAGATCGCCGGAATACCAGGGCGAGCCGGTGCCGTCGACGATGTGGCCGTTGCGGATGAGGATGTCGTAGGGCGCGGGGGCGGGCGGGGATTGCGCCCAGGCAAAAACGCCACCAAACGCGACGGTTGCCAGAAGTGAGATGAGCCGACGGATTTGCATGATGAGCCCCCGAGAAGCGAGTCCTGTGGTGATGAACAGCAGCGCACGCGGCGCCGCGCCCGAATGATACGCCGCGGATAAATGACGTACAATCGCGGGCCACCATGACGGAAGCGCTGCTGCTGACGGGTGCGAAACAACTAGTGACGATGGCGGGGCCTGCGCCGCGGCGGGGCCGCGCACTGCGCGAAATCGGCGCGGTAGCGGATGGCGCGGTGCTGGTGGACGAAGGAAAAATCGCGGCCGCAGGGCCGCGGGCCAAAGTGGAACGCCAGGCGGCGGCGAAGCGGGCGCGGAAAATGGACCTCGGCGGGCGCGTGGTGACGCCGGGGCTGGTGGATGCGCACACGCATCTCGTGTTTGCGGCGAGCCGCGCGGCGGAGTACGAGCAGAGGATTGCCGGGGCAACCTACGAGCAGATTGCGAAGGCGGGCGGGGGAATTCTGTCGAGCGTGCGGGCGCTGCGCGCGGCGTCGGACGACGCCCTGGAGGCGGGGGCGCGGGCGCGACTGGCCCGAATGGCGGCGCACGGAACGACCACTGCGGAAGCGAAAACCGGCTACGGGCTGGATTTCGATAATGAACTGAGAACGCTGAAAGTGTTGCAGCGACTGGGCCGCGAGCGAACGGTGGAGATCGTGCCGACGCTGCTGGCGGCGCACGTGGTGCCCCCGGAATTCCGGGGTGAAAAGAGCGGCGCGGACGATTACGTGGACCGCATCGTGCGGCTGATCCTGCCGGCGGTGGCGCTGGAGAGGCTGGCGGAATATTGCGACGTGTTTGTGGAGCGCGGCGCGTTTACGGTGGCGCAGGGGCGGCGGATCATGGCTGCGGCGCGGGCGCTGGGATTGAAGCCGCGGCTACATGCGGAGCAATTGGGACACCTCGGCGGTGCGAAACTGGCCGTGGAGGTGGAAGCGGCGAGCGTGGATCATCTGGATTTTGTGAACGCAGGGGACATTCGCGCGCTGGCGAGGTCGGAGGTGGCGTGCATCCTGCTGCCGGGATGCAGCTTTCATCTGGGACTGGCGCGCTATGCCCCGGCGCGAAAATTGATCGAAGCGGGAGCGATTGTGGCGCTGGCCACGGATTGCAATCCGGGGACGAGTCCGACGGTGAGCCTGCCAATGGCGATGTCGATTGCGTGCACGCAGATGCGGATGACGCCGGGGGAGGCGCTGGCGGCGTGCACCATCAATGCGGCGTATTCGCTGGGGCGGCAGGGGCGGATTGGATCGCTCGAACCGGGGAAGGACGCGGACCTGGCGGTCTGGGACGCGGAGGATTACCGGGAGATTCCTTACTACTTCGGAGTGAATCACTGTGGGATGACCATCAAGAGGGGAGCGATAATCTGGCAGGTGGGGAAATAGACGGGGGAGAGATGCCGACCTGAAGCTCGGCGCTACAACGGGGAAACATGGGAGCGATCGCTTATGCAGCGACAGCTGGATTGCCGTAGGATTGTCTGCGGGTGAGAGTGGATGAAACAACTGATTGAATGCGTGCCGAATTTTTCCGAGGGGCGCGACGCAAAGAAGGTGGACGCGCTGGTGGGGGCGATGTCCGCAGTGGACGGCGTGGCGGTGCTGGACCGCGAAATGGACGCGGACCACAACCGGTGCGTGATCACGCTGGCGGGCGAACCGGACGCGGTGGCGGAGGCGGCGCTGCGCGGAGTGGGGCGCGCGCTGGAGCTGATCGACCTGACGCGGCACACGGGGGCGCATCCGCGGGTGGGAGCCACGGACGTGGTGCCGTTCATTCCGGTGGACGGAGTGACCATTGAAGACTGCGTGGCGCTGGCGCGGCGCGTGGGACGCGAGATCTGGGAGAGGTACAAAATTCCCGTCTATTACTACGAGGCGGCAGCGGTGCGGCCGCAGTGCGCGAACCTGGAAAACATCCGGAAGGGACAATTCGAGGGGCTGCGAGACGAGGCGCCGCGGAATCCGGAACGCGCGCCGGACGTGGGCGGACCCGGGCTGCACGCAACGGCGGGAGCGACGGTGGTGGGCGCGCGGAAATTCCTGATCGCGTACAACATCAACCTGAACACGCCGGACGTGGAGATCGCGAAGAAAATCGCGAAGGCAATCCGGTTTTCCTCGGGCGGGCTGCGATACGCGAAGGCGATGGGGGTGGACCTGAAGGCGCGCGGGCTGGCGCAGGTGTCCATCAACATGACGGACTACGAGCAGACGCCGCTGCACCGCGTGTTCGAAATGGTGGAACGGGAGGCGAAACGCTACGGCGTGATGCCGGTGGGCAGCGAAATCGTGGGCCTGGTACCGCAGCGTGCGCTGGACATGGCCGCGGACTTCTACCTGCAGCTGGAAAACTTTTCAGCGGCGCAAGTGTTAGAGAACCGGCTGGCGGCTGCGCGGGAAGGCCGTCCGCTGGAGGCGCACGGCGGCGGACTGGCGGGGATGGCGCGTCCGTTGCTGGATGCGGTGGCGGCGCCGACCGCGGCGCCGGGCGGCGGCTCGGTGGCGGCGCTCGCCGGCTCGCTGGCCGCGTGCCTGGGCCAGATGGTGGCACAGCTCTCGCGGCAGAAAAAATCGCAGGCACAGTACGTGGAGAAGCTGACCACGGCGCTGGCGGAGCTGCGGAAGGCGGGGGACGCACTGGCGCGAGCGATAGATGAGGACGCGGCGGCGTATGAAGCGGTGATGGCGGCGTTCAAATTGCCGAAAGGGACGGCGGAGGAACAGCAGAGGCGCGGAGAGGCGATCCAGGCGGCGACACGAGGGGCGGCAGAGGTGCCGATGCGCGTGGCGGAAGCCGCGGGGGAACTGCTGGAGCGGCTGGGACAACTCGAACCGATGGTGAGCCCGTCTATGATGTCAGACCTGCGCGTGGGCCGGCTGATGGCAGGAGCCGCGGCGCGCGGGGCACTGGAAAACGTGGCCATCAATCTCGAATCGATCACGGACGCGGCGTACGTACAGGGGATGCGCGGGCGAACGGCCGCGATCGAGAGACGGCTGGACGGCGCGAAGGTTGCCGCGGGATGAAACGAAACAGGCTGGCAGGCCCGGCGGCCGCGATAATCTGCCTGGCGGTGGCGCTGGGAGGGGCGGCGCGCGTGGCGCGCGCGAACTCGCTCTCCACGAACGTGCTGGGAATGTTCCCGAAAAACGTTGGGGAAATCGGGTTTGCCGATGTGAGAGCGGCGAGAGAGGCATCCTGGTTTCCGCAATTTGAAGCGCAGGTGCTGCCGGTGCGCTTCTCCTATTTCGAGCGATTCGTGGCTGCCGCGGGGATGGACATCTCGAAACAGGTGGAAGAGATTGCGTGGGCCGCGGCAGCGGCTCCCGCGCAGCCGGCCGCGAGGCCCGGGGATGGAGCAGCCCCGGAAGGGCAGCCGCCTGCGCCGCAGAAATTCACGGGCGAAGAGGTGGTGGGAATCGCGCTAGGGAACTTCCAACCGGACCTGGTGGATGCCTTCTTCACGAATCAAAAGCTGCCGACGGTGAAGGTGCGCGGGTACACGCTGTATGCATTTGGCAGCGGAGTGTCGCCGGGCGACCTATTTTTCTTTTTTCTGGACGAGAACACGATGGCGTTCGGGCATCGCGACCCGCTGGAGTCGCTGATCGCGGTTCACTTTGCGGAGGAAGACAGTTTCCTGGCGAACGACACGCTCTCGCGGCTGGTAGACGAAGTGAACGGCAATGGAACGATGTGGGCAGTGATGGACCAGAATTACGCGCAGACGGCGATCAACCAGATGATGCCGGGGATCGCCCAGTTCCCGGGCGCAAACCAACTGCTGGCGCGGGTGAGAGGAATGACGGTATCCGTGGAGACCGATCCCGGGATGGATGTGCATGTGACTCCGCTCTGTGCCTCGACGAACGATGCACTGACGCTAGCGCAGTTGCTGCAGGCCGGGCTGCTCTACAAACGGTACCAGGTGGGCCAGTCGGACCCGGACATGGCCAAGGTGATTGACGGGACAAGCGTGTCTGCCGACGGCGACCACTTGAAGGTACGGACGCAACTGTCGAGCGATCTGGTGATATCACTGCTGCGCACGAACGCGTTTTCCACCCACATGTAACACGCCGGAGGTTCCGCCTGATTGCGCCGAGGCCACGACGGGTCAGTTAGCGCGAGTTTTCGCTCCAGGAAGATACTTGACGAGAATCATGCGCGAAGCCTGGCCGGAGGTGTCGTATTTCACGCGGTCGACGCGTGTGAGGAGATTGGCGCCGGAGGCTTCGGGCGGGCCGGCGGCGCCGAGAAAGGTATCGAGGCCGACGGCAGGGCCGGTGATCCCAGGATGGGAGATGGAGACTTCCAGACGATCCGCGAACTGCTCGATGGTCAGCTCCAGCGGGCTGTCCGAAGCTCCGGCGCGGCCGAGCGCGTCGCCGTAAACCTGTTCGCATGCGGCGACAAGGGAATTGCGGTCGGAGTCGGAGAGTTTGGCCTCGCCGGCAAAATGCTCGAGCGCGGCGGCAAATGCCGGAAAGAGGCCGGCGCCGCCGGAAAATTTGAGCAAAGCCCGTTTGCTGTCAGCGCTCACTTGCGATTTGCGTCAGCCTTGGCAACGTCACAGGCCTCGCGGCAGGACTCGCAGTAATACTGGCCATCCTCGCAGAGACTGACGTTGTCCCACGATTTGCACATGCCGCAATAACGGTCACACTTGCACTTCCATTCGGGCAGGTCGCACTGCGCGCAGAGTGTCTCCGAAGCCATCGGCGCCCCCCGACACACTATAGGGCAGGAGCGAGAGGAGGTAAAGCGGGGAGAAAAGAGAAAGGAAACAGAATCGAAGAGCGAGGAGCGGCAAAAATTTATTTACGGGGCTTGCAGTAGATGAGAGCAGCGGGTAAAAGGGAGGGTTCATTTTGGAGGAGAAATCATGACATCACGATGGGGACTGCGGGTTTCGATCGGAGGGCTGCTGGCGGCAGCCGTGTGGCTGGCACCGGCGGGACTGGGCCAGGAACCGCCTCTCGATGGATACTCGCCGGCGAATTCGAAGACGCAGCGCGAATGGGAAACGAAATTCCGGGCGATCCCGGATCCGAACATCCTGCGGTCCTCGATGGAACGGCTGTCGGCGCGTCCGCACCACGTGGGCACGCCGTATGACAAAGACAACGCGGAGTGGATGCTGTCGAAATTCAAGGAGTGGGGGTGGGACGCGCACATCGAGACGTTCGACGTGCTGTACCCGACGCCGAAGCGGAGACTGGTGGAGCTGACGGCGCCCACGAAATTCACAGCGAAGCTGGAAGAGCCGACGGTAGCGGAAGACCCGACATCGTCGCAAAAGAGCGAGCAGCTGCCGACCTATCACGTCTATTCGATCGACGGCGATGTAACCGGTCCACTGGTGTACGTGAACTACGGGGCGGTGGACGACTACGAGGAACTGGCGCGGCTGGGCATTTCCGTGAAGGGCGCGATCGTGATCGTGCGGTACGGGCGCACGTGGCGCGGGATCAAACCGAAATTGGCTGCGGAGCACGGCGCCATCGGGTGCCTGATCTACTCCGACCCGCGGGACGACGGCTACTTCGAAGACGACGTGTTCCCGAAAGGGCCCATGCGCCCGCGGGACGGCGTGCAGCGCGGCAGCGTGGAGGACTTCCCATCCACATTTCCCGGCGATCCGCTGTACTTCGACCGCGGCGATCCCTCCGCGCCGCACTACACGGCACAGAACGCGCCGGGCATCACGAAGATTCCCGTGCTGCCGATCTCGTATGGAGACGCGCAGCCGCTGCTGGCCGCGCTTGGCGGGCCGGTGGCGCCGGACGACTGGCGCGGGGCTCTTCCGATCACCTATCACGTCGGTTCGGGGCCGGCGCAGGTGCATATGGTTGTGCAATCCGACTGGGGACTGAAAACGCTGTACGACGTGATCGCGAAGCTTCCGGGAACCAGCGAGCCGGACGAATGGATCGTGCGAGGGAACCATCACGACGGATGGGTGAACGGCGCCGAAGACCCGATTTCCGGACAGGTGGCACTGCTGGAAGAAGCGCGGGCGATGGGCGAACTGATGAAGCAGGGCTGGAAGCCGAAGCGGACCATCATCTACTGCGCGTGGGACGGCGAGGAGCCTGGCCTGCTGGGTTCGACCGCATGGGGCGAAGTGCACGGCAAAGAGCTGCAGCAGCACGCCGTGGCCTACATCAATTCGGACAGCAATTCGCGCGGATTCCTGTTTTTCTCCGGGTCGCACGTGCTGGAGCATTTCCTGAATGGAGTGGCGCGGGATGTAGAGGATCCGGAGACGAACATGTCCGTGCAGCAGCGGCGGTGGCTGGCGGCGATCGGGAACGCGCACAATCCGGCCGAGCGCGGGCAACTGCGCAGCCATCCGGACGTTCGGCTGCAGGCGCTGGGCTCGGGCTCCGACTACACGGTGTTCATCGACCGGCTGGGAGTGGCGTCGCTGAACCTGGGATTCGGGGGAGAGACGCGCGGAGGCATCTACCATTCGATCTACGACGATTTCTACTGGTACACGCACTTTGCCGATACGAAGTTCGTGTACGGGCGGGCGTTGGCGCAGACGATCGGCTCGGCAGTGATGCGGCTGGCGGACGCGGACCTGTTGCCATTCGACTTCACGGCCCTGGCAGACGCGGTGCGGACGTACACGCGCGAATGCGAGGACCAACTGAAGAAGGAGCAGGAGGAAGTGCGCGAGCGGAGCCTGTCGCTGAAAGAGGGCGTATACAAGGCGATGAACGATCCCGAACATCCGCTGCTGCCGCCGAAAGAGGAGGCTCCGGTGCCGTATTTGAATTTTGCGCCGCTGGACAACGCGGTGGATGCGCTGGCGCGTAGCGCGGACCACTACCGGAAGGCGGTGGCGCATGCGGGGGCGAACGTGCTGGGATCGCCGGAGGCGCTGCGGCCGGTCAACGAGAAACTGCGCGACAGCGAGCAGCATCTGCTGGATGCGGCGGGGCTGCCCCATCGGCCCTGGTACCGGCACATGCTCTACGCACCCGGGCTCTACACGGGCTACGGCGTGAAAACGCTGCCGGGCGTGCGCGAAGGCATCGAGCAGCGGCAATGGCAGGAAGCCGAAAGCGAAATCGCGCGGCTGGGCCGCGTGTTGAATGCCGATGCGGCGTTCATCGAGAGCACGGCGAAACAGCTGGAACAGGCGGGCGGCGGGCAATAAATATTTTCAGAGGACGGCCAGGTTTGTTGACGCCGATAATCGCGCATGCTACGGTAGCGATTCGCGCATGATTCCGGTGACCGCGTGACCGCGCCGACAGCCGAAATTCTCCGCAAAACCGCACTCAACTCCACCCATCGCCGCATGGGCGCCAAAATGGTGAACTTCGGCGGATGGGACATGCCCGTGGAATATTCCGGAATCATGGCCGAGCACCTGGCGGTGCGCACGGCGGCGGGCCTGTTCGACGTCAGCCACATGGGAGAAATCGAGATCCAGGGGCCGGAAGCGATCGCCCTGGTGCAGCACGTGACTTCAAACGATGCCTGGAAGCTGGTGAACGGACAAATCCAATACTCCGGGCTGATGACGGAGGCCGGCACCTTTGTGGACGACATCCTGGTCCACCGGTTTGAGGCCTGGCATTACTTCCTGTGCGTGAATGCGTCGAACCAGGATGGAGATTACGAGCACATCGTGAGCAACAGCCAGTTTGCCGCGCAGATCGACAACGTGGGGGAGCGCTATTCCCAGCTCGCCATTCAGGGGCCGCGCGCCAAGGAGATTCTCCAGCGGCTGACACCGGTGGGGCTGGACGCGATCCAGTACTACCACTTTTCAAGGGGACCGGTAGATGGAGTGGAATGCCTAATCGCGCGAACGGGGTACACGGGCGAGGACGGTTTTGAAATTTATTTTTCACCGGAGCATTCCGAAAAGCTGTGGGACCGGCTGCTGGACGCGGGAAGCGGACAGGGCCTGGTGCCCTGCGGGCTGGGAGCGCGAAACACGCTGCGGCTGGAAGCGGGCATGTGCCTCTACGGAAACGAAATTGACCGGACGACGACAGTGTGGGAGGCGAACCTGGGCTGGATTTGCAAGATGGGGAAAGGTCTGTTTCTGGGGCACGACGCGCTGGCGAAGCAGCAGGCTGCGGGATTGAAACGCATCCTGGTGGGGTTCGAGATGACGGACCGGCTGATCGCACGCGACGGATACCCGGTGTTCCACGGCGACATGGAAGTGGGGCGGGTGACGAGCGGGTCACCGGCTCCGTTCTTGAAGAAAAACATCGGAATGGCGTACGTGACGTACGATTTGCGCACACCGGGGACGGAAATTCAGATCGGCGTGCGGGGACAGAAGGCGGCGGCGCGGGTGGTGAAACTGCCGTTCTATAAGAGAGCGAAGTAGCGATTCGGCGGCTGCCGTCGTCATTGAGGGACTGAAGACGGTGCACGAAGCGCGCGGGCATGAGTGCCCGCGCCACGGGGAGAGGAACCGCGATGTATCCGGCCAAATACAAATACTCGCAGGAACACGAATGGGTGTCGCTGGAAGGGCAAACGGCGACGATCGGAATCACGGACTACGCGCAGAATTCGCTGGGCGACGTGGTGTTCGTGGAGTTGCCGAAAGTGGGCGCGAAGTTTTCGGCGGGACAGACGATCGGAACGGTGGAATCGGTGAAGGCCGTGAGTGAGATATACACGCCCCTCTCCATCGAAATCACGGAAGTCAACGGAGCGCTGGCGAACGCGCCGGAGCAGATCAACAAAGACCCGCACGGCGCGGCCTGGCTGGTGAAAGGGAAAGCCTCGAATGCGGGGGAGACGGCGAAGTTGATGGATGCCGCGGCGTACGAGGCGTTCATCGCGGCAAAGGAAAAGGAAGCCGGGCACTGATGCGGTATCTGCCGAAAAGCGACGCGGAGCGGAAGGCGATTCTCCGGGAGTTGGGCCTCAACTCGGCGGACGAGCTGTTCGCGTCGATCCCGGAGGACTGCCGGCTGAAGCGGCCGCTGGACGTTCCGGGACCGCTTTCGGAAAAGGAAATCATCGACTACTTCCGTGCGCGAGCGGGAGAGAACGCGGCGGGATACACGTCGTTTTTGGGCGCGGGAGTGTACAACCATCTCCGCTCTGTGGTGGCGGATTCCCTGCTGCAGCGCGGCGAATTTCTGACCAGCTACACGCCCTACCAGGCCGAAATCAGCCAGGGAACGCTGCAGGCCATCTTCGAATTCCAGACGCTGATGTGCCAGCTGACCGGGCAGGAAGTGGCGAACGCGTCGATGTACGACGGTTCGACGGCCACGGCCGAGGCGGCGATGATGGCAGTGCGGCTGACGGGCCGGAAGCGCCTGGTGATTTCGCGCGCGCTGCATCCGGAGTACCGGCAGGTGGTGGACACGTATGCGCGGGATCTGGGACTGGAGGCCGTGGAGGTTGGGTTCGACGCGGCGACCGGGCAGACGGACGCGAGCGCGGTGCGCGCCGCGGTGGACGGCAAGACGGCCGCCGTGATTGTGCAGTCGCCGAATTTTCTGGGCGTGCTGGAACCCGTGGCGCAATTCGCGGAAGCGGCGCATGCGGCGGAAGCCTTGCTGGTGACCGCAGTGGCAGAAGCCATGTCGCTGGGAGCGGCGCGGCCGCCGGAGGAAGCGGACATCGTGGCCATGGAGTCGCAGAGCCTGGGGCTGGCGCCCAGCTTCGGGGGGCCATTCGCCGGAGTGATCGCCACGCGGGAGAAATTCGTGCGGCAGATGCCGGGACGGCTGGCGGGAGAGACGCGCGACGCGCAGGGGAGGCGCGGGTTCGTGCTGACGCTGGCCACACGCGAGCAGCACATCCGCCGGGAAAAGGCCACGTCGAATATCTGTACAAACCAGGCGCTCTGCGCCCTGGCGGTGACGATGCATCTGGCGCTTCTCGGAAAAGAGGGCCTTGCGGAATTGGCGGCGCAGAACCTGGCGAAGGCGCGCTACGCCGTGGCGGAGCTGGAAAAACTTCCGGGAGTGCGGCGGGCGTTTACGGGGCCTTACTTCAACGAAGTCACGCTGGAGTTTCCGCGGTCGGTGCGGATGATCAACCACGAATTGAAGCGCGAACGGATTGTGGGGCCGCTTCCCCTGGGGCCGTATTTTCCGGATCAAACGAAGCGCGGACTACTGTGCGTGACGGAAATGCACTCGAGGCAGGACGTGGACCGGCTGGTGGCAGCCATGCGTGGGGCGCTCGAATCGCTGGGAGCGGGCACGCGCGAAGAGGTTTCGTCGCGGGCGGAGCGATGAAGATGGCGCAACCGATGTCCAAAGCGACGAAGCACGTGAGCATCAACGAAGGGCTGCTGTTTGAGCGTTCCGCGCCGGGCAAACGGGGCATGGAACTGCCGCCGCTGGACGTGCCTGCGGTGGACGCGGCTCGCGAGCTGGGAGCGGAATACGCGCGCGGACCGGTGGAGGGATTTCCGGAAGTGAGCGAGATCGAGATGATCCGCCACTTCACCCGCCTTTCCACGTGGAATTACGCGATTGACTTGGGGATGTATCCGCTGGGTTCCTGCACGATGAAGTATAACCCTCGGGTCAACGAGCACGTAGCGCGGCTGGAAGGGCTGGCCACGGAACATCCGCTGCAACCCACGGAACTTTCGCAGGGCTGCCTGCGAATCCTGCGGGCGCTGGAGCGCTTCCTGCTGGAAGTGACGGGGATGGATGCGATCACGCTGCAACCGTGCGCGGGCGCGCAGGGAGAATACGCAGGCATCGCCATGATCCGCGCGTACCTGGCCGGCCAGGGAAATCCGCGGAAACAGGTGCTGGTGCCGGACTCGGCGCACGGCACGAACCCGGCTACGGCAGTGACGGCGGGCTACGAAGTGCTGAACATCCGCTCGGATGCGACGGGACGGATTGACCTGTCGCACCTGGCGGAGTATGCGACCGAAGACGTGGCCGCGCTGATGGTGACAAACCCGAACACACTGGGCACGTTTGAGAAGGACATCGCGCGCGCGGCAGAGCTGCTGCACGCGCGGGGCGCGCTGCTCTACATGGACGGGGCGAACATGAACGCACTGGCGGGCGTGGCGCGTCCCGGAGATTTCGGCGTGGACGTGATGCACATGAACCTGCACAAAACGTTTTCCACGCCGCATGGCGGGGGCGGTCCGGGAGCAGGCCCGGTGGCGGTGAAAAAACATCTGGAGCCGTTTCTTCCGGTCCCGGTCCTGGCGGAGAAAGCGGATGGAACGCTGGCGTGGGACGCGAACCGGCCAAAATCAATCGGGCGGCTGCGGGCCTTCTACGGAAATTTCGGAGTGCTGGTGCGGGCGCTGGCCTACGCGCTGGCGTATGGGCCGGGAATGGTGGAAGCGACGCGCGACGCGGTACTCAACGCGAATTACATCCGCAAGAAGCTGGAAGACGTGTACGACCTGCCGTACAAGCAGCCGTGCATGCACGAAGTGGTGTTCAGCGACGCGCGGCAGAAGAAAAACGGCGTGAACACCATGGACATCGCGAAACGGCTGATCGACTACGGATTCCACCCGTACACGACGGCATTTCCCCTGATTGTACCGGGGGCGCTGATGATCGAGCCCACGGAATCGGAATCGCGGCTGGAGCTGGACCTGTTTGTCGAAGCCATGCGGTCGATTGCGGCAGAAGCGGCGGAGACGCCGGAACTGGTCAAGACGGCGCCGCACTCAACGCGCGTGGGACGGCTGGACGAAGTGGGCGCGGCGCGCAAACCTGTGCTGCGCTGGAAGCCGTAAGCCGCTCGTCCCCTATCGTCCGAGCTGCAAATCCCCAAATCGGCTACCGGAAGTGGAACGAATTGATCGTAGCCTCGAACGATTTACTGTAGCGGTCGTAGGCCGACTGCGGAGCCACCGACACGGCGTAGTAGAGTCCATCGGGACGCAGGCAGGTGACCAGCCAAATAAGCTCCTTGCCCTTGACCGGGGAATCATTAAGTAGATAAGTGGAGAGGGCATGCTGCCCGCTGAGGCGCATGGGCACCGGCTTGCGGTGGATTTCCAGGCCGGGATTGCTCTGGTGCATGTGGGCGATCAGCTGGTCGGTGGCGGATTCGAGGGTGGAGCCCGCGCGCGGCTCGTAGCGGTTGACCATGGCGCCGTAGGCGAGTTCGGGATTGCCGTGGGGGTTGCGGACGACGCCGCCCTCCGGATAGAGCGTGACGGCGCTTCCCTGCCCGTTCGATTTCCAGTTGGCTGGAAATTGGAGCTTCACGGAATCGTTTTCGAAAGCCTGCAGCTTTTCGGAGGGCGGATCCGGGGTTTCGTCGGAGCTGGAGGTGCCGTAAGGATCGGTTTCCGCAATCGTAGCGCGGCGGGGCGCGGGCGGAAGCGAGAACAGGTACTTGCGAATCTCGCGGAACTCGGGGGAGTCCGTTTTCGCATTCGGGGGCGAGCCGCCCATCTTCTGGATTTCCTCGTTCACGCGCTCGATGCGGTGCTCCGGGCTGGGGTGGTTGGAGAAAAATTCGGGCGGAACGCCCATTTTCTTTTCCTGCTCGCCGAGCACAACGAAGAAATCGGCGAGGGCGTGGGGGTCGTATCCGGCGTCATGAGCGATCTGAACGCCGAGGATATCCGCTTCGCTCTCGTCGGTCCGCGAATACTTGAGCAGCAGCGAGTTGAGGGAGAAGGCGCCCGCGGCGGTGACCAGCTTTCCGAGCGCGTTATCGCCCAGGACACTGCCGAGCACGGCGACGCCCACCGAGGGAGCGATGGATTTGGTGACCTGGCTGGTGCCGTGGCGCAGAGCCACATGCGAAATTTCATGGCCCATGACGCCGGCGAGCTGAGCCTCGTTGTCGGCGGTCTGAATCAATCCTCGGAAGACGTAGACGCGGCCGCCGGGAAGAGCGAAGGCATTGACGTCTGCCACGTTGACGCACTTGAATTCGTAGGGGTACTTTTCCCCGGGAGCCACCTGGACGAGGCGCTTGCCGAGTTCGGTGAGGTAATCGTTGACCTTCGGATCTCGGAGCATGGGAAGCTGCTGCTCGGCTTCCTCGGAGTACTGGATGCCGAGCTTGACGTCGTCCTGCGTAGAGAAGAGGTTCCAGCCCGGCTGGAGTTTGGTGCGTTCGTCTGCGCCGGCAGGAAGGGCGAGGAGGGCGGCAAGGCACACGCATGCGCACACGCAATGCAGCATGCGGGCCGAACGAAGGCGAACCATAGGCTGAGTATAAGATGAATCAATCCGCGCGTCACGGAAGGAGCGGCTGAAAATGCCCGGAAAGCCACGTTCGCCAGTCAGCAAAATCCTGGATCACCTGGAGAAGTTCTACGGACAGCCGAAGGCTCCGCGAGCCATACTGCCGAATCTCTCCCGCGGCGCGGATCCCTACGAAATGCTGCTGTACACGAATTGCGGTTACCCGGCAACGGACGCCGCATGCACGAAAGGGTTCGAGACACTCAAGAAGGAAGTGGGGCTCCAGCCGGACGATATTCTGGGCGCGACGGACGCAAAACTGACGGAGGTGTTTCGCGGGACCGGCATGATGCCGGAAAAGCGCGTGATGCGAATCCGGGAGATTGCCGCGCGCGTGAAGCACGAATTCGGCGGAAAGCTGGGCGAAGCGCTCAAGCGCCCGCTGCCGGAGGCAAGGAAGGCTCTGAAAACGTTTCCGACGATTGGCGATCCGGGCGCGGACAAGATCCTGCTGTTCACGCGGACAGCGCCGGTGGCGGCGGTGCCGTCGAACTCCGTGGAAGTGGCGGTGCGACTGATCAGCGGCACGACGCTGAAGGATTACCGGCAGAATTACAAAGAAGCGCAGGAGATATTGCGGGCCGGCGTGCCGGAGGAATACGGGGCGCTGATTCGCGCGTATCTGCTGCTGAAGCAGCATGGGCAGGAAATCTGCCGGCCGGCGCGGCCGCGGTGCGAGGATTGCCCGGTGTCGGCCTTCTGCGCGTACTTTCGACGTCAACGGGCGGGAGCGGGCTGAGCCGCCGGCGACGACTTTTCCAAAGGTTATAATGACGAGCGATCATGGCACTCGCTGCAGGGACAAAACTCGGGCCGTATGAGGTGCTCGGGCCGCTGGGCGCGGGGGGAATGGGCGAGGTGTACCGCGCGCGTGATACAAGGCTGGAGCGCACTGTAGCGGTAAAGGTCTTGCCGGCACACCTTTCGTCCGACCCGGAACTGAAGCAACGGCTCGAGCGAGAGGCCAAAGCCATCTCCGCGCTGAATCATCCGAACATCTGCACGCTGCACGACGTTGGTTCGCAGGACGGCACCGACTTCCTGGTGATGGAATACATCGAGGGGGAGACGCTGGCCGAGCGGCTGCAGAAAAAGGCGTTGCCGCTGGACCAGATCGTGAAGATCGGGATGGAAATCGCAAGCGCGCTGGACAGGGCGCATCGCGCGGGAATCATTCACCGGGACCTGAAGCCGGGCAACATCATGCTGACCGCGACGGGGGCGAAGCTGATGGATTTCGGCCTGGCGTGGACCACACAGCCGGAACGGCTGGAGCCCCGAGTCAGCCTCCCTTCGGCTCCGCCTTCGCCGGACGCTCCGACCGCAACGATTGCTGTGCCACCCATGGCAGCACCGCTCACGGCGTATGGCGCCGTGGTCGGAACGATTCAATACGTCTCGCCCGAACAACTCGAAGGGAAACCGGCGGACGCGCGATCGGACATCTTCGCTCTGGGAGCGGTGCTCTACGAAATGGCAACGGGCCGGCGGGCGTTCGACGGGGCATCCGCGATGAGCGTGGCCAACGCGATCCGGGAGAAAACGCCGGAGCCAATCAGCTCGGTGCAGCCGGGGCTGCCCGCGGCCCTTGATGTGATTGTGCGCACCTGCCTGGCAAAGGACCCGGAGGAACGCTACGCGAGCGCGCACGACGTGAAGCTGCAGCTGAAACTCGCCGGGGAATCGCAGCCGCCGGGCGACACAACTCCAGCGAGCGCCGGGACACGGGCGCGCGAAAAGGCGGTGGCCGCGGCGCTGATCGTGACGCTTGCGATGGCGGGGTGGCTGGGTTACGGCCGGTGGCGGCAAGCGCAAGCACCGAGGCAGGTGGTGGAATCCAGCCTGGAGCTTCCTGGGTACGCGCTGAGCGGGGCCGCGGGAGCCGCGCCTCGGACCGCGATCCTGAGTCTGGCGCTTTCGCCAGACGGTCAATATCTCGCGTTCAAAGGAAAAGGGGCAGGGGGCGGAAGCCAGATCTGGCTGCGGCCACTGCGCGCGAGTGCGGCGTACCCGCTGCCCGGGACGGAAGGCGGAAATGCGCCCTTCTGGTCGCCGGACGGGCGTTCGCTGGCGTTTTTTGCGAATGGCCAACTGAAAAAGGTGGCCCTGGCCGGGGGCGTGGTGACCACGGTGTGCATCACTTCGGCATACAGCGGAGCCTGGGGAGCGAACGACACCATCGTCCTGGGAGGAGCGCAGGATGCGCCGCTGCTGCGCGTGGCCGCGGCGGGCGGACAGCCGGAGCCGATTACGGGGACCTCGAATGGGACCGGGCCATTTTTTCTTCCCGACGGCCGTCATTTTCTGTACGTGGAAGCCAACGAGGTGGGAACACAGGTGAGCGCCAAAGTGGGCGCACTCGACGGAAGTGCACCGGTGAACCTGGGAATCCGAGTGAGCTCACGCGTGGTGTATGCGCCGGGATATCTGGTGTACACCACGGGCACACGGCTGGTGGCCCAGGGATTCGATACGCGGCGGCTGCGGGCGACCGAACCACCGCAGGTACTGGTGGAAAGCGGGCAGAGTTACTTCGCGGCCGCGTCGCCGTTCACGGCGTCGCAGAACGGGCTGCTGGCCTACAGCGTGCTGGGCGGAAGCGGGGGAGAAGAGATCCAATTGTTCACAGCCGAAGGCCGCATGCGGCCTTCCGGAATTCCCGCCGGGTTCGTGAATAATCCGCGGCTCTCGCCGGACGGGAAACGGATTGCGTACGACCTGCTGACCGGAGGGAACCGTGACATCTGGGTGTTCGACCTGGAACGTCAGGTGAATACGCGGCTGACGCCGGGCGACGGGATGTACAGCGATCCGCTGTGGTCGCCCGACGGAGGGAAGATCGCGTACACCGTATGGAGCCAGAAGGGGTTCGCCCTGGCGGCGAGGCCGGCGACCGGCGGCGCACAGGAGACGCTGCTCGAAACGCCGCGGCTGATGTGGGCGCGGTCGTGGTCCGCGGATGGGCGCTACCTGTTTGTGGATTCCATCACGAGGGAGAGCGATTCGACGCTGGTGCGGGGCATCCAGGCGCTAGACCTGAGCGACAAGCGGCTCATCGCGCTCGTGCCGGACGATAAATTTTACCGGCGGGCGGCGGAGATCTCGCCCGACGGGCGCTGGCTGGCGTACGTCTCGAACGAGTCAGGGCGGGAAGACGTGTACGTGCAGAGTTTCCCCGGCAACGCGAACCGCGTGCAGGTGTCGTCGGGAGGCGGGGTGATGCCGCGGTGGCGCGGAGATGGACGCGAGTTGTATTACATCGCGGCCGACCAGAAAGTGGCCGCGGTCGAAATCCGAACGAAGGGCGACAGGATTGATCCGGGGAAGACGCGCGAATTGTTTGCGGTGAATCCGCTCTATCCGGGCGGAAATCCGCTGGACGTGACGCGCGACGGAAAGCTCTTTGTGGTGGCCACGGTGCAACCGGGACAGGAAGCCCCGGTACGATTGATCAGCAATTGGGACGCGCTGGTGGAACACTGAAGCAGCCGAAGAAGGCCCGGCATCGATCAATTCCCGCGAGAGCCGTGCGGGCCCGCGTTGACAGTGTGAAGCGGGCGGAATAAGATTCGCGCGCATGTCTGCTGCTCCGCTCATCGGCCAAACCTTCGGGCACTATCGCATCCAGGAAAAACTCGGCGGCGGCGGTATGGGAGTGGTGTTCCGCGCCGAGGACACGCGGCTGGGACGCAGCGTGGCGCTGAAATTCCTGCCGCCGGAGACGGCGCAGGACCCCGGCACGATCGAGCGCTTTCAGCGGGAGGCACGCGCGGCCTCCGCGCTGAACCATCCGAATATCTGCACGATCTACGACATCGGGGAGCACCAGGGACACCACTTCATGGCCATGGAATTGCTGGAGGGCCAGACGCTGAAGCACCGCATCGAGGGCCGGCCGCTTGAAACGGAAACGATTCTCGACATCGGCATGCAGATCGCGGACGCGCTGGACGCGGCGCACTCGAAGGGGATCGTGCACCGCGACATCAAGCCAGCGAACATTTTCCTCACGCAGCGCGGGCAGGCGAAAGTGCTCGACTTCGGGCTTGCAAAGCTCTCCGAGCGGCCGGCCGGCGAGTCCGGCGGCGCCACGTTTTCCGCCAGGGCGGGCGGCGCGCTGGACCATCTGACCAGTCCGGGAACGGCGCTCGGCACGGTGGCCTACATGTCGCCGGAGCAGGCGCGAGGCGAGGACCTGGACGCGCGCACGGATATTTTTTCGCTCGGGGTGGTGCTGTACGAGATGGCCACGGGGCGGCAGCCGTTTGCGGGCAACACGTCGGCGCTGGTGTTTGAGGCCATCCTGAACCGCATGCCCACTGCGCCCGTGCGCGTGAACACAAAGCTCCCGCCGGAACTGGCGCAGATCATCGAAACGGCGATGGAGAAGAACCGCAAGGCCCGCTACCAGACAGCGGCAAAATTGCGCGAAGACCTGAAGCGCCTGAAGCACGACTCCGATTCTTCCGGGCGCGCCGCGGCGGAAAAGGGCGCGGAAAAATCGCTGGCCGTGCTGTATTTCGAAAACCCCGGCGGCGAGAAGGAAGACGAATACTTCCGCGACGGGATCACGGAAGACATCATCACGGAGCTTTCGCGAATTAAGGAGCTGTGGGTGCTGACGCGCTCGGCGGTGCAGGCCTATCGCGACAAGCCCGCAAGCGCGCCGGACGTGGGGCGCGAACTGGGCGCCGCGTACGTGCTGGAAGGCGGCCTGCGCCGCTCCGGCAACCGCCTGCGCATCACGGCGCGTCTGGTGGAAACGGCCACGGCGCGTTCCGTGTGGGCGGAGCGCTACGACCGGCAGATGGAAGACGTGTTCGCGATCCAGGACGAAATCGCGCAGAGCATCGCCAAGGCGCTGAAGCTGATGCTCACCGAACAGGAGAAGCGCGCCATCGAGAAGGCGCCAACCACCGACGTGCAGGCGTACGATTACTATCTGCGCGGCCGGCAGTTCTTCTACCAGTTCCGCAGCAAGGGATTCGAATTCGCGCGGCAGATGTTCGCGCGCGCCATTGTGATCGATCCCAAGTACGCGCGTGCCTACTGCGGCGTGGCCGATTGCTGCTCCTTCCTGTTCATGTATTTCGAGCGCAGCGATGCCAATCTCCGCGAGGCCGACACCGCCAGCCGCAGGGCGCTGGACCTGGATCCGGATCTTGCCGAAGCGCATGCCGCGCGCGGGCTGGCCGTGCTGCTGAGCAAGAAGTACGACGATGCGGAGAAGGAATTCCAGACCGCGATCCAGCTGAATCCAAAACTCTTCGAACCCTACTATTTCTATGCCCGCGCCTGCTTCGGCCAGGGAAAACTGGAGGAAGCGGGACGATTGTTTGAAAAAGCCTCGCAGGTAAACCCGGAAGATTTTCAATGCCTGATCATGCTGGGACAGACGTACACGAGCCTGGGACGGAAAGTCGAGGCCGTGACGGTGCGGCAGCGCGCGCTGAAGATAATCGAGAAGAACCTCGAATTTCATCCCGACGATGCGCGTGCGCTGTATATGGGCGCGAGCGCGCTCGCCGACCTGGGACAGCGCGAGCGCGGTCTGGAGTGGGCGGATATGGCGCTGGCCATCGACCCCGAGGACCCCTCGATTCTCTACAATGTGGCCTGCTCGTTCGCTCTGCTGGGTTACGCGGACAGAGCGATTGATTGTCTCGAGAAATCCACCCGGCGAAATGAGTTCTTGAAAGGCTGGATGGAGCACGACTCCGACCTGGATTCCCTGCGCACGAATCCCCGCTTCCAGGCCCTGCTGAAATCCATCTAGCAGGCGCGGAGGTGGGTCACGCGGGGATTGGAACCGCCCCGTGGACATAATCTCGGTGGCGCTCCCCCGCTTCCGAAGTCTGGCGAAAGTTCTTTTGCGGCGGCGGCCGGAAGCGCATACTGTCGTGCTTTTGCCAACGCTTCAGGAGGCATTTATGAGGAAACTCCGCAGTCTTCTGCCCATCGTTCTGATTCTGGCTGCTGTGCCCGCCGCCGTGGCCCAGAAAAGCCCGGCCGCCGCCCCGCCGCCATCACCTTCCGACCTCCTGCACATCCAGGTGGGGGCCGACCGCGTGCTGGCGGACTACGGTCAAATCTCCTCGTACTTCAAGGCGCTGGCCGCGGCGTCGAATCGCGTGCAGGTGGAAGTGCTGGGAAAGACGACGCTGGGCGAAGAGATGATCATGGCGGTCATCTCGACTCCGGAAAACCTTCGCAACAAAGCGCGCTACCAGGAGATCGCGCGGAAACTGGCGGATCCGCGGGGGTTTTCGCCGCAGCAAGTGGACGCGATGGCGCGCGAAGGGAAAACCATCCTGCTCATCACCTGCAACATCCACTCGACGGAAATCGGCTCGAGCCAGATGGCCATGGAATGGGCCTACAAGCTGGCCACGGCGCAGGACGCGGAAACGCTCGGGCGGCTCAACAACTCCATCGTGCTGCTGGTGCCGTCGCTGAACCCGGACGGCGAGACGATGGTGACGGAGTGGTATCGGAAATATCTGGGAACGAAATACGAAGGCGGGCCGATGCCCTACCTCTACCACCACTACGTGGGGCACGACGACAACCGCGACTGGTTCATGCTGACGCAGATCGAGACGAAAAACGTAAACCACATGGTGTACCACGAGTGGTATCCGCAGTTCTGGCTGGACGAGCACCAGATGGGCTACAACGGCCCGCGCATTTACATTCCGCCCAACGCCGACCCGGTGGCGAAACTGGTAAACCCGCTGGTGCACCGCGGCAACAACCTGATGGGCACGGACATGGGCTGGCGGCTGGAGGAAGCGGGGAAATCCGGAGTGATCTTCGGTTACGAATTCGACGCGTACTGGCCCGGCGGGACGCGCAACACGGGCTGGTGGAAAAACATGTTCGGCGTGCTGACGGAGGTAGCCTCCGCGCACATCGCCACGCCGATCGAGGTGGAGCACACGGAACTTCAGGGTGGCGGAAAGGGCCTGGCGACCTACGAGCAGCAAATCAATTTTCCCAATCCGTGGCCGGGCGGTGTGTGGCGGCTGCGAGACATCATGGATTACGAGCTGATTATCTCGGACGCGGCGCTGGAGACGGTGAGCAAGTGGCGCGAGGAATTTCTTCGCGGGGTGGCATCCATGGCGGAACACGCTGTGGATTCCGCCGACCCGGCACAGGTGTGGCGGATTCCGATGGATGGGCAGCGCGACCCGGTGACCGCGACGCGGCTGGCCGCGCTGATGCTGGAGCACGGTGTGGAAGTGAAGCTCTCGGCGGACAAACGGTCGTTCCTGATTCCGCTGGCGCAGCCGTATGGCCGCTTTGTGGAGGAAATGATGGGTCTGCAGCGTTATCCCGAGGTGCGGCCCACGCCGACGAGCGGCATTCTGGAGCCGTACGACGTCGCGGCGTGGTCGCTGCCGCTGTTGATGGGCGTGAAGGCTGACAAAGTGAACGTGCCGGCGGCGGAGCAGAAGGCGGCAACGGTGTTGAGCTCCGCCTCGCTTCCATGGCCGCCGGGAGGACTGGCGGGCAGCGGCGGCTACTACACCGTGGCTGGGACGGAGAACAACATCTTTGCACTGACCAACGCGATGCAGAGCGCCGGCGGACAAGTGTTCGTAGCGGCGAATGGCGGAAACGCGCCGGCGGTGATTTTCTCCGCGAATCCGCAACTGGCCGCCAACGCGGAGAAGTTCCACATCCGGCTGCAGGGTCGCGCCGATCTGCCCGCGGGAGCCGTGGCGCTGAAGCAGGCTCGCATCGCTCTGTACAAATCCTACATTCCTTCGATGGATGAAGGATGGACGCGCTTCATCCTGGAGCAGTACGGCTACCGGGTGAAGAACATCGAGAACAAGGACGTGAAAGCAGGAAAGCTGAACGATTCGTGGGACGTGATCATTCTTCCCGATTCGTCGCGGGAGACGATTGTGGACGGCAAGGGCGGCTTCGGCGGCGGCACGGAACTTCTGCCGCCGGAGTATCAGGGCGGCATCGGCAAGGAGGGTGTGCACGCGCTGCGCGAGTTCGTGGACGGCGGCGGCACGCTGATTACGCTGGCGCGCGCGTCGAGTGTGCTGATTGGCGAGGACTTCGGCCTGCCGGTGAGAAACACGCTGGCGAGCGGGCCGGGCAGCAGAGCGGAAGGCGGAGAGGGGGGCGGATTCAATATCCCCGGCTCTCTGCTGCGCGCCTACGTGGACACGAGCCATCCCGTGGGCTACGGCATGCCGCATGAAATCGCGGAGTTCTACGATGGCGCGGTCGCGTTCCAGACCTCTCCTCCGCCGCCGGAAGTGGGCCGCACGGTGCTGGTGTGGTATCCGGATGATGCGAAGGACATTCTGGTCTCCGGATACGCGCACGGCGCGGAAAAGCTGGAGCGGAAGGCCGCG
>DATKNR010000090.1:0-6961 GCA_035541255.1 Patescibacteria group bacterium | reverse complement strand
AGGCGGCGGCAACACGAAAGGACGAAGCGGCCGCTGGAGCGCGGAGGAGCCTACGGTCAGAAAAGCGCTGACCGTGGCTACCCGGGCTACTCCTGGTGGTTGAGGATGTGGACGGCGACGACGGACGCGGCGAGCGTAAATGCCGCGAAGGCGGCGGCTTCGATGGCGATGCGGTGCGGATCACCGAGGCCGATGGTGGCGTAACGCAGCACGTCTACCTGCCAGGTGATGGGATTGGCGAGAGCGGCGGCGGCGAACCAGCGCGGCAGCGGCTCTGTGGGATAAAACATGGAGCTAACGAAAATCAGCGCGAAATAGAGCATGGAGGTGACGGCGTTGAAGGCGTCGTTGCGGCGGATGCGCAGAGCGAGCGCGGCATAGAGATAGAACCATGCCGAGGGCCCGAGCGCGAGCATGACGACGAGCCACGCGACGTGGCCATTGCGCAGAGGGACGTGCAGCAGCCAGTGCGCGGCGGCGAGCGTGAGGCAGGCCTGGACGACGGCGAGCGTGAGTGTGAACAGCATGCGGCCGAACAGGTACTGGGCGCGGGTCATGGGATAGGTGAGCATTTCGTAGAAGATGCCGTTGTCGCGGTCCATGAAAAAGGACCAGGCGGTATTGGAGGGAATGGCGAAGCTGCCGAGGCCGAGGCAGCCGGCGAGAAAGAAGGCGTTGTAGTCGAGACCGCCGGAGCCGAAATGGACGCCGAGAGCGGCATCAATGCCGACCCCGAAGACGAGAAGATTGATCATGGGATAGAAGAGATCCCAGATGACGAAAGTGAGATTGGTGGCGCGGATGCGGGCGTCACGGTAGAGCACGGCGGTGATGGCGGACATTTTTTCTCCTCGTAATGGCTTCAGGGGTTAAAACCCCTGAAGCTGCTGGCTGCATACGGCGGGGCTGAAGCCCCGCCCTTCCCCTGTTGCACCTCCGTTCGAAAAAAAGGCCGCGGGCTACATTCCTGACTCCTTTTGGAGGAGTTCGACGAAGACGTCTTCGAGCGAGGCGCCGCCGACTTCGACGTGGAGGACGCGGCCCTGGCGAGCGAGCGCTCCGACGGCTTCGAGGACGTTGCCATCGCGGGATTTGCAGGCGACTTCGATGGTGTTTTCGGTTTTGGCGAAGCGCAGAGGGCTGAGCGCCTGGACGACGGCGTCGATGCCCTGCGGCATTTCGGCAAAGGTGACAGCGATTTCGTAGACGCCCTCGGAAAGAAGCTTGAGGGCGTGGAGATCGCCGCGGGCCACCTGGCGGCCGCGGTTGACGATGAGAATATCGTCGCAGAGCTCCTCCGCCTCGCTGAGGATGTGCGTGGTGAGGATGATGGTGCGGCCGGAACGGGATTCCTCGCGGAGCCAGTCCATGACCTGGCGCTTGAGGAGCGCGTCCATTCCGGTGGAAAACTCGTCGAGAAAGACGACGGGAGTCTTGACGAGAAAGATTTTGCCGACCTGGACGCGGCGGCGGGAGCCACCGCTGAGGTCCTGGACTTTGCGGTTGGCATCGTCGGCGATCTGAAAGCGCTCGAGGATTTCGCCGGTGCGGCGGCGGGCTTCCGCGTCGGGGACGCCGAAAAATCGGGCGTAGCTGAGGAAATTGTCGTGGACGGTGAGAAGAAGCTCGACCGCAGATTCCTGGAGAACGACGGAGATGGAGCGGCGGACGTCGAGCGGGCGAGCGACGACGTCGTGACCCATGACGGCGGCGCGGCCGGAAGTGGGCGGGAGAAGCGTGTTCAGGACTTTGAGCGTGGTGGTCTTTCCGGCGCCATTGGGCCCGAGCAGGCCAAAGATGGAGCCGCGAGCGACGGAAAAGCTGAGGCCGTCGACCGCACGGACGTCAGCTCCAGATTTTGGGCGATACACCTTGACGAGATTTTCGACTTCGATTGCCGGGGTGCTCATGGCTAACGACCATCGCTTTCTGGCCTGCGGCAGGCAGGCAATGCGCGAAAACACAATTCAAATGTCGGGGAAACGATAGAATGGCCCCGCGTGGGCGGAGCCGCCGAAGGAAAGGCGGAAGTCCGCCGGGCTACCGGAGGGCGGGTACGATGACGATGCGAATGGCGATCTTCATGGGGCTGATCCTGTCGCTCAGCACAACAATTTACGCGGACGGCAGCGGGAAGTCAACGGGGGCTGGGACGGGCGCGGCAGAGGGGGCGGCGGCGGTGCGGGAGTACGTGCAGGCAAACGCGAGCGCTGTGGTGCACGAATTCGCGGACTTCCTGGCGATTCCGAACCTGGCGTCGGACCTGCCGAACATCACGCGGAACGCGGAGCGTGTGGCGCAGATGATGCGAGCGGCGGGAGTGGAGCCGCGGATGCTGGCGATCCCGGGGCGCGGGCCGGTGATGTATGGAGAAATCGTGACGCCGGGGGCGAAGCACACGGTGATTTTCTACGCGCACTACGACGGGCAGCCGACGGACCCGGCGGTGTGGATCGAGCACAAACCTTTCGAGGCGATGCTGTTCACGGGAGCCGCGGCAGCGGGCGGGAAGCAGATTCCCTTCCCCGCGGCGGGCGCGCGCTACGAGGACGACTGGAGAATTTATGCGCGGTCGGCATCGGACGACAAAGATGCGGTGGCGGGAATCCTGACGGCGATTACGGCGCTGCGCGCGAAACATATTCCGCTGGCGGTGAACGTGAAGCTGCTGTTCGAGGGCGAAGAAGAGGCGGGGTCGACGAACCTGGAGAGCGTGGTGAAGGCGAACCGCGACCTGCTGAAAGCCGACCTGCTGCTGGTGTGCGACGGGCCGGCGGACCAGTCGGGGCGGCCGCAAGTGACGTTCGGGAACCGCGGAGTGCTGGGGGCGGAGCTGACGGTGTATGGGCCGGCGCGCGGTCTGCACAGCGGGCATTACGGGAATTGGGCGCCGAATCCGGCGATGCGGCTGGCGCAACTGCTGGCGACGATGAAAGACGCGAACGGGCACGTGCTGATCGAGGGGTTCTACGACGACGTGATACCGCTGGGGCCGCGTGAGCGCGAGGCGATTGCGGAAGCGCCGAAGAACGAAGCCGCGCTGGAGAAAGAATTGGGGATCGCGCAGCCGGACGGAGGAGGAAAACGGCTGATCGAGCTGCTCGAGGAGCCGTCGCTAAATGTGCGCGGGCTGAAGAGTGCGTATGTGGGGGCGCAATCGCAGAACGTGATCCCGGAACGCGCGGTGGCGTCGATTGATATGCGGCTGGTGAAAAACGTGCAGCCGGAGAAGGAGTTTGCGCGGCTGAAGGCGCACATCGAGAAGCAGGGCTATGTGGTGTTCGACCGGGAGCCGACGCTGGAAGAGCGCGGGAAGTATCCGCGGGTGGCGCGGCTGGATTATGAGGGAGGATATCCGGCGACGCGGACGCCGATGGATTTGCCTGTGGCGGTGGCGGTGCTCGCGACGGTGGGAGCGGCGACGGGGGAAAAAGTGGTGGCGATGCCGCTGCTGGGCGGAAGCGTGCCGATGTACATCTTCGAGGACCTGGGGATGCCGGTGATCGGAGTGCCGATCGCGAATTACGACAACAACCAGCACGCGGCGAATGAAAACATACGGCTGGGGAATTGGTGGAGAGGGATGGAGACGTATGGGGGATTGATGGCGGGGCTGGAGTGGTGAGGAACGGAAGGGCTGGGAGCGGATGCCGGCCTGAAGGCCGGCGCTACAACTGCAGGAAGTTTGCGAGGAGGTATGGGCCGGAGGAGGTGAGGACGGATTCGGGGTGGAACTGGACGCCTTCGACGGGAAAGCGGCGGTGGCGGAAGCCCATGATGACGCCGTCGGAAGTTTCGGCTGAGATCGCCAGGCAGCGCGGAAGCGTGCGGCGCTCGACGATGAGCGAATGATAACGCGTGGCGGTGAAAGGACGAGGGAGGCCGCGGAAAACGGTGCGTCCGTCGTGGAGGATTTCGCTGGTTTTGCCGTGCATGAGGCGCGAGGCGCGGACGATGCGGCCGCCGAAGGCCTCGCCGATGGCTTGATGGCCAAGGCAGACGCCGAGGATGGGGATTTTGCCGGCGAAGCGGCGGATGAGGTCTACGCTGATGCCGGCTTCGCGCGGGGTGCAAGGGCCGGGAGAGATGACGATGCGCTCCGGGCGAAGGGCGGCGACTTCGTCGGGAGAGATTTGATCGTTGCGGCGGACGAGGAGCTGCTGACCGAGGGAGCCGAGGATTTGGGCGAGGTTGAAGGTGAAGGAATCGTAGTTGTCGATGAGGAGGAGCATGGGGGCCGGGAGCTAGCTTACAACGGGGAGAAGAGTTTCTCGCAAAGGCGCGAAGGGGCAAAGAACGCAAAGGGGAGAAGGAAAACCGGGGCTACGCGCGGCCTGAGGCGTGGCGGAGGGCGGAGAGGAGGGCACTGGCTTTGGCGACACATTCGGCGTGCTCGCGTGCGGGAACGGAGTCGGCAACAATGCCGGCGCCGGCCTGGACATAGACAGTCCCACCTTTCGCCACCAGCGTGCGGATGGCAATGCAGGAATCCATGTTGCCGGAATAGTCGAGGTAGAGAACTGCGCCGCCATAGATGCCGCGGCGGGTGGGTTCGAGCTCCTCGATGATTTGCATGGCGCGGACCTTGGGCGCGCCGCTGAGAGTGCCGGCGGGAAAACAGGACATGAGGGCGTCGAAGCAGTCGACATCGGGACGAAGGCGGCTGCGGAGAGAAGAGACGAGATGCATGACGTGGGAGTAGCGCTCGACGGACATTAACTGGTCAACGCGGACGGAGCCGTATTCGGAAACGCGGCCAAGATCGTTGCGGCCGAGGTCAACGAGCATGATGTGCTCGGCGCGCTCCTTGGGATCGGCGAGGAGATCGCGTTCGAAGCGGAGGTCTTCGCGCTCGTCGCGGCCGCGGGGACGTGTGCCGGCGATGGGACGATAGAAGGCGTCCCGTCCCTGGACCTTGACGAGCATTTCGGGAGAGCTGCCGACGACGGCGAGCGGGCCGGTGCGCAGGAAATACATGTAGGGCGAGGGATTGACGACGCGAAGCGCGCGGTAGATGGCGAGAGGATCGGCGGAGGTGCGCGCGGTGAAGCGCTGGCTGAGGACGACCTGGAAGACGTCGCCGGCGCGGATGTAGCGCTTGGCGCGGCGGACGGCATCCAGAAAACGGGCGCGGGGAAAATCGGAACGGACGCGGAGGGGGGCGGAGCGGGAGGGGCGTGGTTCGCGGGGGAGAGGGCGTTCGAGCGAGGCGCGCAGGGAGCGGAGCGAGCGGACGGCGGCGTCGTATTTGGCACGGAGCGAGCCGGGGCCTTCGGTGAAGACGTTGCGGATGAGCCAGACGGCCTGGCGAACGTGGTCGAAGGCGATGAGGCCGTCGAAGAGCATGAAGACGGCATCTTCGGCGCCGACGTCGTCGGGATGAGTGGCGGGAATTTTTTCGGCGAGGCGGACGGCGTCGTAGGCGAGATAGCCGATGGCGCCGCCGGAGAACGGAGGAAGGCCGGGGAAACGGATTGGATGGAAACGGGCGAGACGTGAGCGGAGAAGATCGAAGAGGCCAGAGTCGTGACGCGTGATCTTGCCACGGGATTCGAGCGAGGCGCCGGCCACAGCCGGCAAGCCGCGTACGTTGCCACGGATGATTTCAAACGGGTCGCAACCGAGGAAGGAATAACGGGCGAGGCGTTCGCCGCCGTCGACGCTTTCGAGCAGAAAGGCGTGCGAGGCGCGGGAGCGAGGCGCGATGCGGAGAAAGGCGGAGACGGGAGTGAGCAGGTCGGCGGGCAGAACTTCGCAAACGGGGATGAGGTTGCCGCGGAGGGCGAGGCGGCGGAATTCGGCAAAATCCGGGGTGATCATGAACCACCTGGAGAGCACAGGCTGAAAGCCTGTGCTACTGAGGCGCGGAATTCGGGGAAACCGGGAGCGATCACGACGAACCCCGAGGCGAACCGGCCTCGCGTTCCTCGCGGGCGAGCGCGGCGGTGACTTCCGCGCGCATGGCGGCGACGGGAGGTTTGTCGGCGGTCCAGAGTTCCCACTGCGCCGCGCCCTGAGCGACGAACATTTCGGCTCCGGAGAGGGTGTCGATGCCGCGGCGCTCGGCGAGACGGAGGAGACGAGTGCGCAGGGGACGGTAGATGAGGTCGAAGACGAGGGAGCAGCGGAGTTCCGCGGCGTCGAGAGGAGATTCGTCGGTGTGGGGGAACATGCCGATGGGAGTGGAATTGACGATGGCGTCGAATTCGAGGTTGCGGAGGTCGCGGCGGTCGACGGCTTCGGCGCCAAAATCACGCGCGGCGGAGCGGGCGGCTTCCGGGCGGCGGGCACAGAAGAAAACCTGAGCGCCAGCGCGGGCCGCGGCGAATCCGACGGTGCGGCCGGCGCCTCCCGCACCGTAGACGAGGACGCGGGCGCCTTCCAGCTTCATGCGCCTACCGAGAGACTCGAGGACGCCGAGATGGTCGGTGTTGTAGCCGTGGAGCTTGCCGGCGCGGACGACGATAGTGTTGACGGAACCGATTTCGAGGGCGAGAGGATCACACTCGTCGAGGAAGCGCACGATCTGCTGCTTGTGGGGAATGGTGACGCTGAGCCCCGAGATGCGCAGGGCGCGGACGGAGCTGACGAAATCCTTGAGGTCGCGAACGAGATAAGGAACGAAAACGGCGTTGACGCGGCGGGCGGCGAAAGCGGCGTTGTGCATGAGGGGCGAAAGCGAGTGGGCGATGGGATTGCCGATGACACCGTAGAGCTGGGTGCGGCGATTGTGGCGCTCGACGCGATAGATGGACTGCATGACTTCCAGCGGGAGCTGGCCAGGAGCGACGGGATGGCCGGTGGTGGCATAGGCAAGGGCGCTGCCTTCGCGAAGGGCGGCGATGCGGCCAGGCATGCCGACGTCACCCATGGGAGCGAGGATGACGTTCCGGCGGCCGTGGGCGGCGCGGAGCAGGCGGACGAGTTCACGATAGTGGCGGGTGAGGGCGGCGATCTTGAC
>DATKNR010000089.1:0-4818 GCA_035541255.1 Patescibacteria group bacterium | reverse complement strand
CAGACTTCGATTTCGCCGCAGCTCACGAATCCGTAAGAAGTGCCGTAAGTTTCTTCATTCCCGAGCTTGCTGAATTCCGCGGGGACTCTCGCCGCCTTGAGCACGCGCGATGGGAAACTACCTGTCGCAGCGAGCACTCTTATGAAGCGAGCCAAAGAAGCCGCTCTCGTTGCCGGACTGGCGCTGTGGGGCTGGCTGGTCTGGCGCGCCGGCCCGCACACGCTGCTTCGCTACATGGCGCAGGTTGGCTGGGGAATGTGCACGCTGCTGGGGATCGCCGCGCTGCGGCATGCGGCGCGGTCCGTGGCCTGCCGCTGGGCGATGGTGGACGACCGCGCGAGCTTCTCGTTGCTCGAGATGTACGGAATTCTGCTCATCAGCGAGGCCATCAAGTTTGTGGCCGCCGCCGGACTGGTGTTTGGAGAATCGGCGAAAGGACTGCTGCTCTCGCGGCGCGTGTCCGCGGCGAGGGCTGTTTCATCCGTGGTGCTCGACGTAACGCTGTACCAAGTGTCCGCCGGAGTCTTTCTGCTGGCGGGAGCATTATTGCTGGCTTGGGGCGGACTCGTCTCGCCGGAATTGCGCAAGGCGCTGTGGATCTCGTGCGGAATTGTAGTTGCGGCCGTCGCTGTCGTCGCGCTTGGGTTTGCTCGCGGCTGGCGGACCACGCGGAGGCTGCTCGCGAAGCTGGGCGGAGCGGGAACGCGGTCATCCTCCTGGGGACGCTGGGTGACACGGCACGAAGAAAAGCTAGCCGGAGCGGGCGCGCAAGTTGGCGGATTCCTGCATCAGCATCCGGACTTGTTCTTCGGAATTCTGGCGATCGACATGACGGCGCATTGCGCGAGCGCCCTGGAAGTGCTGGTGGCGCTGCGATTGCTGGGCCAGCCGGTGAGCTACGCGGCATCGGTGGGAGTCGAAGCACTGACCAAGCTGGTGCGCATCAGTGGAGCGGTAATCCCGGCCAACGTGGGGGCGTTCGAAGGAGGCACGGCGCTCGTGACGGTGGCGCTGGGACTGCCGATGGCTGCCGGGGTGGCGCTGGGAATCGTGCGGCAGGCGCGGTCACTGCTGTGGGCAGGGCTCGGCTTTCTGGTGCTGCTCGCATGGCGCGGAAAGGAACCGGCGGCTAAAAGTTGAACTCGAATTTTCCGCGGAACTGGCGCCCCACGCCGTTTGAGAAATCGCCGAAATTCGGCGAGTCGATGTTCTGCTGCACGTCGCGCGGATTGAAATGGTTCGTGACGTTGAAGACCTTGAGGCCCACGCGGATGAGCGGCTTGTGGTGATGGAACTTGACGCGGAAGGGGCGTGCGATCTGAACGTCGAGAGAGGCGAACGCGGGGAAACGGCCACCCTCATTTCGCGGGCCGACGAAATTCAGGTCGTTGTCCACGCGGGAATAGGGAAATCCGTCGTGGACATCGAGAACGGGAGAGAAATCCACCTTCCACGGAAGCCCGATAACTCCCCACGTCAGAAAACGGTTCGGGGCGTCGTAGGGCAGTGGACCGAACTCGTTGGGGCGAAGGATGGGATTGGGGAAATTGCCGTAAAACTGTCCGAAGTCATTGAGGTCGCCCTGGGCCTGCGAGCGCACATAGCTGGCAAACAGCGTGGTGCGTTCTTCCAGTTGCCAGCGCAGAGTGACCTGGAATTCGCGATAGCTTTGCGCTCCACGGTTCACCAGATCGAACGCCGGAAAGGGAGAGGACACGGGCTGAACGTAGTAGTCCCGGTGCGTCAGACGCTGCTCGTAACCCACACGGAGGAGAAGATTGTGGCGAAGTTCCCTGTCGATCTGAACATTGCCGGCCACGCCGTACGGCACGCGAAGCCCCCCCGCGCCCGTGCCGAGGTGGACGTATGTGGTTGGCCCGGAGACGACGGTCATTCCGTCCGGGGCATATTGCGTGATGATTTCCGCGGGATAGGAGAGAAAGGTAGCCACGTCGAACGGGATCTTGTCGTAGAACAGGCCGATGCCGCCGCGGATGGCGGTCTTGTTGTCTTTCGTCGGGGCAAAGACGACGCCCAGCCGGGGTGCGACGTTCAGAGTCTGGCTGGAGATCCCTTCGTGGTCGAACCGCAGTCCGATGTCGAAGGCCACGCGGCGCGCGGGAGCCCAGTGGTCCTGGACGAAGAAGGACACGTTGCCGGCGCCGGCATCGAGCATGGCCGGGGCGGCGAACGAGATGAGCTGGGAGAGTGTGTTGTCTTCTCGGATCACCTGGACCGGCTGATTCGCGAGAGTACCGTCGTACGCGGCGTGCTCGTAGGTGAATCCGAAAGTGAGGGAGTGCGTGCCCGCGGCGTGCACGTCGGCGGCACGATAGATTTGCGACCAGGAGTAAACGCGGCTCTCGCGGTCCTGGCGATTGAACCAGGAACCTGTATTCTGCTCAGGATACAGGATGAGATCTTCCGTGAGTCCGCTGGCCGGGAAGACATGAACGTCGTAGCGCTTGGCCGAGAAGAAGGATTGCAGAACGCCGCCGCCGACCGTCCAGGTTTCGTTCAGTGAAATCTGAAAACCGCGCTGCCGGAAATCGGCGGTAGTGGGCTGGGGATTGAACGTGTTGAGATTCACGTACTCGAGATTCTGAGGATAAATGGTGACCAGTGCGCTCAAGTGATGACGGGCGTTGGGCAACCAGTCGATCTGCGTGGAGGAATCGAACGTCTCGAATTGCTGGTCGCGCTGGAGCGGGGGAAGCGACTCCACGGGAACACGGACGAAGCGATAGTCGAAGGACTGAAAGATGAAGAGCTTCTGTTTGACCAGAGGTCCGGCAAAGGTGAGCCGCGGGGTGATGGACTCGATCCCGACGATGTGACCGTCGCGATTGCGCAGGCGCGGGAGAAAATTGGTGAAGAGGTATTTCCACTGGTCGGTGCCGCTGCGCGTTTCGACTTCGGTGACGCCACCGGCGAAACGGCCATACTCGGCGGAGAACGGATTGGGAAGAACCTTGACGGATTCCACCGCCTCCAGGGGCAGGCTGATGGCCGCCTGTCCGGTGACTGGGTCGACTCCGCTGACGGAGTTGACGAGAGTGCCGGCCTGCCCGGCGCGGGCGCCCTTGACGTCAATCAGGCCGTCGGGACCGCGGACGACACCGGGGAGGAGCGGGAGCGCGTCCTGAAATCGCTCGCTGACGAGGGGAGCAGACTGGAGCTTCTGCTGCGAGATCTGCGGGGAGGCGGAACTGGTGGAATTGGTTTCCACCTGAACGGGAGGAGCGGCAGTGACGGTGGTGGATTGCACGGAGACGAGTGTGAGTTGAACGTCCAACTGGACGGCGGCGCCGGCGGTGACCTCGACCTGACGCGATTCCCCGCGAAATCCCTGCGCAGAAAACGAAAGCGTGCACTTGCCGGGAGCGACAGATCGGAACTCATACCTTCCGGATTCGTTTGTGACGGCCGAGGCAGGCGCAGCACCGCCGGTCTCGCAATGCAGGGTGACGGATACACCCGGCAGATAGAGCCGGGAACCATCCGCGGCGAGCGTGCTGACGGCGCCCGTGATCGAGCCGGTGGCCTGCGCAGCGGAGGAGACCGGAACGGCGAAAGTCACGGCGAGGGCAAGGTGCAAGAGCAGGAGGCGAAGTGCGGATATTTGGGCCATTCGTCAGACGCCTGCAAGCCGCAGCAGGCGCCCATGGGCGCACATGTCCGAGGCGGAGCGGCTCCGGGCGCAGGCAACATTCTACGGCCCAAATGGAATGTAAGGAACCCGGATGCGGAATTGCCGGGCCGAAAAAATCCGGGCATTTGCTCCCTCCATGCGGCAGAGTGCAAAGAGAGCAGGCCTACGATGCGCAAGATTCGAACAATTCAGGCGCCGGCGAGGATACACTCTGAAGGCAGGCAGGCCGGCGCGAGGGTTGGAAAAAGGGCCGCGCAGGTCAGGCCGCGAAGGGTTCTCGTTTTCTCTATATGACATTCCCTTGGCAGAGGCGCGCGGAAATCGCGTTGCTGACGGCGTTGACGCTCGCCGCGCTGGCCGTGCGCGCGTACCGGATCAACGAGACGTCGCTGGCGGAGGACGAAGCGTCCAAGCTGGCAGCCGCGCGCGAATATCGCCAGGGTCATTTCTCCGGAGTGAACGCCGAGCATCCCATGCTGCTGAAGCTGATGATCTGGGGCAGCCTGGAGGTGGGAGACCGGGTGAGCCGGACTTCGCCGGCGCAGCCGTGGCCGCAAGGCCGTGTGGAGTTGTGGCTGAGGCTGCCGAACGTGATTCTCGGTGCGGCCACCACGCTTCTGATCTACCTGCTGGGGCTGGAACTGATGGGGACGAGCGCGGCAGGCATGATCGTGGGAGGGCTGGGGGCATTTTTCTGGGCGTTTCTGCCCATTCCGATCGCGCTGAACCGGGTGGCCAAGGAAGATACTCCGCTCACGTTTTTCACCGTGCTGGCCGTGTACTTCTACGCGCGCGCGAAGCACGCGCCCGCGAAAAAGGCGCGGCGATGGACGGATGCGACGGGCGCGGCGTTTGGATTCGCGCTCGCCTCCAAATACATATTTCATATTTTCGGCTTGAACGCACTCGTGTGGCACGTAGCCGGGCACGAAGGAATCGACCGGCAACCGCTGGGAAAATATTTCTGGCGGATGACGGCGATCATGGTGGCGGTATTCATCGTGCTGAACCCCGTGCTGCTCTCGCCGCACAACCTGCTGAACGCCCTAGGATACGCGAAGGGAGCGGAGGTCCATCACAACGGGTACAACCTGGACGGGCAGCTGTACATGAACACCGCGGCGCTGACGCCCTACGGCGTGCCCTGGTACTTCTACGCCTGGGTG
>DATKNR010000088.1:0-30480 GCA_035541255.1 Patescibacteria group bacterium | reverse complement strand
GGCGTGCGTGAGCAATCCACCGCCGGCGATCCCGGGTGCGCCGACGACACCCGCGGGTGTGTATCAACTGCAGCTGATCGCGACGGCGCCGGGCAACGTGAAACAGATGGTGTCGCTGACCGTGCGGGTGATCTAAGCGCGCGCGACCTGACGCGCTGTGTGTCATGGCGCACTCCACGGAGCGCGTGCCGGACTCGTTTGCATTCCGATAAATGGCATGGAAGATTCCGGGGTGCCGCTGCTGGCGGCGGGCTGTTGTGAATTTGGACAGCAGGCGCCCGGAAAGAGTCGAAGTGAAGAACCTGCGGGGTTAGCATGAAGCACTCTTTTTTTCCGGGTGTTTAGGGTGGACTTACTCCAGAAACGCGAAGCTGCCGGCGAGCCTCCTGATTTCTCCTTCGGGCCGGAGAGTGCAGTACTGGAATTAATCAATGTGGATGCACCGCTCGAGAAGGTGCTGGCGGAGCTGTGCCGTTGCCTCGAGGCGCGGCTACCGGGAATGTTGAGTGCGGTGCTGCTGACGGATCGGAGCGGAGCCCGGCTGCGGCTGGGAGCGGCGCCGAGTCTTCCCGCGGCGTGCCATGAGGTGCTGGACGGGTGCACCATCTCGGGCGATGCGCATCCATGCGGAGTGGCGGCACACCGGCGGGAATTGCTGGTGATCTCCGACCTGCACACGGACCCGCAGTGGGGCCGTTGCCGGGAGCTGGCGCTGGCTCACGGCATGCGAGCGTGCTGGGCGGCACCAATTGTATCCGCGAGATCGGTGCTGCTGGGTGTGCTGGCGGCCTTCTACCGTGAACCGCACCAGCCGGCGGCAGCGGAGCTGCGGGCGGCGCAGAGCGCGTCGCAACTGGCTCGGATCGCGATCGAGCGGCAAATTCATGAGAAGGCGCTGCGCGACGCGGAAGAGCAGTACCGGACGATGGTTGAGGAGGCAATCCCGGCCATCTTCCGGACGACTCCCGAAGGCGGGTACCTGAGCGCGAACTCCGCATGCGCGCGGCTGTGCGGTTACGATAGCCCGGAAGTGCTGATGCAGTCGGTGCGCGACGTGAGCAAGGAAATCTACGCGGACCCGGCCAAGCGCGAGGAATACCAAACGCAGATCGAAAAGAACGGGGAGGTGCGGAATTTCGAGTACGAAATCCGGAGGCGGGACGGCAGCCGCATCTGGGTGAGCGAATCGTCTCGCGCGGTGCGCAGCCCGGACGGCTCGATCGCGTTCTATGAGGGTTCCGCCGAGGACATCACGGAGCGGAAACGGGGGGATACGGAGCGGCATGCGATCAGCGAAATCATTGCCGGCGTGTCGTCGACGTCAAACCTGGACGAACTGCTGAAGCTGATCCACCAGTCGCTGAGAAAAGTGCTGTACTCGGAGAACTGCTTTATCGCGTTGCACAACCGGGATACCGCGCTGTTCCACTTTCCATTCTTCGTGGACGAATTTGACCAGCCGCCGCCGCCGCAGAAGCTGGGAAAAACGTGCACGGAATACATTTTCCGCAGCGGGCGGCCGATGTCCATCTCGCAGAAGGAGTTCGACGAACTGGCGGAACTGGGCGAAGTGGAACTGGTGGGAACGCCCTCACCGTCGTGGCTGGGAGTGCCACTGCGCACGCCGACGGAGACGATCGGAGTGTTGGTGGTGCAGCACTATACGAACGAAAATGCATATAGCCAGCGTGACCTGGAGTTCCTGGCGTCGGTCGGCGGCCAGATTGCGCTGGCCATCGAACGGAAACTTGGAGAGGACGCACTCCGCGAGAGTGAACGGAGGTTCCGGGCACTTGTAGAGCAGCTGCCAGGCATTACCTACATCGCAGAACTGGGGCCGGACAGGCCGTGGGAGTACGTGAGCCCGCAGATCGAAACGCTGATGGGCTTCTCGCCGGAAGAATGGATGGCGATGGCGAGCACCTGGTGGAACCGGGTGCACCCGGACGACAAAGAGCGGGTGGTGGAGGCCGAACGGGAGTTCGAAAGGACTGGAAAGCCACTGCGACTGGAGTACCGCATGATCGCGCGGGACGGACGCGTGCTGTGGTTCCGCGACGAGGCGGTGCTTCTACGGCGCGGAAACGAGGGGCCCGCGCGGATGCAGGGAGTGCTGCACGACATCACGGAGCAGAAACGTCTGGAAGACCAGCTCCGGCAGGCACAGAAGATGGAAGCGGTGGGCCGGCTTGCAGGAGGCGTGGCGCACGACTTCAACAACCTGCTGATGGTGATCCAGGGACATACCAGCCTGCTCAGCGAAAAGCTGCAGGATGGGTCCGCGGAACGGCGCAGCGTGGACCAGATCCACAAATCGTCGGAGCGCGCGGCGTCGCTGACGAGGCAACTGCTGGCCTTCAGCCGCATGCAGGTGATGCAGCCGCGGGTGCTGGACCTGAACATGGTGGTGGCGGACACAGGAAAGATGCTGAGGAGGGTGATTGGAGAGGATATCGAGCTGATCCTGAGGTACGACAGCGGGCTGGGAAGGGTGAAGGCAGACCCGGGACAGATCGAGCAGGTGCTGTTGAACCTGGTGGTGAACGCGCGCGACGCCATGCCAAACGGCGGAAAAGTGGTGATTGAAACGTGCAATCTGATGTTGGATGAGGCGGCGGCGCGGCGGATCTCCTCCCTGCAGCCGGGATCCTACGTGGTGCTCTCGGTGAGCGATACGGGAGTGGGGATGGATCCCGACACGCAATCGCACATTTTCGAGCCGTTTTTCACGACAAAGGAGAAGGGCAAAGGGACGGGGCTGGGATTGGCCACCGTGTACGGCATCGTGCAGCAGAGCGGAGGGCATATCACGGTCTACAGCCAGCCGGGACAGGGAGCGACCTTCCGGCTCTACTTTCCGCGAGTGGAGGAGCCGGCGGACCGCGGGAGCGGGATTCGTCCGCGGCCGAAAATACCGAAAGGTTCGGAAACGATTCTACTGGTGGAAGACGAGACAGAGGTGCGCGAGCTGACCCGCGAGGCGCTGCGGCGCGGCGGCTACGCAGTGCTCGAAGCGCGGGACGGAGAAGGCGCACTGCGATTGGCGCAGAATTACACGGGCACAATCCATCTGCTGCTCTCCGACGTGGTGATGCCGAATATGGGCGGGCCGGAACTGGCCGCCCGCCTGCTGGAGATGCGTCCTCAGCTCAAAGTGCTCTACATGTCGGGCTATTCGGAGTTCATCTCGGCGGGGCATGGCGAAATCGGGCCACTGACATACTTCCTGCAGAAACCGTTCTCGCTGGAGTCGATGGGCCGCAAGGTGCGGGAAATCCTGGACGAAGTTTCCCTAAACACGGAATCGCCAGGCGTCTCCGCGCCCTGACACCGAGACGGCTGGCTCGCCGGGTCGCCGCGTCCACTTGCCACTCCTCGTTGGTTGAAAATCCGGCAGCAAATCGGCGCGCCAACCCCTCTCCCCAACCATCCTCCACCGGCCCCTGAAACGAAATCGCTCGACGACCGCACTAAGGGTTTAGCGTGAGACCATGCTGCGCCGTCCGGGCTGTCCGCGGCGGGGGAGAAGGGCCCGGGAATCAACGCTAAGCATTTGAGAAGAGAGGAGTTGCACCCAATGCACCGTTTTTATCGCCGAGCATTCATAGGAGCCTTTGCGGGTGTGCTGGCGAGCATTCCGCTGAACCTGGTGGTAGGAAACTCTGTGGTTGCCGCACTTATCGGAGCGCTGGTGGGCGCCGCCTGCTCGGCACCGATTTGTGCCGAAAAGGTCCAATACGTGGATGCCCTGATGTTCGGGGGGTCGCTCGGAATACCTTGCTGGGGACTCACTAGCCTGTTCCTGTTTCCGTTGTCCTCCGGGCAAAGCCCGGAGTGGGATGCGGAAGGGATGAGGGCACATTTCCCGGCGTTAACGGGATGGGTGTGCTACGGGGCGCTGCTGTCCGTGCTCGTGGTGGCCCTGAGCCAACTGGCCACGAAATTCTTCGGGCCGGAACCGGCACCGGAGGAGCTGGCAGCGGTTCGAAAACGCCGGATCGTGATTCTGGGAGGCGGATTTGCAGGAATGGAGACCGCGGTGGCACTGGAGAATGAACTGCGGGGCGATCCGAGCGTTTCCGTAACGCTGGTGAGTGAAACCAACGCGCTGCTGTTCACGCCCATGCTGGCGGAAGTGGCAGGAAGCAGCCTGGAAGGCAGCCACATTTCGACTCCGCTTCGTACGAGCCTGCACTTCGCCTCATTTATCCGCGGAAAGGTGCGGTCGATTGACCTGGAGCGGCGCCGCGTGTGCCTGGAGATGGAATCCTCGGGGGAGATGGCGGCGGAACCACAACAAGAACTGGAGTTCGACCAACTGGTGCTGGCGCTCGGATCCGTTTCGAATTACCACGGGCTGGCAAACGTGGAAAAGCATTCGTTCAACTTCAAGACCCTGCTGGACGCCATCCGGATTCGTAATCACGTGATCGAAATGTTCGAGCGGGCAGACCGGGAGAGCAACGGAGAGGCGCGGCGCGCGATGCTGACCTTCGTGGTGGCTGGAGGCGGGTTCGCCGGAGTGGAGCTGGCGGGAGCGCTCAACGATTTTGGCCGCGGCATTCTGGCGGACTACCCGAACCTGAAGCCGGAAGAGGTACGCGTCGTGCTGGTGCATTCGCGCGACCGAATCCTGCCGGAGTTGAGCGAGGGCCTGGGGGAATACGCGCGGCGGAGCATGGAAAGGCGCGGTGTGGATTTCAAACTGGGCGTGCGGCTGCTGGATGCGCGCCCAGGCGCAGTGGTGCTAAGCGACGGAGAAATTCCGGCGCAAACGCTGGTATGGGCCGCCGGCGTAGCGCCGAATCCGCTGCTGGCCACGCTGCCGTACGAACGCGACAAGCGCGGGGCGGTAAAAGTGGAGTCCACCATGGCGGTTCCGGGCGCCACCGGAGTCTGGGCTCTGGGAGACTGCGCAGCGATCAACGACGGCGAGACCGGGAAGCCGTGTCCTCCCACGGCGCAGTTCGCAATTCGCGAGGCCGTCACACTGGCCAAGAACCTGAAAGCCGCGCTGGAGGGTCGACCGGCGCAGCCGTTCCACTTCGATTCGCTTGGGGCGATGTGCGTGGTGGGACACCAGACGGCGTGTGCCGAGTTGGCCGTGCCGTTCGCTCGGGGGAAGTCGCTGCGGTTCTCCGGGCTGCTGGCCTGGTTGATGTGGCGCGGAATCTACCTCTCGAAATTACCGGGGCTGGAGCGCAAAGTGCGGGTGCTGCTCGATTGGACGATCGAGCTGTTTTTCCCGAAAGACATCGTACAGACCATCGATCTGAGCTAGGAGCCGGGAAATGCAACAGGAGAACCTGATCATGAGAATGACGGCGATGGGAAGCGCTCCCAGCGAGTCGCAGACAGGATTTGCGGCGATACAGTCGGGGGCTATGGTAGGCGCGCTCATTGGAGCAGTGAGCGGAATGCTGTGCATGGCCGTGCTGCACGAGTCGCTGCCGTATGGAGTGCTGGCCGGCGCTGTCTACGGGCTCGTGTTCGGAGTGCTTTTCTACAGCCGATGTGCGAGCCCGGGAGCGGGGCTGATCTGGGGACTTGCCTACTCGTTCCTTCTATGGCTGTTGCTGCCGGCGGGGCTGTTGCCATGGCTGGCCGGCCGCCATTCGATGGCGGTGATGGACGCGGCGCGAGAGAATTTTCCCACGCTGGCTGGTTATCTGGTCGCCATTGGAACGCCGCTGGGAATCGGAATGGGAATCATTAGCGAGCTGACGCCGCGGCCCGGCCGGCGGGAATACGTGCTTTCGCGAGCGATTGTCGTGGGAGGGCTGGCGGGTACGGTGGCTGCGGGGATCTTCCAGGAATGGATGCTGAAGGGTGGGTACTTCCCTCTGTTGGCGGGGATTGCGGAATCGGGCGTGCGGGGCGGGGCGTATTTCCACCTGATGGTTGCGGCCGTGATCGGAGCGGTTTTCGGGCTGCTGTTCCAGCAGGACATCTATGGATATGGATCGAGCATGGGGTGGGGCGCGGGATTCGGGATTTTCTGGTGGTTCCTGGGACCGATGACACTGAATCCCTTGCTGAGCGGCGCTTCGGTGGATTGGTCCGCAGACCATGCCAGCGAAGTATTCGGGTCCTTGGTGGCACATATCCTGCTTGGGCTGATCGTCGGGGTGGTATACGCGACAGTGGACCGGCTGTGGGTCCGGCTGTTTGTGGATTCAGACCCCATCCGGCGCGAGGCTGAGGGGCCTGGAGTGCGCACGCTCCATTCGCTGGGCTGGGGCGCCATTGCCGGGTTGGTGGGAGGAGCGGTGTCAGGGCCGGTGATGGTGGCGACAGGAGTTATCTCGAAGCTGGCCGGATTGGAGAATGACATTTCGTTGCTGCCGGCGCTTGGGCTCCATCTGTTGGTGAGCGTGTGTATCGGGATGACCTACGGCCTCTTGTTCCGGGAGGAAGGGCTGAGCATCGGGCGGGGTATTTCGTGGGGCTGGGTATTCGGTTTGATCTGGTGGTACGTGGGACCGATGACGCTTCTGCCCCTGCTCCGGACCGGGGAGGCGGATTGGCGGCCCGAGGCGGCCGCGGCGCTGCTGCCGTCGCTGATCGCGCACCTCGTGTTCGGTGCAGCGACGGCGTTAACGTTCCTTTTACTTGAGCGGAGGTACGCTCGCTGGCTGCTGCTGGACCCTCGGCACGTGGCGAGAGATGAGAGACGGACGCGTCCCGTGGGCACGCCCGCTCCCGCGCTTTGGCTCTTCCTGCTCGGGATGGGAGTTCTGCTGCCGATTCTGCTGGGCTAGGGCCCGGCTCGACCTTATGCTCCGCGGCCGGCCGTCAGGTAAGGCCGGGAGCGGGGATGGCACGCCGGCTCAGACAGCGGAAGCCGACTGGCTGTTTTTCAACAGGCCGGCAGTATCTTCGGCCGGGCAGCCCTTTATCATTCTTGCGTACGCTTAACCGGTTTCGGAGTACTCTATAGCCCCACTCGACCGGGCTTGGGAGACGATTCTAAAGGAGGGCAGACCTTTGGACGACGGGAAGCTCGATCAGCTTGCGATCAATACAATCCGCACCCTTTCGATGGACGCGGTGCAGAAAGCGAACTCGGGCCATCCGGGGACCCCGATGGCGCTGGCGCCGGTAGCCTACTGCTTGTGGCAGCGATTTCTGCGATTTGATCCCACGGATCCGATCTGGCCGAATCGCGACCGCTTCGTGCTTTCCGCCGGACATGCGTCGATGTTGCTCTACTCGCTGCTGCACCTGGCCGGGGTGCGCGCAGTGAATCCGACGTACGAGCGGCTAGGCGAGCTGAGCGTGAAGCTGGAAGACATCATGAACTTCCGCCAGCTCGACAGCAAATGCCCGGGGCACCCGGAGTACCGCTGGACGAGCGGAATCGAAACGACGACGGGCCCGCTGGGACACGGCGTGGCCACATCAGTGGGCATGGCGATCGCGGGACAGTGGATGGCGAGTCATTTCAACCGGCCCGGATTCGACATGATCGGATACCGGGTGTATGCGATCGGCGGCGACGGCTGCATGATGGAAGGTATCTCGTCGGAAGCGGCCTCGCTGGCGGGGCATCTGCGGCTGGGGAACCTCTGCTGGATCTACGACAACAACCACATCACGATTGAAGGGAACACGGCACTGGCGTTCAGCGAAGACGTGGCCACGCGATTCATGGCATACGGCTGGAACGTGCAGCGTGTGGGCGACGCGAACGATCTAGCGATGCTGGAACGCGCGTTTCGGACTGCGGAGAACACCACGGACCGCCCGTCAATGATCATCGTAGACAGCCACATCGCCTACGGCGCCCCGAATAAACAGGACACCAGTGGAGCGCACGGCGAGCCGCTGGGGGAAAACGAGATCCGGCTGACGAAGAAGAATTATGGCTGGCCGGAGGATGCACACTTCCTGGTGCCGGACGGAGTGCGAGAGCACTTCGCCAACGGCATGGGCGCCCGAGGCCACAAACTCCGCGAGGAGTGGATGGCTAAATTCGAGGAGTACAAGAAGAAGTATCCGGATCTGGCCGATCACCTCTACAAAATGCAGCACCGGCAGCTACCGGCCGGATGGGACAAGGATTTGCCCGTTTTTCCGACGGACGCGAAAGGGATGGCGGGGCGCGATTCGTCCGGCAAGGTGCTGAACGCGGCGGCAAAAAATATTCCGTGGCTAATCGGCGGGGCGGCGGACCTGGCTCCCTCGACAAAGACACGGCTGACGTTTGAAGGCGCGGGCGATTTCCTGCCGGAAAGCCGGGGCCGCAACTTGCACTTCGGCATTCGCGAGCACGAGATGGGAGCGGTCCTGAACGGACTATCGCTTTCAAAGGTGCGGCCGTTCGGGTCCGGGTTCCTGATTTTCAGCGACTTTTCGCGGCCGGCGATACGGCTGGCGGCGATTATGGAAATCCCGGTCATCTATATCTTCACGCACGATTCCATCGGGGTGGGCGAAGACGGGCCAACGCACCAGCCGATTGAGCAGCTCGCTTCTCTGCGTTCGATTCCCGGCGTGTTGACGATACGCCCCGCGGATGCGAATGAGGTGACGGAGGCGTGGCGACTCGTCCTGCAGTTGCGGCATGAGCCCGCGGTCCTGATTCTTTCGAGGCAAAACGCGCCGACGGTCGATCGCACGAAGTACGCGCCGGCATCCGGGCTGGCGAAAGGCGGCTACGTGCTGGCGGACGCTCCGGGCGGGAAGCCTTCGGTAATCCTGATCGGGACAGGCACGGAGGTGCAACTCTGCCTGGACGCGCACGAGCAATTGAAATCGGAAGGGATCGCGTCGCGAGTGGTGAGCCTGCCCTGCTGGGAACTGTTCGAGCACCAGCCGGAGAGCTACCAGGACTCGGTGCTCCCGCCGGATGTGAAGGCGCGCGTGTCTGTGGAGCAGGCGTCCACGTTCGGGTGGTCGCGATACGTGGGGGAGAACGGGAACAGCATCGGAATGCGGACGTTCGGCGCATCGGCGCCGCTGAAGGAACTGCAGAAGAAGTTTGGCTTTACGCTGGAGAATGTGATTGCCGCGGCGCGGGAGCAGTTGCAGCGGCACGGCAAGAAGAGCGGATAACGGCCCGGCTCGCGCGGGAGCGCGGCGGACCGCTCCGGCCATGCGGTGCGGAACCACGGAAACTGGGATAATGAAGACCGGATTTGAGAGCCGCTCGCGCCTGGCGGTGGCGAGCGAGGGAGGGAACCATGAGTGACGTGAAACAGCAGAGCGGCGGCCAGACCGCGGTGGCGAATCCGCTGAAGGGGCTGAATGAGTTCGGCCAGTCGGTGTGGTTCGACTACATCCGGCGAAGCATGCTGACCAGCGGGGAGCTGGACCGGTTGATCGACGAGGACGGCCTGCGCGGAGTGACCTCAAACCCGGCAATTTTTGAGAAGGCCATCACCGGCAGCAAGGATTATTCGGACCAGGTGGCGGCGCTTGAGAAGCAGGAAGTGGACCCGATGTTCCTGTACGAACAGCTTGCGATCCAGGACATCCAGGGAGCAGCGGACCGGCTGTTGCGCGTGTACGAGAAGACGAAGCGGCGCGACGGGTACGTGAGCCTGGAAGTTTCGCCGTACCTGGCGCGGGACACCAAGGCAACGATGAGCGAGGCGCGGCGGCTGTGGAAGGCCGTGGGCCGGCCCAACGTGATGATCAAGGTGCCCGCCACCCCGGAGGGCATCCCGGCCATCGAGCAACTGCTGAGCGAGGGAATCAACATCAACGTGACGTTGTTGTTCGCGATGTCGGCCTGGGAGGCGGTGGCGAAGGCGTACATCCGCGGGCTGGAGAAATATGCGGCGAGCGGAGGCGACGTGGCGCATGTGGCCAGCGTGGCCAGCTTCTTCATCAGCCGCATCGATTCGCTGGTGGACTCGCAGCTGGAAGCGAAGATGAAGGCCGCGGTGGGCGCGGAGAGGTACAACGTAGAGGACCTGCTGGGCAAGACGGCCATTGCCAACGCCAAGCTGACCTACGCACGGTACAAGGAGATTTTCTCCGGACCCAAATGGCAGGCGCTGGTAGCCAAGGGCGCGCAGACGCAGCGGCTGCTGTGGGCCAGCACGGGAACCAAGAATCCGGCATACAGCGACGTGCTGTACGTGGAAGAGCTGATCGGAGCGGACACGGTAAATACCATGCCGCCGGCCACCTATGATGCGTTCCGCGCGCACGGCGTTCCGAAGGCGTCGCTCGAAAGCGATTTAGCGGGAGCCAAGGCCACGATGGAAGCGATCGCGCGGCTGGGCGTGAATATGGAGCAGGTGACTGCAAAGCTGCTGGACGACGGCGTGAAGCTGTTCGCCGAAGCGTTCGACAAGCTGCTGGCCAGCGTGGATAAGACCTGCAAGTTTTTCTCGAAGGAAAAGCTGAACCGGCAAACATACTCGCTGCCCGAACCTATCGGCAAGGAAGTGGCCAAGACGCTGGAAGATTGGCGGCTGACGGGCAAGGTGCGGCGGCTGTGGGGACGCGACGCGACGCTGTGGACGGGCTCGGACGAGGCCCATTGGCTGGGCTGGCTGGGAATCTCCGACGATCAGCTCGCGCACCTGGACAAGCTGACCAGCTTCGGCGCGGCAGTGAAGAAGGAAGGATTCACGCAAGTGCTGCTGCTGGGCATGGGCGGATCCAGCCTGTGTCCGGAAGTGCTGAAGATGACGTACGGAAAGCTAGCGGGAGCGCCGGAACTGTTCGTACTGGATTCGACGGACCCGGAGCAGATTCGCACGATGGAGTCGAAGATCGACTACCCACACTGTCTGTTCATCGTGTCGAGCAAATCGGGATCGACGCTCGAGCCGAACATCTTCAAGGCCTACTTCTTCGAACGGGCGAAGCAAGTCCTGGGGCCAGAGCTGGCGCCGAAGCATTTCGTGGCCATCACAGATCCGGGCTCGCAGATGCAGCGCGTGGCGGAGGCGGACAAGTTCCGCTGGATTTTTTACGGGCTGCCGAGTATCGGAGGACGATTCTCGGCGCTCTCGAACTTCGGCATGGTGCCGGCGGCGGCGATGGGCCTCGACGTTCCGAACTTCCTGGACCGCGCCGAGGAAATGGTGCACGCGTGCGCGGCGTGCGTGAAGGCTGAAGACAATCCGGGCGTGTCGCTGGGCGTGGTGATGGGGGTGTCCGCGAAGCATGGGCGCGACAAGGTGACGATCATCGCCTCGCCGGGGATTTTCGACCTGGGCGCGTGGCTGGAACAGTTGCTGGCCGAATCCAGCGGGAAAGAGGGCAAGGGCTTGATCCCCGTGGACCGCGAGCCGCTCCTTTCGCCCGACAACTACGGCAACGACCGTGTGTTTGCGTATCTGCGGCTGGAGACGGCGCCGGATGCGGGGCAGGACAAGGCCGTGGAGGCGCTGGAGAAGGCGGGTCACCCCGTGGTGCGCATCGCGGTGAAGGACATCTACGACCTGGGGCAGGAATTCTTCCGCTGGGAGATTGCCATTGCCACGGCGGGAGCGGTGATCGGCATCAACGCGTTCAATCAGCCGGACGTGGAGGCGAGCAAGATCGAAACGCGCAAGCTGACGGCGGAGTACGAAGAGAAGGGCAAGCTGCCTCCGGAAACAGCGATTCTTGAAGAATCGGGCGTGAAGCTGTTCACCGACCCGAAAAACGCCGCGGAGCTGGCAAAAGCCGCGGGCGGGGAGAAATCGCTGGTCGCCTACCTGCGAGCGCACTTCAACCGTATCAAGCCGGGAGACTACTTCGCCCTGCTGGGATACATTGACATGAACGAAAACAACGAACGGGAGCTTGGCGCGCTGCGCAAGGAAGTGATGACCAAGAAGAAGGTGGCCACCTGTCTCGGGTTCGGCCCGCGCTTCCTGCATTCCACCGGACAGGCGTATAAGGGTGGACCGAATACGGGAGTGTTCTTGCAATTGACGTGCGACGACGCGAACGATCTGCCGGTTCCAGGGCAGAAGTACACGTTCGGCGTGGTGAAGGCAGCGCAGGCGCGCGGCGACTTTGAGGTGCTGGCGGAACGCGGGCGCCGCGCGTTGCGCGTGCATCTGGGCGGCGGAGTGGCGGCGTGCCTGAGGTGCCTGCGCAGCGCGGTCAGCGAGGCTTTGAGCAAGTAAGGGAACGAGTCAGAAAGAAAACAAACGAGGGGAGCGCAAACGATGCAAATCGGAATCGTGGGACTCGGCCGTATGGGCGGCAACATGGCCCGGCGCCTGATGAGGAACAAGCATCAGGTGGTGGGGTTCGCGCAGGACAAGGCCGCTGTCGAAAGCCTGAAGAAGGATGGCGGCGCCGCCGCGGATTCGCTGGAATCGATGGTGAAGCAACTGAGCAAGCCGCGTGTGGTGTGGCTGATGGTGCCGGCCGGCGACCCGACGGAGCAGAGCGTGATCACGCTGAGCAAGATGATGGAGCCGGGCGACATCATCATTGACGGCGGTAACTCGTATTACAAGGACGACATCCGCCGTTCGAAGATGATCGAGCCCAAGGGGCTCAAGTACGTGGACGTGGGCACGAGCGGCGGCGTGTGGGGCCTGGAACGCGGATACTGCCTGATGATTGGCGGCCCCACGGACACGGTGAAGTACCTCGACCCGATCTTCAAGGCGCTGGCTCCCGGTGCCGGGGACATCGGACGGACACCGGGCCGGCCGGCGAACAAGGGAACGGCCGAGAACGGCTACCTGCATTGCGGCCCGGTGGGCGCGGGCCACTTTGTGAAGATGGTCCACAACGGGATTGAGTACGGCATCATGCAGGCGTACGCCGAGGGATTCGATCTGTTCCGCAGCTTCAACAGCGAGCAGATTCCGGCGGAGCGCCGCTACAATTTCGACCTGGCGGAAATTTCGGAAGTATGGCGGCGCGGGAGCGTGGTGGGCTCGTGGCTGCTGGACCTTACGGCTCAGGCGTTTATCGAAAACCCGACGCTGTCGAGCTTCTCGGGCTTCGTGCAGGATTCGGGCGAGGGCCGCTGGACGATCGAGGCGGCGATCGAGGCGGCCGTGCCGGTGGAAGTGCTGGCGTCGTCGCTGTTCACGCGGTTCCGTTCGCGGCAGGAGCATACATTTGCGGAGAAGGTGCTCTCGGCGATGCGGCACAAATTCGGCGGGCACGTGGAACGGCCGACGGGCGGATGAACCCGGGTAACTAGCAAGACCTGGGGAGGGGAGACCGTGGCGACCGAAAGACTGGACATGCCCGAAGGGCGCGCGGTGGCGGCGACCAGCGGCGGCGTGGGCCAGCAAAAGAAAACGCCGTGCATCATGGTCATCTTCGGGGCCATGGGCGACCTGACGAAACGCAAGCTGTTACCTTCTCTCTACAATCTGGCAAAACACGAACTGATGGCGGAAAACTTCGCCGTTGTCGGTGTGTCGCGGGCGCAGATGAGCCATGAAGAGTTCCGCGAGAAGCAGCGCGCCGTGATGGACCAGTTTGCCACCGACAAATTCGATCCCGCGCTGGGAAAGTGGCTGGTGGACCGTCTTTATTACGCCTGCGTGAATTTCGACGACCGCGAGGCGTACAAGGATTTGGCCACGTTGCTGGCCCAGCTCGACAAGGACTGCAAGACCGGTGGCAATATTTTTTTCTATCTCGCGACAGCTCCCGAATTCTTCGGGGAGGTGTCCCGAAACTTGAAGGCTGTGGGCCTGCTGGATGAAGACAACGGATGCTTCCGCCGGGTAATCGTGGAAAAGCCCTTCGGCACAGATCTGGAATCGGCCAGGGCGCTGAACCGGGAACTGCGGAAGGTGATGGAGGAGAAGCAGATCTACCGGATCGACCACTACCTGGGCAAAGAAACAGTCCAGAACATCATGGTGTTCCGCTTTTCGAATGGCATCTTCGAGCCCATCTGGAACCGGCGGTACATCAAGTACGTGGAGATCACGGTGGCGGAGACGGTGGGAGTGGAGACGCGCGGAGGCTACTATGAGACTTCCGGCGCACTTCGCGACATGGTGCCGAATCACATTTTTCAGCTGGTCACACTGATCGCCATGGAGCCGCCCATCAGCTTCGATGCGGATGCGGTGCGGGACGAGCAGGTGAAAATCCTTCGCGCCATTCCCCCGTTTCCGCCGGAGGAAGTGCTGAGCCGCACCGCGCGCGGGCAGTATGGCGAAGGCGTGGTGGAGGGGAAACATCTGGCCGCGTACCGGAGCGAGCAGAAGGTATCACCCACCTCGAACCAGCAGACGTATGTAGCCATGAGACTGCTCATCGACAACTGGCGGTGGGCGGATGTGCCGATTTACCTGCGGACGGGGAAAGCACTGCCGAAGCGGGTAACGGAGATTGTGATTCATTTCCGGCGCGCGCCGTTTGTGCTGTTCCGGCACACGGCCATCGATCAACTCATGCAGAACCGGTTGATCCTGTACATCCAGCCCGACGAAGGCATTTCGCTTCGGTTCGGTGCGAAAATACCCGGTCCGACGATGAAACTGGGTACCGTGGACATGGATTTTTCATACGCAAAGCAGTTCGGCAGCACACACTCCACGGGTTACGAGCGGCTGATTTACGACTGCATGGCGGGCGACGCCACACTGTTCCAGCGTGCGGACATGGTGGAAGCGGCCTGGGGCGTGGTGCAGCCGGTGCTGGACGTGTGGCAGGCGCTGCCGCCGCGCAACTTTCCGAACTACGCGGCCGGCTCGTGGGGCCCGCGCGAAGCGGACGACCTGCTGGCCCGCGACGACCGGCACTGGACCAACGAGTAGCCCACGATGACGGCGTCCTTTCCCGGCGTTGTCGTACTCGAAGATGCAGCCGGCGTGGCCCGCGAGGGCGCGGCGCGCTTCGTGAATCTGGCGCGAGAGGCGATCAGCTCGCGCGGCGCGTTTCATGTGGCGCTCTCCGGCGGGAAAACTCCCGCAGCACTCTTCCGGGTTCTTGCCGCGAACGCCGGCAGCGTGGACTGGAACCGCACGCACTTGTACTGGTCAGACGAACGCTCCGTGCCTACGTCGCATCCCGACAGCAATTTTGGGATGGCCGACCGTGAACTCATCGGAAAAATTCAGATTTCGCCGGGCAATGTCCACCGCATGCAGGCGGAGCGCACCGATGCGGACCGCGCAGCGCAGGAATACGAGGAACTGTTGCGCAAGAAGCTGCCGGCGGGGCCTGGAGGTTTTCCCTGCTTCGATTTGATCTACCTGGGTATGGGGCCGGACGGGCATACAGCGTCGCTATTCCCGGGCAGTGCGGGCCTGGACGAAAAAACGCGTGGAGTGATTTTCCAGCCGGTGATCATCGCGGATGGCTCGCCGGCCAAACGGATGACGTTCACCTTTCCTCTCCTCAATGCGGCGCGCGTGGTGATCTTCCTCGTAACCGGCGCAGACAAGACGCAAAGACTGCGCGAAGTGCTGGAGGGTACGCACACGCCGCCCTATCCCTCGCAATGCGTGCGTCCCACCGCGGGTGAGCGCGTGTTTTTGACGGACCGCGCCGCTGCAGCCGGCCTGGACGCGGCAGGGGCAGGGCCGAAGACGTGATATTGGGCGGAGACGTCGGAGGCACGAAGTGCAACCTGGCGCTGTTCGATGAGCGTTCCCTGGGGCTTGTCGAACAGACAGCGAAACGTTTCCCGAGCCACGAGTATTCCAAATTCGAAGATGTCGTGAGCGAATTCGTGCGGACAGTGGCCGAGCCGGCGGGCGCCAAGGTGACGGCCGCAGGATTCGGCGTGGCGGGCCCGGTGGTGGATGGAGCTGTCACGGCCACGAACCTGCCGTGGCGTGTGGATTCGCGCTCGCTGGCCGCGCTGCTGGGCCTGCCGCGCATTTCACTTGTGAACGATTTGGAGGCCAATGCGTACGGCATCCATTCGCTCGGCCCGTCGGATTTCGAGGTGTTGAATGCCGGCGCGCCGGGTGCGCGTGGCATGCAAGCCGTGATTGCCGCGGGCACCGGGCTGGGAGAGGCCGGGCTGTTCTGGGATGGGAAATCGCACCAGCCATTTTCGAGTGAAGGAGGCCATGCGGACATGGCCGCGAGCAACGAACTGGAAGACGCGCTGGTGGTGTATTTGCGCAAGCGCTACGGCGGGCACGCGAGCTGGGAGCGGGTGCTCTCCGGGCCGGGGATTCGCAATGTGTTCGAGTTCCTGCGCGACACGGGCCGCGGCACGGTGGAACCCTGGCTGGAAGAGGCGATGAAGAGGGAGGACCCGGCTGCGGTCTTTTCGCGCGCCGCCCTGGAAGGGAAGAGCCCGATCTGCGTGCAGACGCTGGACATGTTCGTATCGCTGTACGGGTCCGAAGCAGGGAACCTGACGCTGCGGTACCTCGCAATTGGAGGAATCTTCGTCGGCGGAGGGATCGCCCCGAAAATTCTGCAGAAGATGCGAAGCCCTATTTTCATGGAGTCGTTTCTTGCGAAAGGACGGCTGCGGCCGCTGCTTGAACGTGTGCCGGTGCGCGTGATTCTGAACGACAGCACGGCGCTCTTCGGGGCCGCGCGCTGCGCGGTGATCGGCGTCTAGATTTCGGTGTGGCGCTACCAGACCGGGGCGCCGGGAGGAGAGAAACAATGAGCCCGTTTCCAGTCACGCTAAGCCGTCACATCCTGGAGGAAGGGCAGCGGCGCGCGGACATCGCCGGCGAGCTCTCCACGCTGATTGCGCAGCTTGGGTTTACGGCGAAGACGCTGTCGCGGGAAATGAGGAGGGCGGCCCTGATTGGGGAGCTGGGCCTGGTGGGCGAGCGCAACGCCACGGGCGACGCGCAGAAAAAACTGGACGTCTACTCCAACGAGACGGTGGTGGACGCGTTTACGGCCACCGGGCTGGTGGCGGCCATCGCGTCCGAAGAGCTGGAAGAAATTCAGCAGATAAAATGCGGTGGCGAGGGCCACTATATTCTCTGCACGGACCCGCTGGACGGCTCGTCAAACACCGATATCAATGGCGCGCTGGGAACGATATTCGGGTTTTACCGCCGCAAGCATCCGACCGGGGATCCCAGGCCGGAGGAGGTCTTGCGGCCGGGATCGGAGCTGGTGCTGGCGGGGTACGTGCTGTACAGCACGAGCACGATGTTGGTGTACACCGCGGGACATGGCGTGCACGGCTTCACTCTGGACGCGGATATCGGCGAATTTCTGCTGTCGCATCGCGACATGCGATGCCCGAAGCGGGGGAAAAGCTACAGCGCAAACGTGGGACGCGTGCGCGACTGGCCGAAGGGCATCCAGGATTACTGCAACCACGTGACGCAAATCGACAAGGCCACCAACCGGCCCTATTCGAACCGGTATTCCGGTGCCTTCGTAGGTGACGTCCACCGGATTCTGCTCGAGGGCGGAATCTATTTCTACCCGCAGGATTCAGGGCACAAGGATGGGAAGTTGCGGCTGGTGTACGAATGCGCCCCACTGGCGTTTGTGGCGGAGCAAGCGGGCGGGCTGGCTACGAGCAATGGCGAACGGGTGATGGATCTTCAGCCGAAAGAGGTGCATCACCGCTGCCCGCTGGCCATTGGAAGCGCGGATGAGGTGGCGTTGTTCGACCGGTTCGTGGCGGGGAAGGGCGCGCCACCCGCGGATTGATCCGCGGTAGCGCACAACGGCCCTTCTCTCTTGCGCGGTTTCAGTGCCGCGACCTCGTGTCGCGATAAGCCGCCAGCATAGTGTGTGCAATCCCGGCAGCGTCCACGGGCCCGTTGCCGTTTTCCACATAAATAACGAACGCGATTTCCGGCGCATCTGCGGGAGCGTATCCCGCAAACCAGCCGTGGCTGCCGTGGCCGCCTTCCGCCATCGCCGTGCCCGTCTTCCCAGCCACGCTTAGGCGATCCGTATGCGCGGCCGAGGCCATGCCGTAACGCACACCAGCTTCCAGGCCGTCGAATACTACGTCGAGCGCAGGACCGTGGGATGCGGGATCGCGCCGTCGAAGCGCCAGGCGGCGATAGGCCTGCAGCAATTCGAGCGGCGTCACGTGAATTCCAAATTCGCCGAGGGCTTGGAGTTGGAGCTCGGATTGCGAGCGAGCGGTGGCGATTTCTCCAATCCGTTCGTCGCTCGCCGTCCGTGTGGCTGAAGTAAATCCCCATCGCGCGAGGCTGCGCGCCAGTTCGGCAGGTGCAAGCCGGGTTGCCATTCTGGCGAAAAAATTGTTGCAGGACCAGGCCAGCGCCGAGGCCGGAAACATCGAGCCGGTCTTCACCGGATGCGGACAATCCATTCGCAAGCCGGCGATGGTGAGGTGGTAGGGGCAGACATAGGATTCGACCGGGCGCAGTTTGCCGGACTCGAGCAGGGCGAAGAGCACAAAGGTTTTGAGCGTCGAACCCGGGAGCACCAGGGTCCGCGCCGCAGTGGTCATGTCGCGCGCGGCCAGGACGGCTCCGCTCTTCACGTCCACCACGACACCGGCGCCGGCGCGCTTGCCGAATCCCCGTGCCAACGCGCGGTAGAGCGCTGCGGAGGGGGGAACACCCGAGGCAGCGGGAGCATTGTGTTTCGCGCCGGCCGGCGGCACGGAGAGGGCGCACCAGAGAAGGCATGCGCCGAGCAGAAACTGCCGCGGCATCCGCCAGAGGCGGGGATCGCGCGCGGCCCCAGCGAGTGCGCGGAGGGAACTGCTGGTTTTCGTTCCTGCCGGATGGCTCATGTCGTTTGCAATTGTATGATGCGCCGGTGCGTCCGCGGCTCGCGGGTTTTGTCCGTAGCGTGTAAGCTGATGCGCAGGAGGGGTGTGGAGATGGCCACAGACCCGAAACGGATTCCCCTGCTTCTGGGCGGAACGGAGACGCAGGCCGCCCGGCAGGAAACCCCCGAAGTGTTCGAGCGCAACATCAACGTAAAGGTGATCCAGCGGGGCGAAGGCCGGGTGCAGGTGCTAGCGTCGTTCCTGGACCTGGACCACAGTTTCGACGCGGAGATGATCGTGGAAGTGGCCACGGGAAGGATCGAACACGCGAAGGCGCATATGGCCAAACGGCCCTTCCAGAATCTGTGCCTGCGCGCCTTGGAGAACATACCGAGGCTGGAGGGCGAGACAATTGGCCGTGGGATCTACCGCCGCATCACGGATCTCATCGGAAAGAGCCAGGGATGCGTGCATCTGGCGGAGATTTTTCAGGCTGCCGTGGGGTTTACGGCCACGACTTTGATCGGCCTGCGATCCGGGCTTGCGGAAGATCCGCGCCTGAGCGAAGAAGAGAACCGCAAGCGATTGCTGCCCATCCTGCAGAACTCCTGCCAAGTATTCCGCGTGGAGGAGCCGGCGCGGAAATAGTTAGAAGACCGTGTCGTCGAGCTTGCTGGGCGAAGGTTCGGCTTTGGGGGCGGGCGCGCCGGGCGTTTCGATACGCCATTCTTCGGGGCGCGTTCTGATGCCGCTCCAGTACGCGTGGAGGCGGCCGAACCCCGTCTGGTTTTCCATCTGGTACTCCGCGGCGCACAAAAACCGGAAACCCTGCAGGCTGCGCTCCTGATAGGAATGATTGAACGCGCTCAACACGCGCATCACTGCCGAAAGCCGCTCGCCTCCCGCCGTGACGATCTCCAGGTTGCCGCCGGAAGGAGCGCCGTTCCTCAACGAGTAGCTCGCGGCGAGGCGCGAACTGACCAGGGCTTCGTTGCGCGAGCCGCGGAATACATAGCCGAACAGCAGATCCCTGCCGTCTGCGAGCGTCATTTGGAGAACCTGGAAAGCCAGCTTCTCCGAGAATTGCGCCGAAGCGGCTAGCCATCGCCGCATGCCGGGACGGGCGTCGGGGCCCCATCCGTGGTCCCTCGAACCGAGGCCCTGCACGGGAATGGAGTCTTTTCCGACGCGAACAACTCCGCGGTAGCGTCCCTGCTGCTGGTAGTGCCGGCTGGCGGAGGTCCCGGTTCCGTCGCCGCCCCGCTCCCAGCAATAGGGAGCATGGATGGAGTCGAAGGTGAGATCCACCCGGCAATAGCCGTCGTCGTAAAAAATTTCCCAGGATTTAAACGGTGCGATGGGACGAAACGCGAGCGGCCCGAATTGCTGGCGTTCGTCACCGATGTCCTGTGGAATGCTGTAGTCCCACTTCGCGGATTTGGCCAGCAGAATGTCGTCGCGCCATAGGGCGAAAACGCAGTCGCCGGTCTGCAGATTGGGATGAACGCCCAGAATTCCGAATGCAGACAGGCGAGAGGCCGAATCGAAGAAATCGAACGAGTAAGCTTCGCGCCAGGAGGTCTCGCCGCCAGTCGCGTGGGGGTAGTCGTCCTGCGGTATCAGGTCGAACATGCAGCCTCCCGAAGGGAAAGAATGAAAGACCCGGGGGCGACAGTCAACAGGCGCGCGTGCGCTGCCTGGATGGTGGTCTTGCGACGGCCGGAGGCCCATAGGATACTCACGCCTGCATGGATACGAAGACTGTAGCGGTGATCGGTGGAACGGGCGACCAGGGGCTGGGGCTGGCCCTGCGCTGGGCTGTGGCCGGGCGAAACGTGATCATAGGCTCGCGCGACGTTGCGCGCGCTGCCGCAGCAGCACTTCATGTGCGGGAGCGTGCGGGAGGCTCTGCGCAGGTGGAGGGACGCGCGAATGCAGAGGCAGCGGCTGGTGCGCCACTGGTGGCACTCGCTGTGCCGTTCGCCGCGCAAATGGAAATCCTGAAATCCATTGCCCCATCGCTGCGGCCGGGGAAGATCCTGGTGGACGTGACGGTGCCGCTGGAAGCAGCGGTCGGAGGCGCAGCTACGAAGGTGCTTGGCGTGTGGGCTGGGTCGGCAGCGGAGCAGGCGGCCCGCAATGTGCCCGAGGGAGTCGAAGTGGCCGGAGCATTCCATAATGTTTCGGCGTACGCGCTGCAACACCTGGAGTCTCCGGTAGATTGCGACGTGCTGGTGTGCGCCGATCGGGCGGAAATACGTGGGGCAGTCCGTCCGTGGGTCGAAGCGATTGCGGGGTGCCGTTACGTGGACGGCGGGCGGCTGGAAAACGCGCGCACGATGGAAGCGCTGACCGCTCTGCTTATTGGCATCAACATTCGGCACAAAGTTCACGCCGCTGGAATTCGGATCACCGGCCTCCCCGAGGCGCCCCCCGCACCCAGCGGCCATCGGACAGAAAAACGATGAGAAGCCGCCGCGTGCGGCGAGTGGGCCCGCCACAGTGGGCAGGCCTGCCGCGGAAGGCAGGCACGGACTCATCCCGCCCGGATGAGCTCCGGCTGATTCCGCTTCGCACACTCCCTGAGGTGAGGCGCGGCGCGGATCTGGCCGCGCTGCTCGCGCGCGCTGCGGCACGCGAGTCTGTGGAGTTCGAACGCGGAGACGTGCTCGTGTTGGCGCAGAAAATCGTGTCAAAGGCGGAAGGGCGCACGGTACGGCTCGCTTCCGTCGTTCCCTCGGCGCTGGCGCGCGAATGGGCCGTGCGCCTGGGGCAGGACCCACGGCTGACGGAAGTTGTGCTGCGCGAGTCGCGCCGGGTGGTACGCATGTCGGAGCGCGTGCTGATCGTCGAGACTCGCCACGGATTCGTGTGCGCGAATGCCGGAGTCGACCAGTCGAATGTGCCGGGTGCGAACCTCACATGCCTGCCGCAAGATTCGGACGCATCGGCGCGCCGGATCGCGGAGAAGTTAAAACGGAAAACCGGGATATCGATTCCGGTTGTGATCGGCGATACGTTCGGTCGGCCGTGGAGACTGGGACTGGTGAATGTGGCCATCGGCAGCCATGGGCTGCGCGTATTGGAAGACCTGCGCGGCACGCGCGATGCGCATGGCCGTCGGCTGCACGCCACAATCCTGGCGGTGGCCGATGAACTCGCCGCGGCGGCAGGACTGCTGATGCAGAAATCTGGAGCCGTGCCGGCGGTGATTGTGCGCGGATTCCGGTACAGGCCGGCGCGCGATTCGGCACAGAAGCTGTTGCGTCCTCCGCAGGAAGATCTGTTCCGTTGAAACCGGCCCGGCGGACTATACGGGCGCGACGGCCCCTCGCGCGTCATCCGGTGCACGCGTATCATGGAAACTCCCAATGAGCACAGGCGACCAACCTGGCCGCGTCGAAGCTTTGCTACTGCAGTCGCGGAGCGTGACGCCGCTCTCGATTGAAGATGCGCTCCTGCTGGCTGAGCATGCCGCCACCCCTGAACTTCTTTGTGCGGCGCGTGTTGTACGCGAGCGGGCGAAGGGAATTACCGTCAGCTATTCCCGCAAGGTGTTTATCCCGCTCACGACACTGTGCCGCGATTATTGCGGGTACTGCACGTTCCGGAAGGATCCGGGGGAGCCAGGCGCGCATTTCATGACTCCGGACGAGGTCCTGGCGCTGGCGCAGACCGGCCGGGCAGCGGCCTGCAAAGAAGCGTTGTTCAGCCTGGGCGACCAGCCGGAATCCGTGTTTCCGGAGGCGCGCGAGTTTTTGCGGCGGCTGGGCTTCGCGCGCACGCTCGAGTATCTGGCCGCCATGTGCGAGCTGGTGGCGGAGCGTACGGGCCTGCTGCCGCATGCGAATCCTGGCCTGATGCCTGCAGAAGATCTGGAGCGGCTGAAAGAATCGAACGCCAGCCTAGGGATCATGCTGGAAAACGTGTCTCCCCGACTGATGCGCAATGGACATGCGCATTGGCGCGCTCCGGACAAAGTGCCTGCGCTGCGGCTGCGCACCATCGAGGATGCCGGCCGCCTGAAAATCCCGTTTACCACCGGCATTCTCATCGGGATTGGAGAGACGCAGGCAGAACGGATCGATTCGCTCGCGGCCATTCGCGCGACGCATGAGCGCTACGGCCACATCCAGGAAGTAATCGTGCAGAATTTCCGGGCCAAACCTGGGACACGCATGGCGGGACACGCGGACGCAGAGTTGGAAGATCTGCTGCGCACTCTGGCGATTGCGCGGTTGATGCTGCCCGCGGACATGAATCTACAGGCGCCGCCCAATCTGAGCTATCGTGAGTTTCCGCGGCTTCTCGATGCGGCAATTAATGATTGGGGCGGCATTTCGCCGGTCACACTCGATTTCATCAATCCGGAAGCGGCGTGGCCCCAGATTCCCGTACTGGCGGATGCGGCGCACGCGGCGGGGCTGGAATTGCGCGAGCGACTGGCCATTTACCCGGAATTCATCGGGAGGGACGGATTCGTTCACACGCGGATGGCCGGCCGCATTGACCGTTTGCGGGATGCCCGGGGTTATGCGAGAGTCGGTGAGGTTCCCCATGCAGGAAACACAAACAGCGCGGCCTGCGTCCATTTCTGCTGAGGCCGCCCTGCGAGGCGCCGCACCAAACGTTGCGCGCATCCTCGCAGGAGCGCTCGAAGGACGCGAATTGCGGTTTGCCGATGCACTCGCTTTGTGCCACCTGGAAAGCGCGGATCTAGCCGCGCTCCTGGCCACGGCGGACGAAGTGCGCCTGCGCACCGTGGGCGACCGCATCACCTATGTTGTCAACCGCAACATAAACTTTACCAACGTATGCACGGTGGGCTGTTCGTTCTGCGGATTCAGCCGCGGTCCTCGAGCCTCGGATGCCTACTATCTCTCCCTCGATGAAATCGTGGCGAAGGCCGTGGAGGCCTGGGAACGCGGTGCCACGGAGGTGTGTATCCAGGGGGGACTGCCCCGGGAGATGGACGGGTGGTTCTATCGCGACATCCTGCGAGCCATAAAGGGCGCGGTTCCGGAATTGCACATCCACGCGTTTTCGCCCATGGAAATCGCCAATGGCGTGGACCGCACCGGCCTTCCGCTCGGGGAGTATCTGGCGATGCTGAAATCGGAAGGGCTGGGCAGCATCCCGGGCACGGCTGCGGAAATCCTGGACGATTCGGTACGGGCGCGGCTGAGCCCGAACAAATTGCCGGTGACGCGCTGGGTTGAGATCGTCCGCGCCGCGCACGAACTGGGAATTCCCACTACTTCCACCATGATGTACGGGCACGTGGAAATGGCTGAGCATCGCGTGCGGCACATGCTGCTTCTCCGCGACATCCAGAAGGACACGGGTGGATTTACCGAATTCGTGCCGCTGGGCTTCATTCATTCCCAGACGCGCCTCTACCACGATGGGGCAGCCCAGGCGGGAGCGACACGCAGCGAGCATTTGCAAGTGCACGCGATCGCCCGGCTCTTGCTCGGCGGCGTGATTCCCAATCTTCAGGTTTCCTGGGTAAAGATGGGCTTTGAGCTCTCGCTCGCATGCCTCGAGGCGGGCGCCAACGACTTCAGCGGAACGCTGATGGAGGAGAATATTTCGAAATCCGCCGGAGCCACGTTTGGCGAATACGCGGCGCCGGAGGAATTTCGCGCTCACATCCGCAGCATCGGCCGAGTCCCGGCTGAGCGGACCACTACATACCAAATTCGCCGCACCTTTTCGGCCGGGGAGTCCGCGGAGTCCGTCCCCGGCCGCTTGCGGCTGGCGGGCCAGCCTTCCGCGCATACGCCTGTAACGGGATATTGATTCGCAGGACGATATCAGGATGAAGATCGCAGCACTCGCGGGCGGGGTGGGGGCGTCAAAGCTCCTTTGGGGGCTGACGCGCGCAATGGATCCGCGCGATCTGACCATCATCGTCAACACGGGCGACGACATCGTACTCCACGGTCTCTACATCTGCCCGGATCTGGACATCGTGACGTACACGCTGGCTGGCAGCGTGAATCCAGAGACCGGGTGGGGGCTCGCGGGCGACAGCTTTCACTCATTGAAGGCACTCGCGCGGTACGGACGCGCCCAGTGGTTCAATCTGGGCGACCGGGACCTCGCAACACATATCCATCGCACCGCGCTGCTCGCCCAGGGCCGGTCACTCACGCAAGTGACGGATTCCATCCGCCGCGACTGGGGCGTGGCCGCGACCATCCTGCCGATGAGCGATCATCCGGTGCCCACTACCATCGTGAGCGAACTTGGAGAACAGCATTTCCAGGAATATCTGGTGCAGCATCGCGCGGAACCATCCATCGTGGATATCCGATTTGAAGGCGTGGAGGCGGCGCGCCCCGCGCCGGGCGTGCTGGAGGCGCTCTGGGAAGCGGATGGCGTTCTTATCTGTCCCAGCAATCCCCTCATCAGCATCGGGCCGATTCTCGGCATTCCTGGGGTGCGCGAGGCGCTGTGGGAGCGCCGCAACCGGTGCCTTGCCGTGAGCCCGCTAGTGGACGGAAAATCGCTGAAGGGCCCGTCGGACAAAATGCTTACCGAATGTCTGGTGGACGCCACCTCCTGCGGCGTGGCGCTGCTCTATGAAGATATCGCCTCGGTTCTGGTGATCGATCCGGCTGACTCGCCGCTCTGTCCGGACATCATGGCGCGCGGTGTGCGTCCCGCGCTGCTGCCTTCCGTGATGCGCACGGACGCAGACAAGGAGCGGCTGGCATGCGGTGTGCTTTCCCTGTTCGAGGAAATTGCAGCCGCCCGCGTGTAGGGAACCGCAGTGCACGCGATCCTCATTCCTGTGAAAGACCTTTCGCGGGCCAAGCAGCGCCTGGCTGGAACTATGCCGCAGGCGGAGCGCACACGGCTGGCCCGAGCGATGTTGAACGACGTCTTCGCGGCGGTGGCCCGCATGCGCTCCGGCATCGCGGTGTATGTGGTCTCCTCGGACGCGCAGGTGCTCGCAGAAGCGCGCGCCAGAGGTTGGGAGTGCCTTTCGGAAACAGCGCAGCATTCGGAGAGTCGTTCGGTGGACGATGCCTCGCGCATCTGTGCCGCCCGGGGCGTGACGGCCCTCCTTCGCCTGCCGATCGATATTCCCCTGGTGCGTGCAGCGGACATCGAGGCGGTGTGGGCGGCGTGTCCTGCGGCCCCGGGCAGCGTGCTGGTACCGTCGCGCAGCGGCAGTGGCACGAACGCGCTGCTGCGCACGCCGCCGGATCTGTTCCCTTCGCATTTCGGACCCGGCAGCTTGGGCAAACATCTCGACGAAGCAGGACGGCGGCGGGCCTACGCGCGTGTGCTGCGGAATGCGCGCATCGCGCTGGATGTGGACGATGAGGGCGACCTGCGAGCATTGGCCTCGCGCCGCGATCTTGGAGATCACACTGCGGCGGTGCTCCGCGATCTGCGAATCCGCAGGCGGAGCGCCTCGGCCTCTTCCTAGAAGGATTTCCCGTTCAGCAGCGGTTTCGCCGGCCGGCCCATCCGAGGCCGGGATGGCCATGCCGCACTTTCAGCGCGACCGCGTCCCCGGTAAAATCGAAACATGCGGGAAAAGGTCTACCCGAGCGCGGATGCCGCTGTGGCCGATATTCGCCCCGGCGCGCGCATCTTTTTTGGAGGATTCGGAGGCGCTGGATTTCCGAACAACCTCATCCAGGCGCTCGACCGCCAGGGAGCGGGCGAACTGACGGCGATTACGAATAATTGCGGCTCTGCCGACGGTGAACTCGGCATTCTCTTCAAACACGACCGCATACGGAATGTGATCGCGTCGTTCCCCGGCCCGCACGCGCGGCATTTCCAGGAGCGGTTTGCCGAAGGGAAAATCCGGCTCGAGCTGGTTCCGCAGGGAATTCTGTGCGAGCGCATGCGCGCGGCGGGAGCGGGAATCCAGGGCTTTTACAGCGCCGTGGGCGCCGGCACGCCGGTGGCGGAGGGGCGCGAGGAACGCGTGATCAACGGCCGCCGCACCGTGCTCTACGAGCCGCTTGCCGCGCAGTACGCGATGATCAAAGCGTGGAAGGCGGATGAACTCGGCAACCTGATCTACCGGAAGACGGCGCGGAATTTTAATCCTCTGATGGCCGTCGCCGCGCAGACCACCATCGTTGAGGTGGACGAAGTCGTGCCGGTGGGCGCCCTCGACCCGGAAGCCGTGGTCACTCCGTTCGTGTTTGTTCACCGCATCGTGCAGGCGAAGGGAATTCACAATGTCGTCCGCGCCTAAGCTTACGCGCGAGCAGGTGGCCGCGCGCGCGGCGCTCGAACTGCGCGACGGCGACTGCGTCAACCTGGGCTGGGGAATCCCCAACCTCATCTCCGACTTCGTGCCCGCGGGAATCACGGTCTACTTCCACAGCGAGAACGGGATTCTGGGAATGGGCCCGCGCGCCCGGCCGGGAGAAGAGGATTACGACGTGGTGGACGCGATGAAGGTGCCCGTTACCGTCATTCCCGGCGCCTCCTACTTTGACCAGGGAATGGCGCACCTGATGGCACGGGGAGGCCACCTGAACGTCAGCATTCTCGGCGGCCTTCAGGTGGCGGAAAACGGCGACTTCGCCAACTGGAAGATTCCCGGATCGAAGGGATCCGGCGGGATCGGCGGCGCCATGGACATCGCCACGGGAGCGCGCCGTTTGATCGTGTGCATGGAACATACGTCAAAGGACGGGGCGCCAAAACTCGTCCGCCGTTGCACCTACCCGCTGACAGCCGTTGCCTGCGTGCATCGCGTGGTGACGGACCTGGCCGTGGTCGATGTGACCCCCGAAGGCTTTCTTCTGGCTGAGGTGGCTCCGGGTTGGACGCCGGAAGAGGTGCAGAAGCACACCGAAGCGCGGCTCATCGTGCGCGGGCGGGTGCCTGAGATATCTCCGGCCGCACGGTGAGCACCCGACGCAGCGGAACAGGGAGGCGAGCCGCACGCAAAACGACTCCGGCCGGTCCCCCAACCGCCCAGTCTGCGGTTTCCCTGCGCGTCCTCAACGAGCAAATCATCGAGTGCCGAAAGTGTCCGCGGCTGGTGGCATACCGCGAGGCGGTGGCGCGGACCAAGCGCCGCGCGTTCCGCGATGAAGACTATTGGGGCCGGCCGTTGCCGGGTTTCGGCGATCCGCACGCGCGTCTGCTGATCATCGGTCTTGCCCCTGCGGCACATGGCGGTAATCGCACAGGGCGCATGTTCACGGGAGACCGCTCCGGCGATTTCCTGTACGCGCGCCTGCACGAGGCCGGCTTCGCAAATCAGGCCAGCTCAAAGCATCGCGGCGACGGGCTCAAGCTTTCCGGCGTGTACATCACGGCGACAGCGCGGTGCGCTCCACCGGATAATCACCCGTCGCTGCATGAAATCGCGAATTGCCGGCCGTATTTGGAGGCGGAACTGGATTTGCTGCGTCCGCGCGCCGTTCTGGCGCTCGGCAAAATCGCGTTCGATGGATACTTGAAGCTGCTGCGTGACCGCGGCGCGCTGGAGCGCGCCCCGCGATTCGTGTTTCGCCACGGCGCCAGCCATTTCCTTGCGCCATCGAGCGGCGGACCGCCTGTGCGTTTGTTCGCCGCGTATCATCCCAGCCAGCAGAACACGCAGACGGGAAGGGTAACGGCTTCCATGTATCGCCGCCTGCTCCGCAAAATCCGCCGATTTCTGCAACCCTGAAGGGGACTTCAGGAGACTGGCTTGCGAGTTTCTTCGCCTCGTGGAACGAAGATCTAAACTTTAGATTCCGAATCCGGAATTTAGCTCCCGCGAAACAGATGATGAAACCATTCCACGAGGCGTTACGTCACCAGCAACGGCGCTCGGCCGGGATTTTTGCGTTTCGCACAAGATTTTCGGAAGGATTCTCTTGACTCGGTGCGGGCGCAAGCGTAGAAAATTTTGCAACTCGTCCACGGGGATGGACGACGGGGGGCACTTCCATGAGGAAAGCTATCTGGTCTGCTGGACTCGTTGCGGCTTTGTGTCTGTCCGGGCTGCCTGCCTATGGCCAGGCGATCTATGGAGAAATTACGGGCACAATCTCGGATCCGTCGGGGGCGGCGTTGCCGAATGCGTCGGTAACGGCGACCTGCACCACCACCAAGCAGACGCGCAGCGCGCAGAGCGGCAGTGCCGGCGGATACCGCCTGGCGAGCTTGCCTCCCTGTACTTACAACGTCACCGTCACTGCGCAGGGGTTTAAGACCGCCATCGCTAATGTGGACGTGGAAGTCGGAATCACTATCAAACAGGACTTTGCGCTCCAGGTGGGTCAGAAGGCTGAGACGGTTACTGTTGAAGCGGCTACTCCTCTGGTCGATTACTCCCCGGGCGTGAACAATGAGGTGGATACGAAGTCCATCGTGGACCTGCCCACCGAGGGCCGCGACTTCAAATCCATTCTCGCGCTTACGCCCGGCGTGCAGCGTTCCCCGGGCGGCGGCTTCCTGGACGTCAGCGTGAGCGGCCAGCGGACCACATCGAACAATTACATGATCGATGGCATGCCGAATAACGACCGGTTCTATGGCAGCGAAGTCGTGGGCCAGCCGGGCGTGCTCGGCATCCCCGCTTCCGTGCTGGGCAACGACTCCATCGCAGAATACACCGTGCAGCAATTACCCACGGCTGAGAACGGCGTGAAGGGTGGCGCGGCAATTAACGTGACTCTCAAGTCCGGAACCAACGATTTTCACGGGAACGCGTTCTATTTCGGCGACTACGACTGGCTGAATGCAAAGAACTACTTCTCCTCAACGACGCTGCCCTACCACAATCACAATTACGGCGGCACGATCGGCGGACCGATCATCAAGAATCGCACGTTCTTCTTCTTCGCCTACGAGGGGCAGCGCAACAAGTCCCTCGAGCCCTATGACCTGAACATCCCCACCCAGGGCGACCTCGCCGCGGCCCTCGCCGACTTTGCGAACCCCGCGGTAAATCCGAACAACCTCCCGATCAATCCCGCGGGCTTGAACCTCCTGAAATACTATCCTTGCTCGAACGGTGCCGGTGGCTTCGTATCCTGTACGCCGGCCGCCGCAGATGCCGCGGTCGCTCCTGGCGGCTTCATCCAGACGATCTCAAGCCCCAACACGGACAAGATGGGCAGCTTCATCATCAAGATTGATCACAAGATAAACGAAAAGATGAATTTCTCTGCCCGGTACATGTTCGCCGATAGTACCCAATCCGCTCCCCTCGGAGGTTACACGCTTCCGCCCGCGCCCGGCAGCGGACTGAACTCGGACGCGTTTAACTCCTTCGCTCCCACCCGCACTCAATTGGCCGGAGCGTCTTTTACGGACACGATTGCTCCCAATAAGATCCTGGACATCCGCTTCAATTGGTCGCGGTATTCCCAGATACTGGAACCGAATAACAAAGTTGACCCCTTGAGCCTGGGCATTGATACCGGACCGCTGAACCCCGCGGATTTCGGCGTTCCCCCCGTCTACGCCAGTTCCGTGACCTCCGGAAATCCGGGCGGCATCCAAGGTTACCCGCTGAGTACGCGTCCCACGCAGAATTACGATGCTTCGGCCCACCTGACGTGGATTCACGGGGCGCACACCTTTAAGTTCGGCGGGAATTTCCAATACGCCTGGACGTACAGCCTGCGCAACCGCGCGCGCGCGGACCTGTACAGTTCCGCCACCGATTTCGAAACCTTGTTCGACGAGCTGCTACTTGGGCGTATCGATGAATCCTCACGTTCATTCGGCGGCACCTCGCGCCATCTGTATCAGCCCTCGATGGGGCTGTTCTTCCAGGACGAATGGAAACTCACTCCCCGCGTCACTGTCAGTTACGGCCTCCGGTGGGATCTCAACGGAGCATTGGGCGAGGACGGCAACCAGGGCTCGAATTTCTTCCCGTGCGCGGCTCCGGAACCCAAAGTCTGCCCGCCCAA
>DATKNR010000087.1:0-23356 GCA_035541255.1 Patescibacteria group bacterium | reverse complement strand
TCCGCTTCCACGCCGTAGTGCTTCAATCCGCGGTACAGTTCCTCGCTCTGGCCTGGAGGATCCGTTGTGTCCGCTGCTCCCTGCAGAATCAACGTTGGCGTCTTCGCGTTTTTCAGGTACATCACCGGCGAACTCTTCATGAATCCCGCGGCGCTTTCCGGCGTGTACGGCACTCCGTAGAACCACTCGTCGTAGGCGGGCCCGCGTTCCGTCCCGAATTCGGAAATCAGATTCGACAACCCCGCCCCCGCCACCGCCGCCTTGAAAAGATTCGTCTGCGTGATGGCCCACTCCGACATGTACCCACCATACGACCACCCGCCAATCCCCAGTCGCGCCGGATCCGCGATTCCGCGGCCGATCAGGTCCTGCACTCCGGCCATTACGTCCTTGAAGTCTCCCCCTCCCCAATCGCCGCGGTTCATCTCGATGAATTTTTCTCCGTATCCGGACGACCCCCGCACATTCGGATAGAACACCGCATAGCCCCGCGCCGCCAGCAACTGGCCAAATATTTCAATGGACGATCCCCACCGTCCCGTCGGACCGCCATGAATCCACGCCACCAGCGGCAGCTTCTGCTTCCCGTCAGCCCCCGCCGGCAGCAGCAGCGCTGCCTCGATCTCCTGGCCGTCAAAGGAGCGATACTTGTAAATCTTCGGAGCGTTCAGCGCATACTCTCGGAACGCGTCATTGATATGCGATGCCTGCAGCGGCGCGCCCTGGCCGTCCCACAACCAAACTTCCTGCGGCTCCGTGGACGACTGCGACACCATCGCAATTTCCCCGCCGGCCCCCACGCTGAAATTTCCCGGATTCACTCCCTCCACGGCCAAGTCCTTCCGCAAACCCGCCTCCGAAAACACGGCCAGCTTCTGCGTGAACCCTTCCGCCGCGGTCAACAGGATCGAGCCGTCCTTCCGCCAGCGGTATGCCATTACGTCGCGGTCCAGCGCCGCACCCGTCAGGTTGCGCGCCCCTGCGGCGATTTTCGCCAGGTCGAGCAGCATCAGGTCGTGCGGCTCTGGCCCGTCACCCCGGCACCCCACGTAGGCAACGGTCTTTCCGTCTGGTGAAATGCGCAATTGCCCAAACGGCCCGCGCGGCGCCTCCACCGTGCGCGCCGAGCCGTCCTCCACATTTACGCTGATAATCCGGTCCGTATGCTCATCTGACTCCGGATGATCCGTTGCGCGCGTGAGGATTTGTGCGCCATCGGGCAGCCACGCGAGTTCGCTCACTTCCCATCCCGAGGGAGAGAGCGCGCGGGGCTCCCCTCCGTCCGCGCTCACCACCCATAGCCGGGAATGCTTTTCCTCTTTGTCCGCCACCCGCGCGTCGTCCTTCTCTTTCTCCTTTTTCTCCTCCGCATCAGTTTTCGCGTCCGGAGCCAGGAACGCAATCTGCTTCCCGTCGGGAGACCATTCGAACCGCTGCACGTTTCGTTTCCCCGTGGTCAGGGCGGAAGCTTCTCCCCCGTCCGTCCGCATCACGTAAATCTGCTGGTGCTCTCCTCGATTGGAAAGAAAAGCCAGCCGGTGTGAGTCAGGCGACCAGCGCGGCCACGTCTCCGATTTCGGCGAGAAGGTGAATTGGCGGGCCGTTCCGGCAGTCTTCTCGTACATCCAGACATGTTGCAGCCGGCCCTCGCCTTTTGGCGGCTCCGTCACTACGAATGCGAGGCGCGCTCCGTCAGGCGAATATTCCAGATCGGATATCGTTCGCAGGCTCAGCGCCGCCTGCGGCGTAAGCATTTTCTTTCCGGATGCGTCCTGTTCGGCTTCGGAACTTCCCGTCGGGGCAACTCCCAGTGCGGCCAGAGAAAGAAAAACTGTCCAGGAAATCACCATCGAGGCATTTCGACGCACGCAAGCACCCCCGCAAAGAATCTGCGAACTCTATCCAATGAAAATTTGACCGTCAACGTCGGGACAGCGCGGATCCAACCTTACTTGGAAGGCTTCGTGAACAGCGTCGCGTCCATCGGCTGGTTGAACTTCACCTGCTGCACGAAGATTTCCGAATGTCGCACGCCATCCTGGAATGTCACGGAGTGGAATGGAAACTGGATTCCATCCACCAGCCGGTAGTCGTCCCACACCTGGAGCGTATCCGCTGCTCCCCGCTGGCCCGCGGAAAGGAAGCGCGCCGCATACAGCAAATGCGTGTCCGCATCCAGGAACAGCCGCACCGCTCCGGAGGGTCCCCTCCAGAGAGCGGCAATCGCCTTTTTCCCCTGCACTTCTTCCTCGCCTACGTACTGCACGTCGATGGTCCCGTCGCCCACACCATTGAGAAGCCCGATTCCGCCCGTCAACAGGATCGACCTGCGGAATTCATTCGCCGCGTCCGGCGACACTTCCGAAATGCCGCCGGGATAATGGAGCCAGCCTGCCGACCCGTCGAAGCCCTGCGTCAGGCTCGCCACCGGCAGTTTCATCTCCAGCCGCATGTGGTCCGGATAGGAAATCTGCAGGTGCAGCGTCACATCGGAGCTGCCCAGCTGCTGGTAGAGTTTTCCCTGCGCCGCCACATCCACCGTCTTGATTCCCGCGATCGCATCTCCGCCCGCCGACTTTGTGGCAGTGGCCATCATTGCCTTCCCCTGCTGGAGCGACTCTGGTGTTGGGTCGGTCACTCCCGCATCCGGGCTGTCACCGGACGGTTTGTGGCGCAGATCCGCGGCCAGCAGGTCCAGTTCCGAGGCGCGCACTTCCGCGATCGTTGCCTCGGGATATGCCCGCTTCAGCGCGTCGTGGAACGCCCCCACGTTGCCCACCATCACAACGGCAAGGTTCGTAGCGCCGTAGTACTTCGCTGCGAGAGCGTTCACCTGCGCTGCGGTGATTGCCTGCAAATTTTCCCGGTAGTGCTCGTAATAATCGCCGGGCAAACCGTAGAGCGAGGTTGCAAGAATCCGTCCCGAGATTTGTTCCGGAGTTTCCGACTGCATGGGAAATGCGCCAATCAGGTAGTCCTTCGCGAAGCGCAGCTCATCGGGCGTCACGTTGCCTGTGCCCATCTGGCCCATCATTTCCAGCACCAGCCGCAGCGCTTCCATCGTGGTTTCCGTGCGCGTGGAGAGCCCCGCGGAAAGTCCGCCGGCGCGGGCGCGCGCTCCCAGCGCTGCATACGCGCCGTACGTCAGTCCTTTTTGCTGCCGGATCCGCGCGTTCAGGCGGCTGTTTTCTCCCCCCCCGAATACGCGATTTGCCACGAACAGCGGCAGATAATCCGGACTGTTTCGCGGGATGGCCGGCCGGCTCACCCGGATCTGCGTCTGCACGGCATCGGGTTTGTCCACCAGCACGAATTGGAGGCCAGCGGGAGGATCGGGAATTGCCGGCACCGTCGCCTGCGGCGCCAGTCCCTCCCATTCGCCCAGAAATTTCTCCGCCGCGCCGAATGCCTCATCCGGCGTCACATCGCCCGCAATGGAGAGAAAGGAGCCCCGCGGCACATAGCGGCTCTTCTGGAAATCCGTCATGTCTTCCCGGCTGATGGCTTTCACCGATTCCAGCGTGCCTTCCTCCGGCAGTCCGTACGGATGCAGCCCGAACAATCTCCGCGCCGCCACCACTTGCGCCAGATATCCCGGGTCCGCCGATTCCACTTCCAGATTCGAAAACGTCTGCTGTCGTTTCCGTTCGATTTCCCGCGGTTCGAACGTAGGGTGCAGGACGATGTCCGAAAGCAGGTCCATCGCCAGCAGGAAATCCTTTTTCGTCACCGTGAGGGTCACGCTGGCCGTGTCGCTCTCCGCCCCCGTGTTGAGCGAGCCACCCACAAAATCGATGGCCTCGGCAATCTCCTGCGCCGTTCGCCGCGTGGTGCCTTCCGGCAGCACCGCCGCCGTCAGCGACGCCAGCCCTGCTTTGCCCGGCGGATCGAAAAAGGACCCGGCGGCCGGAATGAGCAGCGTGATGTTCACTTGCGGCTGCCGGTCGAGCGCCGCCACGTGAACTTCCAGCCCGTTCGGCAGCATGCGGCTGGCCGCGCGCGGAAAGCTGAAAGGCCGCGGAGTTGCCGGTGCGGGCATCTGCGCTTCCAGCCGCACTCCGGCCGGCACCTTTCCGGAAGGAACTGCCGGCTGCGCGGGAACCTGCTGCTGTGCCGCATGGCTCGTCTCGGGAGGCTGCGCCTGTGCGCGCGCACCGGCCGCCACGCCGAGCGCCAACACGCACGCGAGCCACGCACGCAGCACGATGTTTTTTCTCACCACTCGTTCCATCCCCTTCTCAATCCGTCGTCAGGAAGAGTTGCAGTTGCTCAGCGCGGCGCCGCGGGAGCCGTCACAAACAGCACCGTTCGCCGTGCGGGCACGAAATAATCCCGCGCCACTCGCTGAATCTCTTCCGCGGTCACGCGCAGGTAGAGATCCGCGTCGCGATTCACCAGCTCCGGATCTTTGCCGATCACCGCCGCAAAACCCAGGGTGTCTGCCGTCTGCTGGTCGGCCTCACGGGCGAAAATGGCCGTGGCGAGCGCCTGGTTTTTCGCCTTCTCCAGCTCGTGCTGGCTAACCGGTTGCTGCTTCATCTGCTCGAGGACGCCTTCGATCGCCGCCTTTCCTTCTTCCGCCGTCTTTCCCTGATTCATCACCGCGAAGGCCAGGAACAGATTCGGGTCTTCCGTAAAATTGCCTACTCCCGCTGCCTGCGCCGCGATCTGCGTCTCGTACACCAGCCGCCGGTACAGCCGGCTGCTCTCCCCGTTCGAAAGGATCGAAGAGGCCAGATTCAGCGCGTAATAGTCCGGCGTATACGCCGCGGGCATTTTGTACCCTTCAATCACGGCAGGAAGCGGCGAGTTTGCTCCGTAGGATTTCGTAATCACCCGTTCCTCGGTCTGCGCTGGTTCGGTGAGCTGCTGCCGCGGCACGGGCTGCGCCGGCTTCGGAATTCCTCCAAAATATTTTTCCACCCAGGCAAGGCACTGGTCCGGGACCACGTCGCCAACCACAACCAGCGTCGCGTTGTCGGGCCGGTAGTAGGTGCGATAGAACTCCTGCACGTCCGAGAGCGAAGCGTGGTCCAAATCCTCCATGCTGCCGATCGTAGTGTGATGGTACGGATGCACCGTGAACGCGGCGGCGTAAAGGTCCTCAAACAGCCGGCCGTATGGCGGATTCTCCACGCGCAACCGGCGCTCTTCCTTCACCACCTCGCGCTCGGACGCAAAATTCGCCTGGTCAACGTTCAGCGAGGCCATGCGGTCGGCCTCCAGCCACACCACCCGCTCCAGATAGTTGCTCGGCACCGTTTCCCAGAACACGGTCACGTCGTCATTCGTATAGGCGTTGTCCACGCCTCCCGCGGCTTCGATGATCCGGGAATGCTCCTCCGGCCCTACGTGCGCCGAGCCTTTGAACATCAGGTGCTCGAACAAATGGGCAAAGCCCGTGCGTCCGGGACGTTCGTCTTTTGACCCGACGTGGTACCACACCTGAAGATTCAGGATGGGCGTGCTGTGCTCCTCCACCAGAACGATTCTTAACCCGTTGGGGAGTGACCGCGTCACGATGTGCAGCGGCTTTGGCCGCAGCTCGGTGGCCGCTGCGGGAGGGGTGTCCTGACAGGCCGCGCGCGGCGGCGCCGCCGCGCACAGCACGAGCACTGCAGCGGCCAACCGCGCTTCTCTCCAGACCGATCGCACCGGGATTCCTTTCTGCTGGCCGACGGATGCCGCAAGCGAAACGCGCAGGGGTCGAACCGCGGGGCCCTTCCCGTAGCGCGAAATATCGTAGGGGCCGGGCCGGAGGCTGTCAATGCAACTCGCTGCTCGCGGGCGGATTTCCGTTCCGTTCCCTGGTAGGAATGACGCGCCGCCTCTCGCAGACGTTACGTCGCGCGCAGCAACGCCGCGGTGATGTCGTCCTGCGGCGCCTTCGCGCCGGAAAAATGCTCCACGGCTTCAAACAGATGAGCCAGCAGATCATCGGAAGAGGAATGCAGGTGCTCCCGGCAAATCTCCATCACGCGCGAGGCGCCGAATTCCTCGCGCGTCGGGTCGTGCGCCTCGAGCAGACCGTCGGTGAGAAACAGGATCGCGTCGCCCGGCTCGAGTGTCACGCTGTACTGGTCGTAATTGGCTTCGTCGAACAGGCCGGAGGGCAGTCCGCCCTGTCCCACCTCGCAGCACACGTTCCGCGAGAAATGAATCGGCCGCGGAAGGCCCGCATTCGAGTAGAGCAGCTCGCGTGTCTCGGGATCGTACACGGCGTACTGCACCGCCGAATAGCGGCCCATTACCGCGCGCGTCCTCAAGCGACGGTTCAGCGTCGAGAGCACGGTCATGGGAGGACAGCCGGTCTTGTGGATTCCGCGCAGCGTACCCACCGTGAGCGCCGCGTACATCGCCGCGGACAGGCCTTTGCCCACCACGTCCCCCAGATAAATCCCGATCCGCCGGTCGCTCAGGTGGAAATAGTCCAGAAAATCGCCGCCCACTGCGGCAGCCGCTTTGAAGCGAGAAGTGAACTCCACGCTACCCGCGTGCAGAGGCGCATTGGGCAGCAGCGAGAGCTGCAGCGTGCGCGCTTCCTCCAGCTCCGACTCGCGGAGCTGGAGCAGCGAGGGGAGATCGAGCTGCACGGCCGGGGCTTGCAACAGAATCACTCCGTTACGGCGCTTTCCCGCGCCGAAAACCGCGACACATCATAGCAGGAGTGGGAAGCCGAAAAACAAAGCGGTGCGCCTCGTGTGACCGAACGGGCGACGGCGCAATCCCCGCGCGTCCGCCGCTTGTGACCGGTGAGACACAGGCGCATGCGCGCGCCTCCCCGCCGATGGCCGCCTGCGCTAGGCTGTGACCAGCAGGAGGCAATCATGCGCGCACTCGTCGGGCTCCTGATTACACTGGTGATTGGTTACTTCATTTATCGCGCGTATCTGGTGCAGTCGCTGCCCAAGGATGAGGGCGGAGGCTCGCCGGTCAACGCCATTAGCGCCACCGGCGTGAAAAACGATCTCATCGCCATCGCGCAAGCCGAACGCGCCTATTTCGCCGAACATGGGTCCTATGCGTCGCTCAGCGAACTGACCTCCAGCGGCGCCATGACCATGACGCGCACCAGCCGCGACGGCTACACCTATTCCGTGGATGCGCAGACGGGCGGGTTTACCGTCACCGCGCGCTATTCCGGGCCGATCAGCCCGCCGCCCTCCAGCTTTCAGATCGACCAGTCGATGGAAGTGCACGCCGTCCCGTAGCACGTCCCCGGAGAACCGTACCCGCTTCCGTTCTCCTCATACCGGCCGAAGGCAACGCGAACGCGTGTGTTAGAATCCGGTCGCATGCACAGCGGCCTCAAAGAACTGTTGCACGTCCAGATGCACGATTTGAAGCTGGCCGAACTGGCCGGTGAGCTCGCGCGTTTTCCGCGCCGTCTTGCGGAAATCGACGCACAAGTCGAGTCCGCCCGCGGCGTGCTGGCCAGAATTCGCGAGGCCCAGTCCGCCAGCCTGAAGGACCGCAAGAAGCTCGAGCTTGACGTCGAGTCCTGGAAGGACAAGGTACGCAAATACAAGGACCAGACCGCCCAGATAAAAACCAACGAAGCCTACCGCGCGCTTCTGCACGAAATCGAAGGCGCCGAAGCCGAGATCCGCAAGGCGGAAGATGCCGTGCTCGAACACATGGTGACCGGTGAAGAGCACGACCGGGAAGTGAAAAAGGGCGAGAAAGCGCTGGCCCAAGCCGAAGCCTCGGCAAAATCCGCCAAGGCCGCCATCGAAGCCGAGCGCGGCGCGCTCACTGCGCAGCAAACTGCGCTCCGCGCCGAACGCGACAAAGCAGCTGCGGCCGTGCCGCAGGCCCTGCTCGAGCGCTACCGGATTTACGCGCCGCGCCATCATGGCGTGGCCGTGGCCACTCTCGACGGTGAAACCTGCTCCGGCTGCCGCGTGCACCTGCGCCCGCACGTAGTGCAGCGGATGAAGCGCCCGGAAAACGACGAAATCGTGGAGTGCGAATCCTGCGGCCGCATGCTTTACTACGAAGAACCTCCGACTCCGCCGGCTCCTGCCGCGGAAGTGGCCGCGAGCGCCGCGAAGCAGGACCCTTCCAGCGAATGATCCATCACGCCACAGCATCATGAAACACGCCGGGAAAATTGCCTCGCGGCCCGCTGGACTTTTCGCCGAGCCCGCAAACCCAGCACATCCGCGCGGCATGGTGATCGCCAACGTAGACGGCGGCGCGCGGGGCAATCCGGGACCAGCCGCCTACGGTTTCATCCTGCGCGACGCGGGCGGAGCGACTCTCTGCACCGCAGGAAAAACCGTCGGACGCGCGACGAACAACGTGGCCGAATATTACGGCCTGATCGCCGCGCTCGATGCTGCGCGCGAACGCGGCGTGGAACGCCTGCGCGTCGAGAGCGATTCGGAGCTGCTCGTGCGACAGATGGAAGGCCGTTACCGCGTGAAGAGTCCCGACCTGCGTCCGCTGCACGAGCGCGCCGTGAAACTCTCGCGCGCGTTCGAGCACTTTGAGATCGCGCACGTGCCCCGCGAAAAAAACCGCGAGGCCGATCGCCTGGTAAATGAGGCTCTGGATGGCGGAAAAATTGAAAATCGGCCGGAAGCCGCCGCTCCCAGAACTCTGCGCGCCCGCTATGAGGGCGGTGTGTTTGTGCCCGAAGAACCGCCCGAACTTCCCGACGGCGCCGAAGTCTCACTCATCGTAAGACCCGCAGCTTCGCGCCGCGAGTAGCCACGGCGCTCAGTGCCAGTGCGGCGGCGCCGGTGCGCCCGGAATGCCGGCATTGTGCAATTCCGCCAGAATGTAGTCCTCCACGCGATTCCACACGATCGGATCCGTATCTTCGGCCGTCTGCCGTGCCGGACGTGCCGGCCCGCCGGAAGTGTTCTCCGAGAGATCCACCCAGTGGCCTCCGGCGGAGAATCGCTGGTTCGCCAGAATTACGGTTTTCTGCGGATCCTCCGCGCGGATGCGCGCGGGCACGCGCAATGAGGGAACGAAACTCTGATACAGGTTCGCGGCCTTGGCCACGTTCGGCGGAATCACCGCTTCGTTCTCGCCGGTGTAGTCAACCAGTTCCGCCAGCGCGACGGGAAGTTCGCGCTCTTCCAGTTCGCGGGCCAACTTCACCACCGCCGCTGCGCCGTCGCCACGGCCGTAGATCATCAATCGGACGTCACGGCACCCTTCGGCCGTGCAGCGTCTCTTGGCATCGCGACCCGTCGCGGCTTCGATGAACTTCAGAGCTTCGCCCCGGCGCGAACGTTCCGCCAGTTCGATGTAAACGCCGGGCAAAGCGAGAGCGCGCAACCGTTCGGCAAGCTGCACGGCGGGCCGGTTCAGCTCCGAGTCGCGGTCCCCGTGGTCCAGAAGACCGAGAATGAGCGTGCTTCCGGAGACAAACGGCGTGGGCGCGGTGAAATCCTTTCGCCGCTGCGCGCTCGCAGCCAGCGGGAAAAGGAGCGCAAGGGCCATCAGAAAGCGAATGCAGACGCACGCGTTCACTGAGAAAGCAGGTCCCTCGCTTCTCTCGGGATGACAGCGGGAATGGGGCATGGCGCTAATTCTTCAGAATGTAGGAACGGTAGAGTGTGTCGCGCTGCGCGGGAATGTAGCCCGCGTCAGCGATGATGCGGCGCAACTCCGCTTCGTTGGTGCGGTTGCGCACGCCCGCGGCGTACACCACGTTTTCTTCGATCAGGATGCTGCCCACGTCGTCCGCTCCGAACTGCAATCCCACCTGGCACACTTTGATGCCGGGCGTGAGCCAGCTCGTCTGGATGTGGTCAATGTTGTCGAGATACAGCCGGCTAACGGCCAGAGTTTTCAGGTAGTCCACCGCGGTGGTTTCCTGGACGCGCCGTCCCAGCGAAGTATTTTCCGGCGCGAAAATCCAGGGAATGAACGCGGTAAAGCCGCCGGTTTCTTCCTGCAGCCGCCGGACGCGCTCCAGATGATTCACGCGGTGGCGCAGTTCCTCGCCGCAGCCGAACATCATCGTTGCAGTTGTGCGCAGGCCGAGCGCGTGGGCGGTGCGGTGCACCTGCTCCCATTCGTCCGCGGTGCACTTCAGCCGCGAGATGCGCCGGCGAACTTCGTCGTCCAGGATTTCGGCGCCCCCGCCGGGAATTGAAGCGAGCCCCGCATCGCGCAGGCGCGCGATCGTGTCGCGCATCGTCAGGCCCGACAGCTCCGCGATGTTGATAATCTCCGGCGCGGAAAAGCAGTGCAGATGCACCTGCGGATAGCGCATACGCAGCGCGCGCAGCATGCCCTCGTACCATTCGATTTTCAGGTCCGCGTGCAACCCGCCCTGCAGCAGGATGCCGGTGCCGCCGAGCGCGAGCATTTCGTCAATTTTCGCGGACATTTCGTCAATCGTGCGGATGTAGCCTTCTCCCGAGCCCATGGGACGGTAGAAGGCGCAGAACGAGCAGTACTCGGTGCAGAAATTCGTGTAGTTGATGTTGCGGTCGATCTGATAAGTGGCCACGCGCGGATCGGTTTTGCGGTTGCGCATCGCGTTCGCGGCCATGCCGAGGCCGAGCAGGTCGTCCGAGCCGAGCCAGTTGAGAGCTTCCTGTTGCGTGATCCCCATTGCTCTTACCTGTCAGTCCGAGGGCGATTCATGCCCGAAGAATCCGCTGTTTCCTCTCTCCCGTGCGCCGACCTCGCGGCCGGGTCTGTATATTGCAACGGCTGATAGAACGGCACCAGTCCCGCGTCGGCTGCCTTCTGAAAATAGAGTTCGAGACCCGCGCGATTCTCTTCGTCCAGGGAGTAATCGATATTTTCGAGCAGATAGCTTTCCAGATGCGTTTGCGGCAGTCCGAGCGTTGCCGCGGCATTCGCGGCAATTTCCGGAATGTGCGCCAGGCCGTATTCCTTGGAAGCCTGGAAATCCGCGACTAAGTCGGGAGTGACCGCGTGGCACTTCGCGGCCCAGAGCGCGAGCACGGCGGGCCGCCCCGTCCACGCGCGCCATTCGGAAACCACGTCGTAAATGTGGAGCTGCGTCTTGCGTCCGGACAGCAAGGGCTCTCCCGCATCCTGCCGCTCGGCCAGGCGGAGAGCGGGATCGCCGATGAGGAGCGCTGCATCGTTTTCCGCGAGCATGGCTTCCAGATCGGGCGCGGCGGAGACAAAACTGATGCGGGCGCCGCGGCGCGACCACCATCCCGCAGCCAGCAGGCGCACGAGCGCCACAGTGGCGCGCGAACTCGTGTCCAGCGCCATCCGCTGCACTTCCACGATAGGCACGCGCGAGACTACGAGCAGGCTACGCACTTCATGCTTCGAAGCGATGGCCATTCCCGGGAGCACGACCAGCCCGGGAATGCGCTGGCATTCGATGGCGGGAATGATGGCGACGTCGGCCTCGCCGCGGGCGAGTTGTTCGGCGCATTGCGACGGAAGCGTGAACGTCAGATCGTATTTTCCGGCGAGCGGCCCGTGGGTGAATCCCCACACGAGCGGTGCCGTGTTCAGGTACTGCACTCCGGAGATGCGGATTCTGCTCATCGATGCGCTCAGCAATTCGGTTCGACTATATCACGCCAGTGAACGACCCAGCTGCGCTCCGAGTGCCATTCGTGGCTCGTGACTGGCAACCGGAGATGAAACGGCGAGCCGCACTGGAAGATTCGTCAGGTTCGTTTGCGTTGACGCAGGCCGTTTCGATGGATAAAGGCGCACAGGCTAAATTGCCAACGCTACCGAGACCCCACCCCCCCGCACATGACACAAACATTTATTCTAAAAGGGTTAGAAAACGACACACTGCAAACATTCATTTCAAGAGAGATAGGAATTCGATAGCGGGTTGCATCGCGCGATACAGGGGAACGTCCAGTGCCGCGGATCTCGCTACTGATCGTTAAAGCTCTCCCCGCCCCCTGTCTCGCGGAACGTTGTGATTCTCAATGGACTTTATGTGGTTTGTTTTGGAAGAGTGGCAAATAAAAGATTGGCGGGCGAGTTTCACGGAAGAGTTGCCAACAAAGGAGATACGGGGAAAGCGGGGTCGCATGGTGTCGTTGGGCGGGCTGCATAGAGGTTTGTCTCGCGCTCATATTATCAGAACGTTACTAAGAAAGCAAGGGAAATCGGCAGGTTTTAAGAGAAAATAAGGCTTTCGACGCCGGTCCACTCTTCGCCACGGAGCTCAGGGCAAGCCGGGTCAATATCGTAATCCGATGTTGACAAATCCTGCCGAGTGGACAAAGGTGCTGCGCGAAACGCGGAGGAGACTCATGCGGCGAATGCTCGAACTCATGGTGGTTCTGCTTGGTGTCACAACCGTAGCCTTTTCCCAAACGCCTGCTGCCTCGAAAGAGCCGATGACGATTGCGGCAAAAACGGCGGGAATGGAAAAAATACCAGGGTACGTGCCCCTGTATTGGGACGCGAAGGCCGGAAAGATGTGGCTGGAAATCGGGGAGTGGAACACGGAATTCATCTACATCGAATCGCTGCCTGCCGGAGTGGGGTCGAACGACATCGGGCTCGACCGCGGGCAACTGGGCCGGACGCGCATCGTGAAATGGGAGCGGAGCGGGCCGAAAGTGCTGCTCGTTGAGCCGAACTACGGCTTCCGCGCGGTGAGCAACGACGAGGACGAACGGCGCGCGGTTCGCGACTCGTTTGCGGAGTCCGTGCTGTGGGGCTTCGACGTGGCGGCGGAGGAGGACGGGCACGTGCTCGTGGACGCGACCTCGTTCTTCCTGCACGACGAGCACAACGTGACGGGCGCGCTGAAACGGACGAAGCAGGGAAATTTCCATCTGGACGCGTCGCGTTCGGCCTTCTACCTGCCACGGACGAAGAATTTCCCGAAGAACACGGAAGTGGAAGTGACGCTGACGTTCACGGGAGACGATCCGGGCAACTGGCTCGACCAGGTGGTGCCGACGCCGCAGTCGGTGACGGTGCGCGAGCACGACTCGTTTGTGGCGGCGCCGCCGGCGGGATACCACATGCGCGCGTACGATCCGCGGGCGGGCTACTTCGGCATCCAGTATGCCGACTACGCGATGCCGGTGGGAGGGCCGCTCGAGAAGCGATTCATCGCGCGGCACCGGCTGGCGAAAAAGAATCCGGCGGCGGAAATGAGCGATCCGGTGGAACCCATCGTGTATTACCTCGACCGCGGAGCCCCGGAGCCGATCCGGTCGGCGCTGCTGGAAGGGGCACGATGGTGGAACCAGGCGTTCACGGCGGCTGGATATAAGGACGCGTTCCGCGTGGAGCTGATGCCGGAGGGTGCGGACCCGATGGACATCCGCTACAACGTGATTCAGTGGGTGCACCGGGCAACGCGCGGCTGGTCGTACGGCGGCGGAGTGATTGATCCGCGAACGGGCGAAATGCTGAAGGGGCAGGTGACGCTCGGGTCGCTGCGGGTGCGGCAGGACTACCTGATCGCGGAGGGGCTGCTGGCGCCGTATACGAGCGACGATGCGGACGCGGCGGTGCCGGGCGAGATGCTGGCGATGTCGCTGGCGCGTCTGCGGCAACTGGCGGCGCATGAAGTGGGGCACACGCTGGGGCTGATGCACAACTTCGCGGCAAGCACGAACAACCGCGCGTCCGTGATGGATTATCCGCAGCCGCTGGTGACGCTGGGCGCGGACGGAGTGCCGAATCTTTCGAACGCGTATGCGACGGGCATCGGGGAATGGGACAAGGTGACCATCGCATACGGCTATCAGGATTTTCCGGCGGGGACGAACGAGCACAAAGCGCTGGACGCGATTCTGCGCGGTGCGCGGGACCGCGGGCTGCGTTACCTGACGGACCAGGACGCGCGGCCGCCGGGGAGCGCGAGCCCCATCGCACATTTGTGGGACGGCGGAACGAACGCGGTGGACGAGCTGAATCGCATGCTGCCGATCCGCGCGGCGGCGCTGAAGCGATTTGGCGAACACAACATCCGCCCGGGAATGCCCCTGGCGACGCTGGAAGATACGCTGGTGCCGATCTATCTCTATCACCGGTATCAGGTGGAAGCGGCGATCAAGGAAATCGGCGGAGTGGACTACACCTTCGCGTTGCGGGGAGACGGGCAAAGGCCCGCTGTGCCGGTGGCGGCGGAGGAGCAGCGGCGAGCGCTCGGAGCGGTACTGGGAACGCTCGCGCCTTCCGTGCTGGAGCTTCCGGAACCGGTGCTGCGGCTGATTCCGCCGAAGCCTCCGCTCTACCGGCGCGACCGCGAAGATTTTCACGGCCAGACGGGGCTGACCTTTGACACGCTTGCTCCGGCGGAGGCGGCGGCGAACCATGTGATCGGGCTGCTGCTGAACGCGGAACGCGCGGCGCGGCTGTTGGAACAGCATGGCGAGAACGCGCAGGAGCCGGGGCTGGACGACGTGATCGATCATCTGCTGGCCGCGACGTGGAAAGCGCCGCGGGCGGCGGGTTACGCCGGGGACGTGGGGCGGACAGTGGACGATGTGGCGCTCGAACACCTGTTCGCGCTTGCAGCAAATCAGAAAGCGCGGGCCGAGGTGCGCGCGGTGGCGTGGGAGAGACTGGAAGCGCTGCGGAAATGGATGGGCACACAAACCGCGGCGACGGACGCGGCGCAGCGAGCGCATTTCGCTTACGCGGCGGCACAGATCGCGCTGTTCCAGAAAAATCCAAACGAGTGGAAGGCCGCGCCAACGGCGGAAATTCCGGAAGGGCAGCCGATCGGCATGATGGACGGCTCGGCGCTGACGCCGTGGATCTGTGACGCGGGCGACGAAATGAGGCCATAGCGGCCGGCCCGCAGTACAGCGCGTGGTCTTGACAGGCTAGTAATGTCCGAATAGATTCGGCCGCTGGGTCATGCCATCCGATACGTATCTAGCCTGGCTGGCGCTTGGGCTGACGCCGGGACTGGGAACGAGGCTTGCCGGAAAACTGCTACAGGAGTTCGGCTCGCCGGAGGCGGTGTTTGCGGCGTCGCTGACGGCGCTGGAAGCCTGCCACATTTCCGCGGAGGCGGCGCAGGCCATCCGCTCGCAACAGCCACTGTGGCTGGCGGAAAAAGAACTGGCGCGAGTCCGCGAGCTGGGCGCGAAACTGCTCACCTGGGACGATCCGGCGTATCCACAGCGATTGCGGGCAATCTACGATCCGCCGCCGGTGCTCTACCTTCGCGGGAACCCGGAGCTGCTTTCGAGGCACTCAATTTCCATAGTGGGCTCGAGGAAGCCGTCGCCCTACGGCGTGCAGATGGCGGAAAAACTGGGGCGCGAACTGGCGGCGCGGGGGCTGGTGGTCGTGAGCGGGATGGCGCGGGGGATCGATGCCTCAGCGCATCGCGGGGCGCTCGACGCGCTGAAGCAGAGCGGACGCGGGGCGACGGTGGGCGTGCTGGGGACGGGCATTGACGTCGTCTATCCGAAGGAGAACCGGAAGATTCATGAGGAAATCGCGCAACATGGATGCCTGATCTCGGAATTTCCGATGGGCAGCTTCGCGGCACCGCAGAATTTTCCGGTGCGCAACCGGATCATCGCGGGAATGGCGCTCGGCGTGGTGGTGGTGGAGGGCGCGCAGTATTCCGGCTCGCTGATCACGGCGCGGCTGGCGATGGAATTCGGGCGCGAGGTGTACGGCGTGCCGGGAAACGTGACGCATCCGGGAAGCTTCGGTCCGAACCAACTGGTGAAGCAGGGGGCGAAGCTGGTGACGGGGTGGGAAGACGTGGTGGAGGAACTGCCGACGGACATCCGGGCGGAATTGTTCCCGGCGGAGAGCGTGTCGAGCGAGGAGCGTGCGACGCTGCTCGAAGGGACATTTTCGCCGGAGGAGAAGACGCTATATGGCCTGCTGTCGGCGGACAACACGCGGCATGTGGACGAACTGGTGGAGCTATCGGGGCTGAGCTCGAGCGAGGTGCTGGCGGCGCTCTTCGAGCTCGAAATGCGCGGAGCGATCCGGCAGATGCCGGGGAAACACTTTGTGAAATCCCTCTTGTAAGTCTTTGGCTTCCTGTGACTAAGATGAATTGAGGCCGGCCAGGGGAGGCGCGCGCGGTAACCTTTCGCGCGACAATGGCATCCTTAGGGCCGAGAGGCAAAAGAGAAGTCCGACCACCCTATGGCACGCTCGCTCGTCATCGTCGAATCGCCCGCGAAGGCGAAGACCATCAACAAATACCTGGGACGCGATTACATCGTGAAGGCGTCCTACGGCCACGTGATGGATTTGCCGCGGAAGGAAATCGGGATCCTTCTGCCCGGAGAGGAACGGAAGAAGAGGAAGCGAAAGGCGAAAGCGGGGACGAAGGAAACCGCGAAGAAAGCTCCCAAACCGCCGGTGGTGAACGGCGAGAATATTTTCGAGCCGAAGCTGCAAATCATTCCGGGCAAAATCAAGGTGATCAACGACCTTCGCCGCGCGGCGAACAATGCCGAGGCGATCTATCTGGCGGCAGACCCCGACCGCGAAGGCGAAGCGATTTCGGCGCACCTGAAGCTGGTGCTCTCCAAGCCGGCGCGATTCGTGCTGGAGGAAGCAGAGGCGGAAGGCAAGAACGGCAGCAAGAACGGCAAATACGGGAAGGCGGAAAAGAAAGAGGCGGCGAAGAAATCACCGGCAAAGGATGTGCCGCTGCGCGCGGCGGACCCGAAGAAAATCTTCCGGGTGACATTCAACGAAATCACGCAGAAGGCGGTAAAGGCAGCGTTTGAGCACGCAGGCCAGGTGAATGAAAACCTGGTGGACGCGCAACAGGCGCGGCGGGTGCTGGACCGCATCGTGGGCTACAAGATTTCACCGCTGCTATGGGACAAGGTGCGGCGCGGGCTCTCGGCCGGGCGCGTGCAGACGGTGGCGCTGCGGCTGATCGTGGAGGGCGAGCAGGAAATCCGCGCGTTCGTGCCGAAGGAATACTGGACCATCCACGCGCTGCTGGAAGCGGGAGCGCCGCCGGCGTTCGAAGCGAAGCTCGTGAAGTGCCGGGGCGAGGAAATCGAAGTGCCGAACGAGGCGGAAGCGAAGAAAATCGTCGCGGAAGCCGAGAAAGCGCAGTGGCAGGTGGCCGCGGTGACGCAGAAGGAGCGCCGGCGGTATGCGCCGCCGCCGTTCACCACCTCGAAGCTGCAACAGGCGGCGTACAACCGGCTGCGGTACACGGCGAAGCGGACAATGGCGCTGGCGCAGCGGCTGTATGAGGGCGTGGAGCTGGGCGAGGAAGGCAGCGTGGCGCTGATCACCTACATGCGCACGGATTCGGTGCGCGTGTCGGCGGACGCACTGGCGCAGGTGCGCGAGCTGATTCCTGCGGCCTATGGCGCGGACTATCTGCCGGAGAAACCCAACTTCTACAAATCAAAGAAGGAAGCGCAGGAAGCGCATGAGGCCATCCGGCCGACAGACGTCTCGCGGCGGCCGGAGGACGTGAGGCGCTATCTGGATGACGACGTCTTCAAGCTGTACCAACTGATCTGGCAACGGTTTGTGGCTTCGCAGATGGTGCCGGCGGTGTTCGACCAGACGACGATCGACATCGCGGCGGGCGAGTACACGTTCCGCGCTTCGGGCTCGGTGGAGAAGTTCAAAGGCTACCTGGCCGTATACCAGGCGGTGACGGAGGACGACGAGGACGCGGAAAGCAACGCGGGGACGGGAGCGCTGCCGCAGGTGAACGAGGGCGAGCGGTTGCGGCTGGAAAAAATCCGCCCGGAGCAGCACTTTACGGAGCCTCCGCCACGATACACGGAAGCGACGCTGGTGCGCGAACTGGAAGACAAGGGAATCGGACGGCCGTCCACGTACGCGACGATTATTTCGACGATCGTGGAGCGGGAATACGTGCTGAAGGACCAGGGGCGGTTCACGCCGACGATGCTGGGAGAAAAGGTGGCCACGCTGCTGGTGAAAAGCTTCGAGGATATTTTCGACGTCGGGTTCACGGCGCGGCTGGAGGAAGAACTGGACGAGATCGAGGAAGGCAAAATCCCGTGGCGGAAATCCGTGTCGGATTTTTACAAGCCGTTCGTGGATGACCTGGAGAAAGCCGAAGGAGAAATGGCTTCGTACAAAGCCGGCATTCCGACCGGACAGAAGTGCGAGAAGTGCGGCGAGGGCGAGCTGCTGGAGCGCATCAGCCGGCACGGATTTTTCCTGGGCTGCAGCCGGTATCCGGACTGCGATTTCATCCGCGACCTTTCGCCGGAGAACGCGGGCGAAGAGGTGGAGAGCGAAGCGGGGCCGGAATATTGCGAGAACTGCGGCAAAGAAATGGCGATCAAACGCGGGAAGTGGGGCGCGTTTCTGGCCTGCACGGGCTATCCGAACTGCCGGACGACGCGGCGGCTGGCAGCAGGTACGCGAAAAGCGCTGCAGCCGGACCAGCCGCTCGGAGAGAACTGTCCGGATTGCGGGCAGCCGCTGCTGCTGAAGCACGGGCGCTACGGGGAGTTCATCGGGTGCTCGGGATACCCGAAGTGCAAGTACATCCGGTCGAAGACGCTGGGCATCAAGTGCCCGAAGTGCGGCGAAGGGGAATTCGTGGAACGGCGCGCGCGCAAAGGACGCATGCGGGTGTTCTACGGGTGCAGCCGCTATCCGGATTGCGATTTCACCACGCCGCACCGTCCGATCGCGGAGCCGTGTCCGAAGTGCGGCGCGGCGTTCGTGGTGGAGAAGCGCGCGAAAAACGCGCCGCCAGTGCGCGCCTGCATCAACGAAAAATGCGACTGGGAAATGGCGCTGCCGCAGGAAAAGCCCGCAGAGGCCGAGACGGTTGAAGTACCCGCAGGCGCCGCGAAGTCGTAGGCAATCCCGACCTGCTGCTCCTCCAGCATTGTTTGGACACGGTTCGACCGAGTGACACCGCCGGCGTGGCGGCGTCATCCTAGAATTTATCCGGACCCGGGATGAAGGCAGCCGTCGATCGCTATCTCCACCACCTGCGCAACGAGCGCAATGCGTCTCCGCACACGCTGAAAAATTATGCGAGCGACCTGAGGCAATTCATCGAGTATCTAAGCCCGCCGGGAACGGAAGCTCCGGCGCTTGGCAGCGTGGACCACCACCTGATCCGCGAGTACGTCGGCTGGCTCTACGACCAGAAGATGGAACGCTCCTCGATTGCACGGAAGCTGGCGGCGCTGCGCTCGTTCTTCCGCTTCTGCGTGCGGGAAGGAAACATGAAACTGAATCCGGCGCGGCTGGTCCCCAGTCCGAAACTGGCGCGGAAGCTGCCGGAGGTTCCCGGTACCGAAGAGATGAACCGGTTCCTCGACGGCATGGCGGCCATGCAACCGGCGGAGCAGAAGCGGACCGAATCGAAAGCGGAGCGGACCGGGACGGTCGCGCGAGCGGCCTCGAGCGAGCTGCTGCTGGAACGCGACCGGTTGATTTTCGAGCTGTTGTACGCTTCCGGACTTCGCGTGAGCGAGCTGGTGGGACTGAATCTGGAAGACGTGGACCGCGAAGCGCAAATGCTGCGCGTGCGCGGCAAGGGACGGAAAGAACGCATCGTGCCGTACGGATCGAAGGCCCGGCAATCGCTGGAAGCGTACGAGAAACAACGTGGCGAGCTGCTGGCCCGGGCGCGTGACGGACGGTCCGCGCAAGCGCTTCTGCTGAATTATGCGGGACGACGGCTGGACGTGCGCTCGGTGGACCGGATCGTGAAGAAATATGCGCGGCTGCTGTCGACGGGCTGGAACGCGCATGCGCATGCGTTCCGACATGCGTTTGCCACACACCTGCTGACCGAGGGCGCCGACCTGCGGGCGATCCAGGAACTGCTGGGACACCGGTCGCTTTCCACCACGCAGCGGTACACGCACGCTTCGATCCGGCACCTGATGGAAGTGTTCGACAAATCGCATCCGCGGGCGTGAAGGCAACGAGAACCGAACTTGCCGCGGGACTGACGCCCCGCGCTAGAGGGCGGCGCGGGCGCGAGCGAGGATTTCTTCCACCACCGCGGTTTTCGCGTCGGCGTATTCCTGGAGGTTCTTCCATTCCCGCAGCGAGAGGGCCCGCTTGGTGCGTTCGTAGAGCTCGCGGTCCGCGGGACTGGCGCGGAGCCAGTCGCGGAAGCTGAGTGTGCGGGCGATCTCCGAACAACCGGACGAGAAGACGTGGAGATTCACGTCCGTGTCCGGGCCCTTGAACATGCGGTGCTCAAACCATTCCGGCTCGCGAATCTTGAGGGTGTAGCCGCTGTGCGCAAGGGCCGGAACGTAGGCGGGTTCGTCCGCGGAATCGGCAACGACGAGGAGCATATCGATGATCGGTTTGGCGGCGAGGCCGGGAACGGACGTGGAGCCGGTATGCTCGAGGCGCAGGGCGCGAGGGCCGAGCGCGGCGCGGACACGCTCCGCCTCGCGCTGGAATTGCTCGGGCCAGCGCGGGTCGTAGTCGGCAATCTGAATTCGTTCCGGCAGGGCAATTCTCCGGCGCTTCTCCGGCCGAAATCCAAATAAACCGGTCCGGGGCGCTTGCACCTCGCGAAAAAATGTGACAGGGTTGCCGCGCTGTTCCCACATTTCGAGGTGCTACATGCGATCGTTCTTCCGCCAGATTACCGCAGCCATGCTGAGTTTTGGAATTCTGACCGCGCCGGTTTATCCGGCGGGAAGCGGAGCGATTGCTCCGCCCGCGAAGGCGGCCGTTTCGCCAGGGGCGGCGGCCGGCAGCGAAGTGCCCGCGCGGGCCGATTTCGACACCTATCCGAGCGAACTTCAACCCTCCATCCAGCGCTTCGAGAGCGACCTGAGGAGCATCGAGCGTCGTTACACGCTGGAAGTTTCTCCTTCGCGGAACGCGCGGCTGAAGGAGTTCTACTCCAGCTGGCTGGACTCGCTGGGGAGCTGGGAGTTCGAGAAGCTGAGCCTGGAAGGCAAAGTGGACTACGTGCTGTTCCGCAACCAGCTACAGTACGAACTGCGCTCGCTGGACATCAAGGAGAAGCAATACGCGGAGACGGAGCCGCTCATCCCGTTCGCGAAAACCATCGAAGGGTTTGACGACGGGCGGCGGGAGATGAAGCCGGTGGACGCGAAGCGGGCGGCCGAGCTCGTGGCGCAGATCAAGAAGCAAGTGGACGAAATTCGAAAAGCTGTGGCGCTGGGACTAAAGCCGGAGCCTGCCGCCGGCGAAAAAGGCAAGGAAGCCGAGCGGCCGGGGGAAAAGAAAATCGAGCCGATCCATACGCAGAAATACATTGCCAACCGGGCAGCGGCCGCAATCGGCGAGCTGCGCACGGCCTTCAAGAACTGGTACTCGTTCTCGAATGGCTACGATCCCGTGTTCACCTGGTGGGTGGACGAACCATACAAGGAAGCGGACAAGGCGCTGGAGGACTACCGCGTGTTCCTGCGCGAACAGGTGGTGGGCGTGAAGCCGGACGACAAGGAGACGATTGTAGGCGATCCCATCGGGCGCGACGCGCTGATGGTGGAGCTGGCGCACGAGATGATTCCCTACACGCCGGAAGAACTGATCGCGCTGGCGAAGAAGGAAATGACGTGGTGCGAAGGCGAAATGGTGAAGGCTTCGCGCGAGCTGGGCTACGGGGACGACTGGAAGCGAGCGCTGGAACACGTGAAGAGCCAGACGGTGGATCCCGGCAAGCAGCCCGAGATGATCCGCAAGCTGGCCGAGGATGCGATCGCCTACGTGCGGCAAACCGACTTCGTGACCGTGCCGGAGCTGGCCACCGAAGACTGGGGGATGCTGATGATGAGTCCGGAGCGTCAACTGGTGGCTCCGTTCTTCCTGGGCGGGCCGGACATTCTGGTGTCGTATCCGACGGACACGATGACGGAAGAGCAGAAACTAATGAGCATGCGCGGGAACAACTACGGATTCGCGCACGCGACGGTGTTCCACGAACTGATTCCCGGCCACCATCTGCAGTTCTTCATGCTGCAGAGGTACAAGCCCTACCGGCAGATGTTCCACACGCCGTTCTGGACGGAAGGCTGGGCTTTGTATTGCGAGCTGATGTTCTGGGACATGGGATTCGACAAGACGCCGGAGGAAAAAATCGGAGCGCTCTTCTGGCGGATGCACCGGTGCGCGCGGATCATCTTCTCGCTGAGCTTCCACCTGGGGAAAATGACGCCGCAGGAGTGCATCGATTTCCTGGTGGACCGTGTAGGCCATGAGCGCGACAACGCGGCGGCGGAAGTGCGGCGGTCGTTCGGCGGAGACTATTCTCCGTTGTACCAGGCGGGATACCTGCTGGGAGGTTTCCAGTTCCGCGCGCTGCATCGCGAACTGGTGGAGAAGGGGAAAATGACGAACCGGCAGATGCACGACAAAATCATGAGAGAAGGGACCATGCCCGTGGAGATGGTGCGCGCGCTGCTGACCGGAGAGGCGCCCGCGAAAGACTTCAAAACTTCCTGGAAGTTCTACGGAAACGTGAGCGTGCAGTAGGGGAAGAAGACGAGAATCGGGGGCCGTGGGCGCGGGCCCAGTGAAGAATATGGCCGCAGGGCGCGCGGTCCAAAGACGCACAAGCTGAAAGCCTGTGCTACCGGGCGGATTCGTCCAGCAACTCCTTCATGTACTGCTGCCACACGGCGGCCCAGGTGTGCGTTCCGTGGCCGTGGGTCTGGCTGGAAACCGGGATCAGTACGAACTTGCCGCGTTTCACACGTTTGATATCGCGTTCGGCGATGCCCAGCTCGGGCGGGTTGATGAAATCGTCGGCGGAATTGACGAACATGACCGGCGCGACGACGGATTCGAGCTTCGGCGAGGGATCGTAGTTGCGCGAGGCATTGACGGCGAAAAGGAAATCATTCGCGTCGAGCCGCTGGCTCGTGCGCGACCTGTATTCCTCCAGAACTTTATCCGCGGCGTCGCGCGTGGGGTAATTCGTCTGCATGAGCAGCGGCGCGCTGCCGGCGATGACCAGAAAATCCACGGAGATCTCGATCGCGGCGCGGGGCTGCGCGGTGTATTCGCCGTTCTTCCATTCAGGATCGTTGCGGATGCCGTCGATCACCATCTTCCTCCAGATGCGGTTGCGGCCGGCGATCTGGACGGGCAGGCAGGCGAGCGGCATGGCCGCGTCCATGAAATCCGGATAGGACTCCAGCCAAACCCAGGAGTGCATGCAGCCCATGGAGGTGCCCATCACCAGGCGCAGGTGATTCACAGCGAGCCCGTTGACGAGGAGCTCGTGCTGTGCGGCCACCATGTCGTCGTAGTCGTAAGACGGGAAATGGGCGTGGAGGCCGTCACTCGGCTTGGAGGATTTTCCGTGGCCGATGTTGTCGGGAAGGATGATGTAGTAGCGGGTAGCGTCGAGGAGCTGGCCCGGGCCGAACAGGACATCTGCAAATTGGGGCTGTAGAAATTGCCGGCCGGTGCCGCCCGTGCCGTGGAGGATCAGCACCGCGTTGGTGAC
>DATKNR010000086.1:0-4183 GCA_035541255.1 Patescibacteria group bacterium | reverse complement strand
ACAAAGCCGGGGTGTAGAACGGGAATGCTATACTCCGGGATTCTCGCGTTCCCATCCACTGATGGCATCCAGCACCCCCAAACGACTGTTCCTGATTGACGCGATGGGGTTCGTGTTCCGGGCGTTTTATGCGCCGATGGAGCGGTTGAGAAGTCCGAGCGGCCTGCCGACCAAAGTTCCTTACGTCTTCGCCAACATGCTGAGAAAGCTGGCGAAGGACTGGTCGCCGGACTATCTGGCGGTGGTGTTCGATCTGCCCGGGCCGACGTTCCGCGACGAGCTGTACGACAAGTACAAAGCGCAGCGGCCACCGATGCCGGAAGACCTGGCAGTGCAATTGCCGATGGTGAGGCGATTGTGCGACGCGATGAGGCTGCCGGTGGTGACGCAGGAAGGATACGAGGCGGACGACGTAATCGGAACGCTGAGCCGCCAGGCGGGCGAGCGCGGGCTGGAAGTGTTTATCGTGACGGCGGACAAAGACATGCTGCAGCTCGTCTGCGACCAGGTGCCGGGAGGCGGCAGGATCCGCGTATTCAATCCCGGAAAAGGGGACCTGCTGGCCGATGAGAAAAAAGTCGAGGAGCTGGTGGGCGTTCCGCCGAAACAGGTGATCGACGTGATGGCGCTGATGGGGGATTCGATCGACAACATCCCCGGCGCGAAAGGAATTGGAGAAAAGGGAGCGAAAGAGCTGATCCAGAAATTCGGTTCGGCCGAGGCGGCGCTGAAACGCGCGGGGGAAGTGACGAGCAAACGGTGGAGGGAGGCGCTGGAGAACTCGCGCGAGATGGTGGCGCTCTCCAAGAAGCTGGCGGCGATCGATACGCACGCGCCGATGAAACTGGATCTGGCGTCGCTGGAGCCGGCGGCGCCGGACGTGGAAGCGCTGCGCGGGTTGTACATGGAGTTCGGATTCGGGTCGCTGCTGCGGGAGCTTACGCCCGCGCCGGCCCCGGCGGCCGCGTCGACGCCGGCGCACAGCCTGGCTACGCCGCGCGCGTTTGACGAGTTTGTCGAAAAGACGGCGGGCGATACACAGCCCGCTCTGTGGGTTGAGGCGCTCCCCGGAGACGGCGCCGAGGAGGATGACGAGCCGGGGTTCGGAAGCCGGCCGGGCGCGGCAGGGATCGCGACCGGGGCGGACGCCGCCGCGACCGTGGACATCGAGGGGAACGCGTTGCTGCGAAAGAAAGTGGAGGAGTGGCTGAGCGACGGGACGCGCGCGAAGACGGTGCACGACCCGAAACTGCTGGAACTGCTGCTCGAGCCGGAGGGCGGAGTGGCGGGCGTGCGGCATGCGGTGCGGCTCTATTCGTACCTGCTGCGTCCAAGCACATCGAGGCACGATCTGGAAGACGTGGCCGCGCGGCACCTGAACGCGGCGCCGATGGCGACGGCGGCGGAAAAAGCGGCGTGGCTGGCGCGGCTGGGACCACAACTTCGCGCGGAAATAGAGAAGCAGGGCCTGGTGGAGGCGTACGAGCACATCGACCTGCCGCTGGCGCCGGTGCTGGCGCGGATGGAGCGCACCGGCGTGCGCATCGACCCGCAGGCTCTAAAGGAGATGTCCCGGTCCCTGGAGAAAGAACTGGGCTTGCGGGAGAAAGAGATTTACGAGATGGCGGGAGCGCCATTCAACATCAATTCGCCGTCGCAACTGGCCGAGGTGTTGTTCGACAAACTGAACCTGCCCGCGCCGAGAAAGTCGGCGAAGACAGGGGCGCGATCGACCGCCGCGGACGTGCTGGAAACGCTGGCGGCGAAGCACCCGCTGCCGAAGAAGGTGCTGGAATTCCGCGAGGCAGCGAAGCTGAAATCGACGTACGTGGACGCGCTGCCGCGGCTGGTGAGCGCGGTGGACGGACGGCTGCACACGCGGCTTTCACAGACGGGAACGGCGACGGGGCGGCTGAGCTCGTCCAGCCCGAACCTGCAGAACGTTCCGGTGCGAGGGGAGACGGGGAGGCAGATCCGGGCGGCGTTTGTGGCGGACGAGGGCATGATGCTGCTCTCGGCGGATTATTCGCAGATCGAGCTGAGGCTGCTGGCACATTTTTCGGAAGACCCGGTGCTGGTGGAAGCGTTCCAAAGGGGAGAAGACATCCACGCGCGGACGGCGGAGCTGGTGTTCGGCGTGGGGCCGCTGGCACAGACGGCGGAGCACCGGCGGTCGGCGAAGGCAGTGAATTTCGGAATCATCTACGGGCTCTCGGCGTTCGGACTGGCGCAGCAACTGGGCATCGAACGGGGCGAGGCGGCGAAATTTATCGCGGCTTATTTCGAGCGGTACCGCGGAGTGAAGGAATATCTGGACCGGCACCTGGAGGAAGTGCGGAAGACGGGGATGACGCGGACACTGTTTGGGCGCGTGCGGCCGATTCCGGAAATCCAGTCGCCGCAGGGGGCGATGCGGGCGATGGGAGAACGCATTGCGCTGAACACGCCGCTGCAAGGGACGGCGGCGGACCTGATCAAACTGGCGATGATCGAAATTGACCGGAAACTGGCGGGGTCGAAGCTGGGAGCGCGGATGACGCTGCAGGTGCACGACGAACTGCTGTTTGAAGTGCCGCGGACGGGCCTGGCGGAGCTGCGGACGCTGGTGAAAGACGCGATGGAGCGGGTGCATCCGCTGCGCGTGCCGCTGGTGGTGGACGTGAAAGCGGGACCGAACTGGCGGGACATGGAGTAGAATCCGCGGCAGGTTGCCCCTCCGCGGAAACGCCGACTCACGCGGAGAAGGAGGTCGGTCCCATGAGAGCGATTCTTGCCAGCGCGGCCGTCGCGCTTCTGGCACTTGCCGCAGGAGCAGGCCAGCAGAATCCCGCGCCGGGAAAGACGAAGGACTCGCATCTTCCTCCCGGATACACGATTCCGGAACAGGATGTGAAGCGGGAGAATCCGGTGAAGCCCACAGAGGCGTCGATCGCCGCGGGCGCGAAGTATTACTCCTCGCAGTGCGCGATGTGCCACGGGAAGGACGGCAACGGCCAGGGAGACCTGGCGAAGCAGATGGAGCTGAAGATGCCGGATCTGCGCAAGGCGGAATCGCTGGCGCCGTTCACGGACGGCGAGCTCTTCTACATTTTGACGAACGGAATGGGGAAAATGGTGGGGGAAGGCGATCGGACGCCGGACGAAAAGAAATGGAACGTGATCAATTACATGCGCTCGCTATCGAAGTCCAAGGCGGGCGAGAAACCGCAGTCCTGAGCCGCACGAGAAGAGGGAAGACGAGCGCCGGGCCGGGGCCGGCGTGATATTCTGACCGGCCTGCCATTCATCCGGAGGAAACTGCCATGCAACATTCCAGTCGATTCTTGAAGCTTGTGAACGAGGCGAAGGGGCACGTGCGGGAAACCAACGTAGAGGAAGTGAAGAAGCGCATGGACAAAGGCGAAAAGCTGACCCTGGTGGACGTGCGCGAGGACAACGAGGTGGCGCGGGGGCGCATTCCCGGGGCCATCCATCTGGGCAAAGGCGTGATCGAGCGCGACATTGAAAAAACCATCCCGGACACGGGCGCGGAAATCATTCTGTACTGCGGCGGAGGGTTCCGGTCGGCGCTGGTGGCGGAATCGCTGAAGAAAATGGGCTACACGAATGCCGTGTCGATGGATGGGGGATGGCGGGTGTGGGTGGAGAGCGGCTACCCGACGGAAAAGTAAGGACGACCGCGCCCGGCGGGCAGATCAGGAGGGCAACCCATGAAAATTCTATGCGCGGCAGTGGCGGCGTTTGCGCTGGCGTTTGCCGGAGAGGCGCAGGAGAAGCCGGTGGTGGTGCGCGTGTCGACGATGCTGGACGGGCGCGGGCACGTGCTGCACGACCAGCGGATCACGGTCGAGGGCGGGCGAATCACGTCGGTTGAGCCGGACAAGGGCGGAGCGGCGGGAGCGGGATACGACCTGCGCGGGCTGACGGTGCTGCCGGGCTGGATCGACGCGCACGTGCACATCACCTATCACTTTGGGCCGAACGGGCGCGCCGAAGACAAAAGCGAAACGCCGCAGCAGGCGGCGTATGCGGCAGCGGCGAATGCGTGGGCGACGCTCGAGGCGGGATTTACGACGGTGCAGAGCGTGGGGAGTCCGGACGACAAGCCGCTGCGCGATGCGATCAACGCGGGGGCGCTGCCGGGGCCGCGGATACTGACGTCGCTCGAACCGTTTTTCAGCAC
>DATKNR010000085.1:0-9999 GCA_035541255.1 Patescibacteria group bacterium | reverse complement strand
GATCCGCCGATCGTGTCGTCCTTCGGGTGATTGAAGTCCAGCACGTAATCCACATCGGCGCGAATTTCCGGGGTGAAGAATTTGGTATCCAGTGGAATCTCCTTGGTGCGCGGGTTGCCGTTCAGCCAGGTGAAATCGGCGAAGGCGAAAGGCTCCGCCCTCGCAGGCTTCCCGCCGGGCGTGCCCTCCTGCAAAGGGGCGACGACGGCGGACATTGTTCCCGTCGCAACAGGCGCGCCGGCCTTCCCGGGAGCCGGTTCCGCAGTCACATGCGCGGCTTCCCCCGACTTCAGCCGGCGGACCTCCGCCTCCAAGGCTGTGATGCGTTCCTTCATGGCTTCTAGTTCAGTGAGCAGGGCGTCTGCGCTGGCCGAACTCGCGGCGGGGCCCGCAGGGGCAGCGTCCGCCCCGACCCCCGACTCAGCCCTAGACTGCGCTGAGCAACAGAGTGGAAGCAGGATTCCGAAGAGGGCCGCCACTGAGACGCGCGCGTAACCCAGAAAACCATTGCGGTTCATTATGCCTCCCGGCCCGCCTGCCCACGGAACTGCTCACGGGTCCGGGCGCACAGAGCAGAATGAGCCCCACCGGATTTGGAAGGAATAAGGGATACGTTAGGAATTTGTAAGGCGACGAATCCCAGTAGCCGCACATGTCCGGCCGATAACCGCTCCGGCTGGTGGCCCTTGGATCCAAGGAGCGGATTGAGGACAGTGCTTGGTGGCCCCAAAAAGCTGGAGGCGCGGGTGGGATTCGAACCCACGCATGGAGGTTTTGCAGACCTCTCCCTTAAACCGCTTGGGTACCGCGCCCCAACAATTTCAGTTTAGCAGACACCTACTCGCTTGGAGAAGTCTGGCTGCCGCCGCCCCCGGCGATGGCCTCCAGCAGGACAAACAGCAGTGGTAATTCCACAGGCTTGGGCAGATACGGCTGTCCGCTCGCTTCCAGAAACTCGCGCGTCTCGGGATTCCCCGTCTCTCCGGTAATGAAAATCACCCGGCTTCGGACTTCGGGCAGGTTTTTCTCGAGGAAATCGAACAGTTGTTTCCCGTCAAGCTCCGGCATATTGATGTCCGAGAGGATTACGGTGAAATCCTCGCGCACCAGGATTTGCAGGGCCTCGCGGCCATCGCCCACGGCGACGGCATCGAAATTCGCGGCCGCCAGCGCCTTGGCGAGCACGGCGCGCGCCTCCGGATCATCCTCGACGATCAGTGCGCGCGGCTTGGCCGCTTCCGCTACGATATCCTCCTGAAAGCCGCCGAAAGTCTCCAAGCTCGGCCCGCCGCCTCTCAGCACTTCGTGGCGCGTCACGCCGTGGCAAATGCGGCAATTCCGCTGGACGAATTTCTGTTCGCGCAGGTCCCGGGTTTCGAGCTCGCCGAAGGTCACTTCGGTGCGGTTCCCACAGGAGAAGCAACGGAGTCGCACGATGCGCACGGCTCCCCTCCAGCGTTCCGGGCCGGAAGGGGGCCCGCCTCCAGTCCTTTCCACAACTCAACGGAACGAAACCGGCTGCGAGGATCCCCCGGTGCGCGGGCGCAGCCTCCCGCGCAGACCACGGTTTCTCCGCTCGGCTACCGCGGCATTGCCGCGGCCGCTGCTCCTGTCCCCGCCGCAGCCGGAGGCTCTCCTCCGGTCCTGCGGTCGTGCTGCAGGCGCTGTTCGGCCGATTTCAGCAGATCATCAAGAGGCCGATCCTGTGTGTACCGCGCGGAGCCGATGGCGAAACGCAGATTGAACTCCGTCATTCCGCTCCGGCGGCTCCAATCGCCCAGAGATTCCTTCATGCGTGCGCTCAGAATCTGCACTCCGGCATCGTCCGTGTCCGGAAGGATCAACAGGAATTCATCGCCGCCGAACCGCACCACCAGATCCGAATTCCGCAGTTTGGACTGCAGAAGCTGCGCGATCTGCCGCAACACCACGTCGCCGCCGGTGTGTCCCAGGCTCTCGTTCACCCGGCGGAATCCCGTGATGTCCACCAGCATCACCGCCAGGCTCTTGCCCATGCGCTTCACACGGCTGATTTCCTTCGAAAGCATCACGCGAAGATAGCGGCGGTTGTAGACCTCCGTCACGGGATCCTGTAGCGCCAGCTCGCGGTTCAGTTCCGCCTCGATTTTCTGCTGCACCAACTCGTGCTGCAGGCCGCGAATCACCGCGTCTTTTTGCGCCAGGTAAAAATTCACAAGCACCAGCAGCGCGATCACCCCGAAGAGCATGGCCGGGATCAGCTGTGAAATTTCCTGAATCGACCAGGCAGTGGCCGGCGCGCGCAGCACCTCATACACCGCTATTCCGATTCCGAGAATTACAACTCCAAGTACTAGGAAGGACCAGAACTGCCACTCGCGGCGTTCCAGCCGTAATGGACGATCTTCCTTGGAAGGGTCAGGAGTCAGGTCAGGCATCGGTCGGGGGCTAGGTTCTCTCCTCTTTTGAGCGATGGTAGTCGACGCTACAGGGGCAGTCAAGGATTTGAGACTGAGCGCCGGATTCCTGCGCCCTCATACGACTTGCTCGGCATCCGCTGCGCACGGCCGGGTGCATTCTCCACCCGCCTCGTATAGAATTTGCTCCCGCCAAACGCTGCCGGCCCTCCGGATGCCGGCGAATCGAGAGGCCACCCATGAAAATCACTCTGCTCTCCGCCTCCCTGTTTGTACTCAGCGCAGTGACGCTTGCCGCGCCCGCCGCCCCGGCGCAGGACTGGGCCCGCGACCGGCTGGAAAAATCCCCCCGGCATCGCGAATGGGTCACGCTGAAACACGACAGCCGTTCCGTCGAAACTATGGTTGCGTATCCGGAATCGAAGGACAAGCGCCCCGTGGTCGTAGTGATTCACGAGATTTTCGGCTTCACGGACTGGTCCGCCCTCCTCGCAGACGAATTGGCGGCCGCCGGCTACATCGCCATCGAACCGGATCTGCTCTCGGGCATGGGCCCAAATGGCGGGCGGACCGATTCGTTCCCCGAGGGCAAAGCGTTTGAAGCCGTCAGCCATCTGGATCCGGACCAGGTGACCGCCGACCTCAACGCAGCGGCCGACTACGCCAAAAAAATTCCCGCGTGGAATGGGAAATTGTTCATCGCCGGATTCTGCTGGGGCGGCGGCCAATCCTTCCGCTTCGCCACCAACCGCTCCGACCTCTCCGCTGCCTTCGTCTTCTACGGTCCGCCGCCCGCCAAGGATGCCATGACCCGCATCAACGCGCCGGTCTTCGGCTTCTATGGCGGAAATGATGCTCGCATCGGCGCCACCGTGCCGGGAACGATTGCCGACATGAAAGCGCTCGGGAAAATCTACGAGCCAGTCACCTACGAAGGTGCCGGCCACGGATTCATGCGCGCCGGCGAAGCCCCCGACGCCACCGAAGGCAACAAGAAGGCGCGCGAAGACGCCTGGGTTCGCTGGAAGGAGCTGCTGAAAAAGCTCGGCTGATTCCGCAGGAGATGATCGCCGCTGCTCTGCCGGTGGACGGTTCGCGGCCTAGAACCAGTCGCTTCGGTAAGCCACCCACCAGCTCAACACTCCGACGGGAACCGTTGCCATCACTGCCCACCAGAATGGCAAGGCAAAATCCGCCAGTAGTCCCAGCAGGGTAAAGAGCGTCCAGAAGATTTTCTTCTGCATCGCCAGACTCTCGATCGACCCAGGGCTTCAACTCCGGCTACGGCTTTGCTACTTTGCCCGCGAGTTCCGGTGCGCCGGTCGTAGGCGGCACCGCGACCGGCAACCGGAAGATAAATTTCGTGCCCACGCCTACTCGGCTCTCCACCCAGATGGAACCGCGATGCTCGTCAATCAGCCCGCGCGTGATCGCCAAGCCGAGTCCCGTCCCGCCCCTCCGGCGGCCTTCCGAAAGCTGCTGGAATTTCCCGAAGATGCGGTGTAGGTCCTTCTCCGCGATTCCCACGCCCTGGTCGCTCACCGCGCATTGCACCCAATTCTCATCCGAAGAAAGTTCCACCACCACGTCACCCTTCGGCGGCGAGAACTTCACTGCATTCGAGAGCAGATTGGTAATGGCCTGCTCGATGCGGTCAGGGTCCGCTTCCACTATGGGCAGCGGCTGAGGCCGGTCCACTCGCAGTCGCACGTTGGATTTATCGGCCAGCGGCTTGACCGCACATATCGCGCGCACCGCGATTTCCGTCACGTCCAGCCTCTCCAGATTCAGCTTCAATTGTCCGGCCTCGATCTTGGAAAGGTCCAGGATGTCGTTCACCAGCCGCACCAGACGGTCGCAGCTCTTCTGGGCAATTTCCAGCAGCTCCTGCATCTCCGGGCTCGTCTCGCCGGCAAATCCGGAAAGAATCAGGTCCACGGACCCTTTGATCGAGGTCATGGGTGTCCGCAACTCGTGCGAGGCCACGGAGATGAATTCGGACTTCATCCGGTCCACTGCCTTTTCGTGGCTGACGTCGTGATAGGCGATGACTCGCCCGTTCCCCACCGCCCGGCTTCCATCTGCGACGAGTGGCGCCGAATCTTCCCGGAAGTAGCGCAGAGTTTCCGCGTCACGCCATTCGATGTCGCGCGAGCCAAATGAATCCGGCCATGCAAACCGGGGCGCTGCGAGCGGCTGCGCGAATCGTGCCATCACCACGGCCAGTTCTTCGGCATCCCGTCCCACCCACTCCTCGGGGGTCGCATGGAGCATTTCCGCCAGAACCCGGTTGAGAAACGACACCCGGTTCTCGCCGTCGAGCACCAGCAGGCCCGAACTGAGCGAATCCAGGATGTGCCGTTCCGCGGTCATTGCTTTGCGCTGGTTCCCTTCTCTTCTTTCCTGCCGGACGCCTCCGGGAACAGAGCCAGGATCTGGTCGTGGAGCGTCATGGGGTCGAACGGTTTCGTCAAATAACCCAGTGCGCCGAGCTTCATACCTCTTTCGCGGTCCGCCTTCTGCACCCGAGCCGTCAGAAAGACCACCGGAATCTCGCGCGTGGCCGGATTCTGCTTGATGCGCCGGCAGGTTTCGTATCCGTCCACGTGCGGCATCATCACGTCGAGCAGAATCACATCAGGGGTGAACCGCGCCAGGCGCTCGATGCACTCCGTTCCGCTGTCTACCACCACGATTTCGCCCACTCCGCGCATCTTCAGACTCATCCGGATCACCTTCTGGATGTCCGTGTCGTCCTCCACCACCATCACGCGCGTCAACTTCACCTGCCGCTCCTTCACCGCACCGTTGCCAGCGCTTTGCCCGACAGTTCCCGAAGGCGGTCGATGTCCAGCGGCTTCTCCATGCAGTAATCCGCGCCCAGCGCCAACGCCAGCCTCACATCCGGTCGCACCGATATGCAGATTACGGGAATGTGCCGCGATTCCTCCGCCGCGCGCAATTGCCGCAGCACTTCGAATCCGTCCAGGTCAGGAAGATTCAGGTCCAGCGTAATCAAGTCGGGCCGATGCCTCCGCGCCAGCTCCAGCGCCTCGTTCCCCGAATGCGCGCAGATTACCTGGTGTCCCTGCGTTTCGAAAATATAGGAGAGAATGCGCGTCACATCTTCATCGTTATCAATCACCAGCACCAATCGCGGCGCCCACGAAGAGTCTGCCATCGCGGGGGGCAGCGGCTCCGGGGCAAGCGTCGGCGAAATACTCAGTGGAAGTGTGAAGTGAAACGTGCTTCCCGCCCCTTCCTTGCTCTCCGCCCAGATCTTCCCTCCGTGAGCCTGCACGATGTGGCGCGAGATGGCCAGCCCCAGCCCCATCCCATGGTCCGTACGGGTGAGCGAGTCTTCGGCGTGCTCGAATTTGCTGAACACCCGTTCCAGGAATTCCTGGCTCATGCCGCAACCGGAATCCTGGACGGAGACGTGCGCGGAATCCGCCTCGGCGCGTGCCGCCACCACCACTTCCTGCCCCCGCGCCGAGTATTTGATGGCATTCGACAGCAGGCTCACCAGCACCTGCTCCACGCGCCGCGAATCGCCCAGCACATGTGGCAGGTTCGCGGGTATCTGCAGCTGGATCGAAATTCCGGCGTCCTGCGCCGGCGCCGCCACGGCTCGCACCGCGCGCTCCACGCACGCATCAAGCGGCATCGGCACGGGGCGGATGAGTGCTTGGCCGCGCTCCAGCAGCATCATGTCCAGGATCTGGTTGATGATGCGCACCAGCCGGTCCGTGTTCGTCCGCGCTATGTCCAACAGCTCCCGCGCGTCGGCAGAAAACGTTCCCGCGGCTCCGCCGAGCACCAGGCCCAGCGAGCCTTTGATGGAGGTAAGCGGCGTGCGCAGTTCGTGCGAAATCGTGGACAGAAATTCCGTCTTCATTCGTTCGATTTCGCGCTCGCGTCCCAGGTCCAGCGACGTGGCGATACGCCCGATGATGTTTCCATCCGTCCCCCGCACGGGGACCGAGTAGAGCCGGATGGCCTGATGTCCCGGATCGTCTAGTTCCAGTGTCACCTCATCCACCAGGTTGGGCGCCTGCTTCAGCTCCCTTACCTTCTTTTCCACGAGGTCGGGGCGCAGCAGCCGGTGGCGAACCTGCTCGATCAGCAGGGCCAGATCGCATCCCTGCAGTCGCTCCACCGGCACTCCGAAAATTTCGCTCACGCGCCGGTTGGCCATCAGCACCTTGTTGTCGCTGTCCAGCACGATGACTCCGTCGCCGATGGCGGAGAGCACCGTGTCCAGCCGCTCGCGCTCCTGGTCCAACTCATGCGTAAGTTTCACCAGTTCGCTTTCCCTGTGCCCGGCCCAGGCGCGCAATTTCTCGTCGCGCGACCGTAGCGTGTCCACCGTCTCGTTGAAGCCGCGCACTGTTTCCGACAGTTCGTCCTGACCCTCTGCCAGCAGCCGTGGGTATCCGCCGCCGCGTACCTCCTCCATGCCCCGAAGGATCCGCCGCAGCCGCGGGAGAACCAGCCCCGCCTGCACCAGGCTCGCCGCAAGCACCAGAATCGATATCAGAACCGCGCAAATCCACACGAGCTGTTGCATGTCCGGGGGGTGTACCGATGGCTCGTTTGCCTGCCGGGCCAGCACAGCCGCGAGCAGGAAGACTCCGGCAATCACCACTCCGGAGACGGCCAGAAAACGTGTAGTGAGTCCTGGACGGCGCATCAGTCTTTGCGGGGAACTCGAATCCGCGGCCGGCGCGGAAGGGATGCCCTCCGGCACGCTAAGGGATTATAAGAAGCCCCAAAAACGCCCGGCAAGCACATTGTCCCCTGGTGCCGACTATCAAACACTTGGAGCGTACCAGCCGGCCGTTCCTCCGCCCTAGTACTTCCGTTCACCTGGGGGTACTAGCCGAATGAACCCTTGGTTTCATTGCCCCGGAAAGGGCCACGCGCTAATTTGGTGTCGTCAGGCTGGTCCCCGCCCGGGCCGACGGAAAGAAGCCGAGATGATGCATCTAAGCGATGCTGTCAGGACCCAAGCCACCGCGCCCCCCAAGCCAGTGCGGGAAGAGCCGAAGTGCCCCAAATGCTGCGGCCGGGAAATGACTATCCTGCTGCGGCGCGCGCTGTTGCACAGCGATGGAACTGTGGACTTTCAGACCGCGTGGGGATGCCGCTTCTGCGGCCGCCGGATTCTCTAGCTGAGTTTGGTATTCGCGAATTCCTGCCCGCTGCAAGGGCTGCCCAGCCCTTCCCAGCCCCCTCGAACTCCGGTGATCCCAACCCAGCCATCACCGCGAGTTTCGGCCGGCTAGCGGATGTCTACGTCAAACGGCATCCGCAGCTCCATCGTAGCCGATAGCCTCATCGCCAGGCTGTGCAGATGCGTCAGGATTTGCGCGCCGGAGGCCCGTTCCTCCGTGGACATCAGGTTTTCCAGAAGCGAGCGCTCGCGGGGATAGTAGACCAACTGCACCTTGCCGCCCGAGGGGATGTGGCTCAGTTCTCGCGCCATGGCAATCGCGCGGGTCAAGCCGCCCAGTTCATCTACTAGGCCGATCTCTTTCCCCTGCGCTCCAGTCCACACGCGCCCTCGGCCGATTTCGTCCACCCGTTCCAGCTTCAAGTGCCGGCCGTTGGCCACTCCCTTGCAGAAATCCTGGTAAATCGAGCGCATCATCGACTGGATTTTCTGGCTCTGCGCCGGCGTGAAATTCTGCTGCTCGGAGTAAATCGTCGCGTTCTCGCTCGTCTCTAAATGGTCGGTGGAAAGTCCCACCAGCTCATAAAGCCCCGAGATATTCAGTTTTCCCAGCACCACCCCGATCGATCCCGTCAGCGTATCTCCGTCCGCCACGATCTTTGTCCCCGACATCGCAATCCAATATCCGCCCGAGCCGGCCACGTCCGACATCGACACGACCACCGGCTTTGCCTTTGCCGCCAGCTGCACTTCCCGCCCGATGATGTCGCTCGCCACCGCGGATCCCCCCGGCGAATCCACCCGGAAGACGATGGCCTTGATCGAATCATCCTCGCGCGCGCTGCGCAGGTCTGCGGAGACGCTGTCCGATCCCATGATGAATCCGGTATTCGGTGTCCACTGGGAATCCCCCACGATGATTTCCCCGGTCGCATTCACCACGGCAATCTTGTACTCGCCCTCGTTGTGCAGCTGTTTCACGTAGCGGTCCAGTCTCACCGGATGCCAGCCGCTGGACTGGCTCCGGAAGAACTTTTGCACCTCGTCGTAATACGCCAGTTTGTCCACCAGCTTTCCGTCCAGCGCCTCCTGCGCGGTCAGCGGCCCCTCCGCCACGAGCGCCTCCGCCTTGGAACGGTCCAGCTTACGTCCTTCGGCAATGCCGTCCACGTACTGGTCGTAGGTGCTGCGCATCAGCGATTCCGCCATCTCCTTGTGCGCCGGAGTGTATTTCTTCTCCATGTAGATGTTGGCGGCGGTTTTGTACTCGGCAATGTGGTAAAACTCCGGCACGATCTTCAGCTTGTCGAAGACGCCGCGGTAGAACGTGGACTGCGTCATCAGCCCGGTCAGGCCCAGCGGCGCCGTCGGCACCAGCCAGATCTGCTGGCACCCCGTGGCCACGAAATAATCCCGGTTCGGGTTGAAGTCGCCGCCCAGCAGGCACAGGCTGGGTTTGCCGCTCGACCGGAAGCCCAGCAGGTGCTGGCGGATCTCCTGCAGCTTTGCCCAGCGCGCCTCGGGGTTATAGACTTTCACCACCAATCCCGTTACGTGCGAGTCCGTTTTCGCCGCGTCCACCGCGTCCAGCACGTTGTGCAGCACAATCACGTCGCTTCCGAAAAATGCGGCTAGAAATCCTGTGGGCTTCTGTTCCTCCACCGGCCCGGTCAGATCGATCACCAGCACCGATCCTGCAGGCACGCGTCCTGTCCGGGCAAGATAAACGGTCACGCCCAGCACAATCAGAATGATGAAAAAGATCGAGAATTTCTTTCCCGCGCTCATCGTCACGTCCCTCCACAAATTGCCGCTCGAGGCCGCACACTAACACCACACCCGCTCATTTGCCATCTCGGTAGCGGTGCCAGGCACTTAGGAAATACGCGTCCGGGGCCGTAACTGTTTCCGGAAGCGATGCTCAGGAGACGGCGACGGCCGCCTCACGCAGGAACCGCGCTGCTTCTTCGGGCGGCGTGGGATTCAGGTAGAAGTCCGTGCCCCACTCGAAGCCGGCCACTTTCGTCAACCGCGGCATCATCTCGATGTGCCAGTGGTAGTGCTCGTTGGTTTCTTCTCCCACCGGCGACGTGTGGATCACGTAGTTGTACGCCGGCCGCTCCAGCGCCACATCCAGCCGGCGCAGCACGTCGCGCAGCAACGCCGCACAGCTCTGGTAGATCGCGGGCGTCGCATCCTCGAACGCGGAGCCGTGCCGCTTCGGGAGAACCCAGGTCTCAAACGGGAACCGCGGCGCGTACGGCGAGAAGCTGATGCAGTCCTCGTTCTCCGCGATCACCCGCACGCCCGAATCGCGCTCCTGCCTCAGAATGTCGCAGAATATACAGCGTTCTTTTTCGCCGTAATATTTTTTCGAGTTGTCCACTTCTTCGCGCACGCGTTTCGGCACGATGGGCAGCGCGATCA
>DATKNR010000084.1:0-32561 GCA_035541255.1 Patescibacteria group bacterium | reverse complement strand
TGGTGATGCCGGGAGACAATGCGACGGTGGGAATCGAGCTGATCAGCCCGGTGGCGATGGAGAAGGGGCTGCGGTTCGCGATTCGCGAAGGCGGACACACGGTGGGAGCAGGCGCCGTGACCGAGATCATCGAGTAACGCGATGCCAGCCGGAGAAAAAATTCGTATTCGACTGAAGGCCTACGACCACCGCGTGCTGGACCAGTCCACGCGGGACATCGTGGAAACGGCGCGCCGCACGGGCGCCAACGTTGCCGGGCCGATTCCGCTGCCGACGACCATCAACCGGTGGACGGTGCTGCGTTCGCCGCATGTGGACAAGAAATCTCGCGAACAGTTCGAGATGAGAACACATAAGCGGCTGATCGACATTCTGGAGCCGACTCCGGACACGGTGGACGCGCTGATGAAGCTGGATCTGCCGCCGGGCGTGGACGTGGAAATCAAGGCGTTCGGCCGCGAGCACGGAGTGAAGTGATGGCAGTGAACGGGATACTCGGAATCAAGCTGGGGATGACCCAGGTGTACGGCGAAGACGGCACCGCCATTCCCTGCACGGTGATGCAGGCGGGCCCGTGCGTGGTGGTGCAGCGGCGCACCGCGCAGAACGACGGCTACGAAGCCGTGCAATTGGGCCTGGTGGAGTTCGTGAAACCACAGCGCGTAACGAAACCCATGGCGGGGCACTTCAAGAAGGCGGATGTAGCTCCGATGCGCTGTCTCGGCGAGGTGCGGCTTGAAGCTTCGCAGGCGGAGACCAAGGTCGGCGACCGCGTTCTTGCGGACAATTTCGCGGTAGGCGAGCTGGTGGACGTGAGCGGAGTAAGCAAGGGCAAGGGATTCGCCGGCGGTGTGAAACGGTGGCATTACCGTGGCGGCGACAAATCGCATGGGTCCATGTTTCACCGCGCACCGGGCGGAATCGGCGCGAGTTCGTTCCCCTCGCGCGTGTGGCCCGGGCAGCACTTTCCGGGGCATCTGGGAAGCCAGCGGCAGACGGCACGGAACCTGAAAGTGGTGAAAGTGGACGCCGAGGAAAATCTGCTGCTCGTGCGCGGCGCAGTTCCGGGGCCGGCGGGGGCATACGTGTTCATCCGCCGGGCGAAGTCGGCGAAATAAGGACGGAGCGATCATGCCGGTTGTGGACGTAGTGAATTTGAAGGGTGAGAAGGTAGGACAGGTGACGCTGTCGGACGCCGTGTTTGCCGCGGGAGTGAATCCGCACACCTTGCACGAGGCGGTACGCTGGCAGCAGGCCGGCGAGCGCGCCGGTACGCACAAAACCAAAGTGCGCTCGGAAGTGCGCGGTTCGGGAAAGAAGCTGTGGCGGCAGAAGGGCACGGGCCGGGCGCGCATGGGCTCGGTGCGGTCGCCGATCTGGCGGCACGGCGGCACGGTGCACGGGCCGCAGCCGCGAGATTACAGCTATCGGTTGCCCCGCAAGGTGCTGCTGGGCGCGCTGCGCTCGGCGCTTTCCGCCAAGCTGGCCGCGGACAAGCTGACTGTGGTGGAGAGTTGGACGGTCGAGACCCACAAAACCAAGGCGTTCGGCCAGACGATGGCGAAGCTGGACAAGGGAAGCCGGAACTGGCTGGTCGTGGAACCCCGTGGCAACCGCAACCTGGAGCTGGCCGGACGAAATCTGGAGAAATTCGCGATGCTGGCGCCGCAGGAGCTGCGTCCCTTCGATTTGCTGCGGTGCGACAGGGTGTTCGTTTCGAAGGATATGGCTCTGCGCCTGTCCGCCTCACTCGAGCCGAAGGCAAAAGCGGGCCGGGCAGGGAAGGAATAAGCGATGTCGGAGAGCACATTCCAGATTATCCGGCGCCCGATCATCACGGAGAAGGGCCTGGCCGTGAAGGAGACCCTGCAGACTGTGGTCTTCGAAGTGGCGCGGGCGGCGACGAAGACTCAGATCAAGGAAGCCGTCCAGACGATTTTCAAGGTGAAAGTGGATTCGGTGCGCACTGCGCAGTTCCACGGCAAGATGCGGCGGCGCGGCCGGGCGGAAGGTTTCCGCCGGGACTGGAAGAAGGCCTACGTAAAGCTGGCGGCAGGCGAAAAAATGATCGAATACGGGGAGAACCTGTAGCCCCGTACACGGGGGCGCGAGGGAACCATGGCGCTCAAATCGTTCAGACCATACACCAAATCGCGGCGTTACCTCACCGTGCTGGACAAGGCGGAAATCACCAAGGAAACGCCGGAAAAAGCGCTGCTCGAGCCGCGCAAGCGATCGGGTGGACGCAATTCGCACGGTGAAGTGACCATCTGGCATCGCGGCGGCGGGCACAAGCGCATGTACCGCGTGGTGGATTACCGGCGGGACAAGGCCGGGATTCCGGCGCGCGTGGCGGCGATTGAATACGATCCGAATCGTTCGGCCCGGCTGGCGTTGCTGCACTACTCGGATGGGGAGAAGCGCTACATCCTGCATCCGGTGGGTTTGCAGGTGGGAATGACGGTTTCGACTGGGCCGGGTGCGGACATTCTGCCGGGAAATGCCATGGCCATCCGGCACATTCCGCCCGGCACGCCGATGCACAACCTGGAGCTGTTCCCGGGCAAGGGCGGGCAGGTGGTGCGTGCGGCGGGCTCGTCGGCGCAGTTGCTGTCGAAGGAAGGCGATACGGCGCTGGTGAAACTGCCGTCGGGCGAAGTGCGGCAATTTCATCTGGACTGTATGGCCACGGTCGGGCAAATCGGCAACCTGGACCACGAGAACGTCACCTATGGCAAGGCTGGCCGGACCCGCTGGAAGGGCCGGCGGCCGACGGTCCGCGGAGTGGCGATGAACCCTGTGGACCATCCGCATGGCGGCGGTGAGGGACGCGTGAAGGGCAATCACCCGCAGACACCCTGGGGATTCCCGACGCTGGGCGCGAAGACGCGGCGGCACAAGCCGTCCGACAAGCACATTGTCAGCAGGAGGAAGCCGTAGAACGCTGAAGGGATGGCCGCCGAACGTTCCGGCGGGAAATTACGGATGGGCCCGGCGCGGCGGGTAACCATGGAAGGACTGGCAATGAGAGCAACACGTGCATCTCGGGCGGCAGGACGGCGCACGAGAGTTCACAAATCGAAGCCCGCGGCACGGCCGGCTAAGCCGGTGAAAGCAGTGGTCCGGCCGGCAGCGGCACCACCGGAGCAGGTGCTGTACCGGTTCTGTAAGCCGGGCTGGGCAGTCGTAGTGGAGAAAGTGGCGACGGCGCTGGGCACGCGGTTCGTCTGCCCGTTCTGCCCCGCGTCGCACCGCGTTCCAGGACCGGTGCGCGGATTCAGGAAAATGCGCCGGGCGCAGTGGATCAAGCTGCGCCGGGTGACGGAGTAATCGAGGATGCCGAGGTCACTGAAGAAAGGGCCGTTCGTCGACGACCACCTGCGGGAAAAGGTGGACGCGCTGAACGCGCGGAACGAAAAGAAAGTGATCAAGACTTGGTCGCGGCGGTCCACGATCCTGCCGGAAATGGTGGGACATACGCTGGCGGTACACAACGGGAAGAAGTTTATTCCCGTCTACGTCACCGAGCAGATGGTGGGACACAAGCTGGGGGAATTCGCCCCCACGCGGTCGTTCAAGGGCCACGCTGTGCGCGCGGCGCTGGAAAAGGCCGCGGGCGTGGCGCCGGGCGCAGGAGCTCCCGGCGGCGCCGGAGCGCCGGGCGGTGGAGCAGCCCCGGCGGCGCCGGCCAAGAGCTGAGCGGCCGAGGACGGATGAAATGGCAACGTTACCCGCAATTCCTGAGGTAATTGAAGGCCGGGCGCTGGTCCGCTATTCGCGCGTCTCGGCGCAGAAAGCGCGGCTGGTGGCGGATTTGATCCGCGGACAGAGCGCGGAACATGCATTGGGGATATTGCGGTTCACGCGGAAACGCGTGGCGCGCGATTTCGAGAAGATACTGCGCAGCGCCATCGCCAACGCGGAACGCAAGGCGGACGATACCGGCGCGTCGCTGGATGTGGACCACCTGTTCGTGTCCGAGTGTTTCGTTAACGAGGGTTCGCGGTGGAAGCGCATTCGGCCGGCGCCATTCGGCCGGGCCTTCCGTTATCAGAAACGCACCAGCCATATTCAAGTGACGGTGGCGGAGCGTCACCGCGCGGCGGCACAGCGCGTGGCGGATCTGGCGGCGGAAGCCGAGAAATCGAAGGGCGTTCGCGGCGCCGTGCGGCGCGCGAAGCGGGCGCTAGCGGGCAAACCGCCCGTGAAGAAGGCGAACGCGGGGGCGAAATCCCCCAAGCCGCCGAAGCCCCCGAAGTCTGATCAGGAGTAGGAGGAAGCGTGGGACAAAAGACGCATCCGTTCGGATTCCGGCTGGGCTACAACAAGACCTGGCGGTCGCGCTGGTTCGCCGATCGCGAGTACGCGGACCTGCTTCATGAGGACATTGAGCTGCGCCGCGAACTCAAGAAGCGGCTGCGCTCGGCCGGCGTGAGCGTGATCGAAATCGAGCGGGCGGCGAACAAGCTGGTCATCCGGATTGATACCGCCCGGCCGGGGATCATCATCGGGCGGAAGGGCGCGGAAATCGACAAGCTGAAGACGGAAGTGCAGAACCGCACGAAGCGGGAAGTGCACATCGAGATTCAGGAAGTGCACCGACCGGAGCTGAACGCGCAGCTCGTGGCGGAAAACATCGCGCTGCAGCTCGAAAAGCGTACCGCGTTCCGCCGCGCGATGCGCAAGTCGGTGGACTCGGCGCTCCGCTTCGGCTGCAAGGGAATCAAGGTTCGGGTGGCCGGACGGCTGAACGGCGCGGAAATCGCGCGCAAGGAATGGTACCTGCAGGGACGGCTCCCGCTGCAAACGCTGCGGGCGGACATTGATTATGGATTTGCGCAGGCCTATACGACCTACGGAGTGATCGGCGTGAAGTGCTGGATTTATCAGGGCGAAAACGTGCCGCGGCGCTCCGAGGAGCCCCGGAACGCGCCCGAGCGCGAGCCGGCTCCGGTGAGGTGAGGATTCCGAAGCCATGTTGATGCCGAAAAAAGTGAAGTATCGCAAGCAGATGCGCGGGCGGCGCACGGGAAAGGCCTGGCGCGGCAGTTCGCTGGCGTTCGGGGACTGCGGGCTGAAGGCCATGGAATGCGCATGGATCACGAACCGGCAGATTGAAGCGGCGCGCGTGGCCCTTTCGCGGTTCCTGAAGCGCGGCGGAAAGATGTGGATCCGGATTTTTCCGGACAAGCCGTTCACAAAGAAGCCGGCGGAAACGCGCATGGGCAAGGGCAAGGGGCTCCCGGAGTACTGGGTGGCGGTGGTAAAGCCGGGCCGGATCATGTTCGAGCTGGAAGGGCTGGACGCAGCCACATCGAAGGAAGCGTGCACCGTGGCGGCGCACAAACTTCCAATTCGCACGAAATACGTCACGCGGTTAGGAGCAGCCTGATGCCACGCCCCACGGAAAAGCTTCGCCAGATGGGCGACGACGAACTGGAAGTGCACGAAAAGGAGCTGGCGGAACAAGTGTTCCGTCTGCGGTTCCAGCACGCCACGGGCCAGGCGGAAAGCTTGAAAAAGTTGCGTGTCGTGCGGCGGGATTTGGCGCGCGTCAAGACGCTGCGGCGCGAACGCGCCCTCAAGGTGAACGATGGAAAATAACGCGGCAGAAGTGCAGCCCCGGCGCCGGCAGGAAAAGGTGGGCGTGGTGACCAGCGCCTCGATGGCCAAGACCATTGTGGTGAAGGTTACCCGCAAGGTGCAGCATCCGCTGTACGGCCGGGTGCTGCGGAAGTCGAAAAAACTTTACGCCCACGACGAGCAGGGCGAAGCGCGGCCGGGCGATACGGTGCGGATCGTGGAGACGCGACCGCTCTCGCGGCTGAAGCGCTGGCGACTCGCGGAAATCGTATCGCGCGCCAAGGGCGGAATCGAGTAGGGGAGAGCGCCGATGATCCAGATGCGAACCTGGCTGACCGTAGCCGACAATTCCGGCGCACGCCGCCTCATGTGCATTCTCCCGCTGGGAGGCGACGCGGGGCTCAAGGCGGGACTGGGCGACGTGGTTACGGCTTCGGTGAAGGAAGCGGCTCCGGAAAGCCAGATCAAGCAGGGAAAAGTGGTGAAGTGCGTTATTGTGCGCATGCGGAAAGAGCAGCGGCGCAGGGACGGATCCTACATCCGGTTCGACGACAACGCCGCGGTGCTGATCAACGACGCGAACGAGCCGGTGGGCACGCGCGTCTTCGGGCCGGTGGCCCGGGAACTGCGCGAGCGGAAATTCACAAAGATTGTCTCGCTCGCTCCGGAAGTGTGGTAGCGATGCGGAAAGAAGGAATGGAAGCGATGTGCCGAGAGGGAAAGGCGAAGCGATGAGCGTCCGGGAACGATCGAACCGCAGGCCGCCGCGGGTGCCGGTGCTGATCCGCAAGGGCGACATGGTGCGCATTGTGGCCGGGCGCGACCGGCTGGGCTTTACGCACCGCTCAGCGCGGGTGCTGGCCGTGGACCGTCGGGCTGCCACGGTGACCGTGGAGCACGCGCAGATCATCAAGAAGCATACGCGGCGCAATCCGCAGAAAAACGTGGCCGGGGGCGTGCTGGACAAGGAAGCGCCGATTCACGTGTCCAACGTGATGCTGGTTTGCCCCGCGTGCGACCGGCCGACGCGCATCGGGCAGTCGGTGCGCCAGGAAGGCGACCGGAAGGTGCGCACACGCGTGTGCAAGCACTGCGCGGCGCCGCTGGACCGGTGAGGGACGGGACGAGACGAATATGATGGCGCGACTCCAGGAACGGTATCGCAGTGAAGTGCTGCCGGCGCTGATGAAGCGGTTCAGCTACAGCAATACGATGGCCGCGCCCAAACTGCGCAAGATCACGCTGAACATCGGATTGGGCGAAGCCAGCCAGAACATCAAGCTGCTGGACACGGCGGCGGTGGAGCTGGGACTGATTGCGGGCCAGAAGGCGGTGATCACGCGCGCCAAGAAGTCGATTGCGAACTTCAAGATTCGCAAGGGAATGCCCATCGGCTGCTGCGTGACGCTGCGGGGCGAGCGGATGTACGAGTTTTTGGACCGGCTGTGTTCGATCGTGCTGCCGCGTGTGCGCGACTTCAAGGGTTTGCCCGCGAATTCGTTCGACGGGCGGGGCAACTACACGCTGGGGCTGAAGGACCAGCTGGTATTTCCGGAAATCGATTACACGCGCGTGGACAAGATCAAGGGCATGAACATCACGCTAACGACCTCGGCGCATTCCGATGAAGAGGCGCGCGAGCTGTTGAAGATGCTGGGCATGCCGTTCCGCACGAAGTCCGAGGAGCGTTAATGGCTAGAACCGCGCAATTCGCGAAAACCAGGCGCAAGTTGAAATTCAAGGTGCGGGTACGCAATCGCTGCCGGCTGTGCGGCCGCGGCCGCGGCGTCCTGCGCAAGTTCAAGATGTGCAGGTTGTGTTTTCGCGAGCTGGCGCTGGGCGGCCAAATTCCCGGCGTGGTAAAGGCGAGCTGGTAGGAAAGGGAGAGCCATGCAGACCGATCCGATCGCCGACATGCTCACCCGGGTACGCAACGCTTCGCGCGCCAAGCACCCGCGCGTGGACGTGCCGGCTTCGAAGCTCAAAATCGAAATCGCGCGGATCCTGAAGGAAGAGGGGTTCATCGCCACGTACAAAGTGGCGGATGAGAACCGCGTGAAGAAGACCTTGCGGATTTTCCTGAAGTACACGCCGGACCGCCACAGCGTGCTTTCCGGGCTGCGGCGGGTATCGCGTCCGGGGCGCCGGGTGTATGCCGGCAAAACGGACGTGAAAAAGGTGATGGGCGGGATGGGAGTCAGCATTCTGACCACGCCGAAGGGCGTGATGAGCGGCAAGGCCGCGCGCAGGAACGGTGTGGGCGGCGAAATTTTGTGCGAAGCGTGGTAGGGGAGAGAGTGGAAACGTCATGTCGCGCATAGGCCGTAAACCGGTGGTGCTGCCCCAGGGTGTGAAGGTGCAGGTGGCTGGCGCTCGCGTGGAAGTGCAGGGGCCAAAGGGCAAGCTGTCCGTCCCGCTTCCGCCGGGTATCCGCGTCGAGCAGAAAGACAAGGAAGTGCTGGCATCGCGGGAGTCGGATGAACAGCGCGCGTTGCACGGGCTGACGCGGGCGCTGCTCGCCAATGCCGTGCATGGCGTGACGGAAGGGTTCAAGCGGGAACTGGATATCGTGGGAGTGGGATACCGGGCCGAAGTAAAGGGAAAAAACGTGGTGTTCAGCCTGGGTTATTCCCATCCGATTGAATTTCCGATGCCGGAGGGGATCCAGATCTCCGTGGCCCAGCAAACGCACGTGGTGGTGTCCGGCGCGGACAAAGCTCAGGTGGGACAGGTCGCGGCGAATATCCGCGCGCTCCGCCCGCCGGATCCGTACAAGCAGAAGGGCATCCGCCTTACGGGCGAGACGTTGAAGAAGAAGGCCGGCAAAGCGGGAGCCAAGGCCGGGGCCGCCTGATCGCGCGGCGAGGAGACGAGACGTGGCGCAACTGCCGGTACGAAGAATTTCGCGGGACGAGCACCGCCGGAGGATTCACCGGCGCGTGCGGCAAACGGTGAGCGGCACGCCGGAACGCCCGCGGTTGAGCGTGTACCGCTCGCTCACGCACTTGTATGCGCAGGTGATTGACGACACCACGGGGCGGACGCTCATTTCCGCGAGCTCCAACGACAAGGAATCACGGAAGCAGCTCAAGGGAGGCGGCAACGTGGCCGCTGCGAAAATCGTGGGCAAAACCGTGGCGGAACGTGCGCGGCTGAAGGGAATTTCCCAGGTGGTGTTCGACCGCGGCGGTTACCGGTATCACGGGCGGGTGAAGGCGCTGGCCGAGGCCGCGCGGGAAGCGGGGTTGAAATTTTAGCGTATGTCGAAGCACACATTGCGTGACACGCTTTCAATCCGCCGGCCCGTGGAAGCCAACGCCAGCGCGCTCAAGGACCACGTGGTGGCCATCAACCGGGTGACCAAGGTGGTCAAGGGCGGCAAGAACCTGAGTTTCTCGGCGCTCGTGGTGGTGGGCGACCAGCAGGGCCACGCCGGGTTCGGCATGGGCAAGGCGCGGGAAGTGCCCATGGCCATCCGAAAGGCCATCGAGCAGGCGAAGAAAAATTTGATCCGCGTGAATCTGAAGAGCGGCACGGTTCCCCACCTGGTGGTGGGCCGGTATGGTTCCGGAACGGTGCTGCTGAAGCCGGCTCCGGAAGGAACGGGGATCATCGCCGGCGGACCGGTTCGCGCGGTCATGGAAGTGGCGGGGATTCACAATGTGCTGACGAAGTCGATCGGCACATCGAACCCCCACAACGTGGTGAAAGCCACGTTCGACGCGCTGATCCATCTGAAGGATGCGGCAAAGGTGGCCGAAACGCGTGGCAAAGAGGCCGCAGACATGTCCGCGTAGCGGGCGGAGAAGAGAGCGATGAGCGCGGCAAAAAAAGAACGGAAACTGAAGCTGCAGTGGGTCGTGAGTTTTATCGGCTGCACGCGCGACATGCGCGCCACCATTCGCGGGCTGGGATTCCGCCGCCTGGAGCAGACGGTGGAACGGCCGGATACGCCCGCTATTCGCGGGATGGTGCGAAAGGTGCGGCATCTGGTCAAAGTGGTCGGGGAGAATTGAGGCAGATATGGAAGTGACACTCTCAAACCTGCGCCCGCCCAAGGGCTCGCGTCACCGCAAGGTACGCGTGGGCCGCGGGATTGGCTCGAAACTGGGCAAGACCGCCGGCGCGGGCAACAAGGGACAGAAGTCGCGGACCGGTTATTCCCGCCGCCGGGGATTTGAAGGCGGGCAGATGCCCCTGCACCGCCGGATCCCGAAGCGCGGATTCCACAATCCGTTCGGGCGCGAACTGGCCATCATCAACGTCGCGGCCCTGAATGCATTCGGCAAGGGGGAAGTGGTTACCCCTGAACTGCTGCTTGAACGCGGCATCCTGTCGAGCCGCCGGGACGGCGTGAAGGTGCTGGGCGACGGCGAGTTGAAGGTGGCGCTGACGGTACAGGCCCACGCGTTCAGCAAGTCGGCGGAGCAGAAAATCACGGCCGCCGGAGGAAAAGCGGAAATCGTGGCATGAACCGGTTTTTCAATTCCGTGGCGAATATCTTCCGTGTGGAGGATCTGCGGAACCGTGTGTTCTTCACGCTGGCTCTGCTGGCCGTGTACCGCCTGGGAGCGTTTATTCCCACGCCGGGCATTGATACGAAATTGCTGGAAGAGCTGTTTTCGCGAAGTCAGGGCTCGCTGCTGGGTGTTTTCGACCTGTTCAGCGGTGGGAACTTCCGCCGGCTGACCATCTTCGCGTTGGGAATCATGCCGTACATCACGGCATCGATCATCCTCCAGCTGATGACGGTGGTGTTCCCCTATCTGGACCGGTTGCAGAAAGAAGGCGAACTGGGCCGGAGAAAAATCACGCAGTATACCCGTTATCTGACAATCGCCCTGGCGCTCATCCAGTCGCTGATGATCGCGCTCGCGCTGAGGAGCGCAACGTTTGAAGCCAAGGCGCTGGTGTACAACCCGGGTTGGGGCTTCATCCTGATGACCATCTTGACGCTCACCACCGGCACCGCCTTCATCATGTGGCTGGGCGAGCAGATCAGCGACCGTGGCATTGGCAACGGCATGTCGCTGATTATTTTTGCGGGCATCGTCGTGGGGCTGCCGCGCGCCATCGGCGATTTGGTGACCAAGATTCAGAACAACGAATGGGGCGTGTATACCGCGTTTTTCACCATGGTGCTGCTCGCGGTGATGGTGGTGGTGACTGCGGTCATCGTGCTGGTGGAGGGCGGGCAACGCCGCATCCCCGTGCAGTACGCAAAGAAGGTGGTGGGCCGCCGGGTGATGGGCGGGCAGATGACCTACCTGCCGTTGCGCGTGAATTCGGGCGGCGTGATTCCGCCGATTTTCGCCAGTTCGGTTCTGACGATTCCGCCCACCGTGGCTCAGCTGTTCGGCCAGAAGTCGAAGGCCATTGCGGATATTGCCGGCGGGTTGCGCTGGGGCGAGCCGTGGTACACCGTGCTGTATGTGTTCATGATCATCGGATTCGCGTTTTTCTATGTGGGCATCATGGTGAATCCCACCGAGCTGGCGGACAACCTGCGCAAGCACGGAGGGTTCATCCCGGGAATCCGGCCCGGACGCAATACGTCGGAGTACGTGAGCCGTATCATCACTCGGCTTACCTTCGTCGGTGGCATCTACCTGGCTTTGATCTGCCTGATTCCGGAATGGATGATTGCGGGAGTGCGCCTGAATCATCTGTGGGGGCCGATTGGCGCTTGGTTTGACGTGCACGCGCCCCGGTTCATCCTGGAAGGGCTGGGAGTGAATTTTTATTTTGGCGGGACCTCGCTGCTGATTGTGGTGGGGGTGGCCATGGACACCGTTCAGCAGATCGAAGCGCAACTGGTGATGAGGAACTACGAGGGGTTCGGCCCTCGCGGCCGGACGAGGGGCCGCCGTGGCTGAAGCCGCGGTTCGAGTTCCGGCGCATCCGTTGCTTCGCGCCCTGATTCTGCTGGGCGCGCCCGGCGCAGGAAAAGGAACGCAGGCCAAGGAAGTGGCCAGGATTTACGAAGTTCCGCACCTGTCCACGGGCGACATGTTTCGGGAGCACGTGGCCAAGGGAACGGAGTTGGGGCAGCGCGCGAAGCCGATCATGGAAAGCGGCAAGCTCGTGCCCGACGAGATCGTGCTCGGGATGGTGGAAGAGCGGGTCGCGCGGCCGGATTGCGCGGCCGGGTTTGTGCTCGACGGTTTCCCGCGCACGCTCCCGCAGGCCGAGCGGCTGGAGGAGATTTTGAGTTCTCTGCCGCTTCATCGCGCGCTGGCGGTGAATCTGGCCGTGGACGACGATGCCGTTGTCCGGCGGATTGCTAGCCGCCGTACGTGCAAGGTATGCGGCGCGATTTACGGCGGCGATGCGAAGCAGACGCGGGTTCCGGGCAAGTGCGACGCGTGCGACGGCGAACTGGTGGAGCGTCCGGACGATCGTGAAGAAGTGGTCCGGCAGCGTCTGGCCACGTATCACGAGCAGACCCGGCCTTTGATCGAGTTTTACCGGCGGCGGGGCCAGTTGCTCGAGTTGGACGGATCGAAGGACATTCCGACGGTCCGCCGCGCGCTGCTGGACTTGCTCGAACGGCTGCAGTGAAGCGGGGCGGTGAAGTGGGAATTATCCTGAAGTCGAAGCCGGAACTGGAGAAGATGTACCGCGCGGGTCAGGTGGTTTGGGAAGTGCTGAACGAGCTGCGCGAGGCGGTGAAGCCGGGAATGAGCACAATGGACCTGGAACAGGTGGCCGCTCGCCGGTCCAGCGAGCGGGGCGCCCGCCCGGCCTTCAAGGGATACATGGGGTATCCCTGTGTGCTGTGCACGTCGATCAATGAAGAGGTGGTGCACGGAATTCCGTCGCCGAAGAGGAAGCTGGCCGAAGGCGACATCATCTCGCTGGATTTTGGAGTGGCGCTGGACGGGTATTACGCGGATGCGGCGGTCACGGTGCCCGTAGGGAAAGTGGAAGCTGAGAAATTGAAGCTGATGACCGTAACCCGCGAGTCTCTCGACCGTGCCATCGAAATGGTCCGGCCCGGAAACCGGCTGAGCGATATTTCGCACGCCGTGGAGAGCTGGACGGTCCGCCATGGCTTTTCGGTGGTGCGGGAGTTTGTGGGCCACGGCATCGGCACCAAGATGCACGAGGAGCCGCAACTGCCGAATTTCGGCGAGCCGGGCCGCGGGCCGCGCCTGGAGGCCGGAATGGTGCTGGCCATCGAGCCGATGGTGAACACCGGAACGGCGGACGTGGAAGTGCAGGCGGACAAGTGGACGGCGGTGACTCACGACCGGCGCCCTTCGGCGCATTTCGAGCACACCGTGGCGGTCACCTCCAACGGCCCGTGGATTCTCACGCGGCCGAAGGAGATCACTGGACCGTCCTGGTAGCGGGGAGGGAATGCCGGGCGCGAGCCCGGCCCGATAAGGATCATGGCGAAGCGCGACAACGACAAGAAGAAGGGCGGCGAGGGCAATCCCAAAGAGGACGCCATCGAAGTGATGGCCACGGTCATCGAGCCGCTGCCCAACGCCATGTTTCGCGTCGAGTTGGAGAACAAGCATCAGGTGCTCGCGCACATTTCGGGAAAGATGCGGAAGAATTTCATCCGCATTCTGGCGGGCGACCGGGTGGCGGTGGAGCTTTCGCCGTACGACCTGACGCGCGGGCGCATCACCTACCGGTACAAATAAGGCCGGGCGGGAAGAGGGGAAGGGAATGAAGGTTCGTTCGTCGGTAAAGAAAATTTGCGACAAGTGCAAGATCATCCAGCGGCGCGGCGTAGTGCGCGTGATCTGCAAGAATCCGAAGCATAAGCAGCGCCAGGGATAGGAGAGAGACCATGGCACGCATTGCAGGCGTTGACCTTCCGCCACAGAAACGTATCTGGATCGGCCTCACCGCCATCTACGGCATCGGTCAGGCCCGGGCGCGCAAGCTCCTGGAGGCCGCGCGCGTGGACGATACCAAGAAGGTGAAGGACCTGACGGAAGAGGAAGTCAACCGCATCCGCCAGGCCATCGAGCAGCAGGGCGGCGTGGAAGGCGATCTCCGCAAGGAGATTCAGATGAACATCCGCCGGCTGATCGACATCCAGTGCTACCGCGGGATGCGCCACCGCCGCAACCTGCCGGTGCGCGGGCAGCGGACACACACCAACGCGCGTACGCGGAAGGGCCCGCGGCGCGGGGCGGTGGCCAACAAGAAGAAAGCGGCTTTGAAGAAGTAAGCGAACCGAGAGAGGAACCGAGCAGTGGCCAAAGAAAAAGCAGCGGCAGCAGCGGCCCCGGCGGGAGCGGCGCCGGCCGGAAAGCCGTCGAAGCGGAAGAAGGAATTCAAGAAGAAGCGCGAGCGGCGGGTTGTTCCGCACGGAATTGTGCACATCCGCGCGTCGTTCAACAACACGCTCATCGCCATCACCGATCCGGAGGGCAAGGTGCTCTCCTGGTCTTCGGCCGGTTCGGTGGGCTTCAAGGGCTCGCGCAAGGGAACGCCATACGCCGCCCAGCAGGCCACCGTGAGCGCGGCCGGCGTGGCGCGCGACCAGTACGGAATGAAGACGGTTGAGGTGAGGGTGAAGGGGCCCGGCTCGGGCCGCGAGTCCGCCATCCGCGCCCTGTCGACCGCGGGGCTCATGATTCGCGCGATTCGCGACGTCACCCCGATTCCTCACAACGGTTGCCGCCCGCCGAAGCGGCGCAGAGTCTAGTCGCTGATACGAGTTTCCGTGCCCATGCGGCGCGGCGAGGAGAAGAAGGAGTGGCAAGACATCGCAACGCGGTATGCCGGCTGTGCCGGCGGGAGGGCGTCAAGCTCTTCCTGAAAGGGCTCCGCTGTTTCACGGACAAGTGCGCCATCGAACGGCGCAACTTTGTGCCGGGACAGCACGGGCAAAGCCGGCGGGCCAAGCTGGCCGGATATGGAATGCAGCTCCGCGAAAAGCAGAAGACCAAGCGCACCTATGGTCTGCTGGAGCGGCAGTTCCGCAACTATTTTGAGAAGGCGGAACGCTCCAAGGGCCCCACGGGCGAAAACCTGATCATCATGCTCGAACGCCGGCTGGACAGCGCCGTCTATCGCATCGGGCTGGCATCCTCCCGGGCGCAGGCGCGGCAGATTGTGACCCACGGCCACGTTCTGGTGAACGGGCGGAAGCTGAACATCCCGTCTTACCAGTTAAACGTGGGAGACGAGATCTCCATCAAGCCGAAGATGCTGCAAAACGCCATGGTGATGGAAGCGCGGAACGTGGCCCAGGGCATGAACCTGGCCCCCTGGCTGGAAGTGGACCGCGACGCCGGGAAAGCCAAGGTGGTGGCGTTGCCCAAGCGCGAGAACGTGCAAACGCCGGCCATCAACGAGCAGCTCATCGTCGAACTTTATTCGAAGTAATCACAATCGATCGTTTCCGTTTGCCCCGCGAGGGGAGGAGGCATAGCGAGTATGTGGAAGGGATTCCAGAAGCCGAAGCGGCTGGCGGCCGAGCTCGAGACGTTGAAGGACACCTACGGCAAGTTCAGCGCGCAGCCGTTTGAACGCGGCTGGGGAAGCACGGTGGGCAACGCCATCCGCCGGGCACTGCTCAGCTCCATCGAAGGCGCGGCCATCACCGCCGTCAAAATTGAAGGTGTGCTCCACGAATTTTCGCCGATCCCCGGCGTGGTGGAGGATGCCACGGACATCATCCTCAACCTGAAGCAAGTCCCGCTGAAGCTGACGAGCGACCAGTCCAAGACCGTCACCCTGAACGTGGACCAGCCCGGCGAGGTTACCTCTGCCATGATCGCGGAGGATGCCGACATCGCCGTGTTGGACAAGGGCGTGTACATCGCCACGGTGAGCGAGGGCGGAAAGCTTCAGATCGAAATGCGCGTGAAGAACGGCCGCGGCTACGTGGGCGCGGACCGCAACTTCGACGAAGACCTGCCCATCGGCTATATTCCGGTGGACTCGGTGCACTCCCCCGTGCGCAAGGTGAATTATGAAGTGGAAGCGGCGCGCCTGGGACAGATGACCGACTACGAAAAGCTGACCCTGGAAGTCTGGACCAACGGCGCCATCACGCCGCAGGATGCCATCGGCCTGGCCTCGAAGCTCATCAAGGACCACATGAGCATCTTCATCAATTTCGAGGAGCAGCCCGACCTGCCGGAAGAGGCGGGCGAATCGTTTGCCGATTCGAGGCTGGAGCACCTGGACCGTTCGGTGGAGGAGCTGGAACTTTCCGTGCGCTCCTACAACTGCCTCAAGAACGCGAACATCCAGACCATCCGCGAACTGGTTATGAAGACCGAAAACGAGATGCTGAAGACCAAGAACTTCGGCCGCAAATCGCTCAACGAGATCAAGGAAATCCTGACGCGCATGGGACTGAGCCTGGGCATGAAATTCGACGAGCACGGCCGCATCATCTGGCCGCCGCCGCCCAGCCAGACCGCCCCCGCGCCCGAAGAAACCGCGACGCTCTAGCACGCCCGCCTCGCCGCGCGGCTCCACGGCCGCGCGCCCCGGCGGGAATTAGCACACTGACGGAGAACTGATGCGACACCGCATGGCAGGATCGAAACTGGGACGCAATCCCGCGCATCGGCGCGCCACATTGCGTAACCTGGTGACCAACGTCATCCAGCACGAGAGCATTCACACCACGATTGCCCGCGCGCGCGCCGCGCGTCCGCTCGTCGAGCGCATGATCACGCTCGGCAAGCGCGACACGCTCCACGCCCGGCGCCAGGCGGCCGCGTTCCTGATGTCGCCGGACGCCACCAAGAAACTCTTCGCCGACATCGCTCCGCGGTTCGCCAGCCGCAATGGCGGCTATACGCGCATCATGCGCGCGGGATGGCGAATCGGCGACGGCGCCCAGCTCGCCATTCTGGAACTGGTCGGCTACAAACTGAAAAAGAAAGAGCCGAAAAAGAAGGAAAAAGCGGAAGCCGAAGAGCCGAAGGAAGCCGAAGCCGCCGAGGCCAAGAAGTAAGTCCACCGGCCGGAGCCTCCCTCCGGTCTGCCTTCACATCCGGTAAACCAGGCGGAGCAGACTCGCCGCAGTGTGCCAAGCGGCCCCGCGCGCCGGGCCACCGCCGCGCAGCGATGCGGAGTTGGCTACTTCTTCGCCGGCCAGGGATGGCCGATCCAGCTTTCGTATATCTTCCGCTGCATCTCCGTCGGGTTGTCCATCGGCACCAGGTGGAACACAGCGTAGGGATTGGGGGCCAGCCTCACAGTGAATTCGCGGAGAACTCCTCCGCGCAGCACCGTGACGCGCGCGGTGTCTCCCGGTCGGAGTTGCGAAAGTCCCTGTCCCAACGTGTCGGACTTCACTTCCTTCCCATTCATCGCCACCACCACGTCCCCGCGGTCCAGCCCGGCCTGCTCGGCGGGACTGCGCGGAATGACATTGTTGATGACGGGGCGGCCGTCGTCCGACTTTCCCGTGTCGATGCCGGCCCAGGGCTTGTCCGCCTGGGATTCCCGCACCACGCGCAATCCGGCATATGCAAAGTACTGCTCATAGGGAAGCGGCTCTTTTCCGCTGATGTAGCTGCGGAAGAATCCGCTCATATCCTGGCCCGCAACTTCCGAGGCGGCGCGGAGAACGTCCTCCGGCTCGAATCCCGGCTTGGGCAGCGCATAGCGGGAGTAGAGGAGCCGCATCCAGTCGTCCAGTGATTTGCGGTTGCCCGTATCCTGGCGAATCGCAAAATCGAGCAAATGCCCCACCACCTGCCCCCCGTCGTAGTAGGAATAGTTCGTGTTCTCGAGATTGAATCCATAGCGCTGGCGGCCGCTCGGAGTGAACAGGCGGAACCAGGTGTCCCAGCTCGTGTCCTCGATGCTTCGCTCGGCGCGGCCCGGCTCCTGCTCGAAGTCCGTGAACAGATGCGCGACCGCGGTGAGATAGGCTTCCGGCGTGATGATGCCGGCGCGCACCAGCGCGAGTTCGCCGTAGTAGCTCGTCAGTCCTTCACTGATCCAGAGGGAAGGAGTGTGCACCTCGCGGGAGTAGTCGAAAGGCCCGAGCGGCCGCGGCCTCAGGCGCTTCACGTTCCAGGCATGGAAGAATTCGTGGGAGATGACCAAGAGCTTCCTCTGATAGGCCGTCAATCCTGACTCGCTGGGCGATTGTTCGTCCCAGTTCGAGCTGTAATTGATCTGCGTCGAATCCAGATGCTCCAGGCCGCCGCCCGCGTCCGGCCAAATGTGCATCAGAAACCAGTATTCGCGGAATGGCGCGGCCTGGGGTCCTTCGCCCGCCACTTCGGAGAAAACGGCCACCAGAGCTTTCACGATTTTTTCCGTGTCGCTTTCGGCCGGACCGTAGTCCTTGCCGCCCATCACGTCGTGCACCACGAAATGGTAGCTGGTCCCCGCGTACGTGAACGTCTTTTCGGTCCAGGGAGAAATCTCCAGAGGGCAGTCGGCAAACCAGTCGTAGTTCGCGGCGGCGAACGCGTTCTCGCCGGTGCGTTCCATTCCCGTGGCCACGTGCCAGCTGCTCTCTCCTGCAGGGAGCGTAATCGTCAGCCGCACCGGCCGCTCTTTTCCTCCCACCAGGTACATCCACAGCGCCGGTCCTCCGATGAACGCATGACGGTCGTTGTACTGCGCCCAATTGTTTGCCAGTGTGTTGGCATACATGCGGTAATGGATCGTCACGCTCGATGCGCCCGCCAATTCGACTCGCCAGGTCTGCGAATCGGTCTTGCGCCAGACGAGTGCGTTTCCGCCCGCCGCCTTCGCCGAGAAATCCTGCACATTGCGCGCATAATCCGTGATCACGTAAGAGCCCGGCGCCCAGTCGGGAATCGCGAATTCCACGGCCGGGCCGGTTAGGTCCCCGGCATGGATGGTCACATCCAGTAGATGAGTATTCGGTGCGCTGAATCGCAGCTCATAATCCACTGGCTCGCCCGCCGCCAGAATCGCGCATGGAGACGCCAGTGCCGCAAGCAGAAGCGCCAGCGTGAGAAATCTCATCCGCATGAGAGTGCCCCCTTGGCCTTGTCTTCAGTGTGACCGGGTACCCTACCTGGCTCGCGCACGCGAGTCCAGCCCGGAATGCGGGCCATCTTGGCTCGTCGCGCGCCGCGCGGCAAGGGCGAAAACCACTTGACCCACTGTGGCACCGAAGGTGTCGATCAAGACGTCCATCATCGAAGCGCCCCGCGAGGGCACAAAAGCCTGATGAAATTCATCAACGGCGGCCCATCCTGCCGCCAGCGCCACCGCGGCGATAGCCCACTCCATTCGCCAGCCCGAACGGCCGCCTCGTATGCTACGGACGAGCAGAAGGCTCAGGATGAAGTACTCGCCCACGTGCCCGCACTTTCGGATCAGGCCATGCGCCAGTTCCAGAGCTTCGGAGTGCGCCGCCGGAAACAGCCAGTGAAGAAATGGAATGATGAACCTGGAGGTGTGCTCTGCCGAAAACGGATCCGTGGAGAAGCTGGTCACCAGCAGCGCCCAGACGAGGACCGGCCACCACCACCTCAGCCATTGCAATCGTGGTTTGTCGCTCACTCCAGGCTGTAGTTGGGAGCTTCTTTTGTGATGATCACGTCGTGGACGTGGCTTTCGCGCAGCCCTGCGCTGGTGATGCGCACGAACCGTGCGCGTTCCTGTAGCTCATTGATGCTGGCCACACCGCAATACCCCATGCCGCTGCGTAGCCCGCCGACCAGCTGTTCCACCAGCGCGGCCAACGGCCCTTTGTAGGGCACACGCCCTTCGACGCCTTCCGGCACGGACTTGCCCCGGTCCGCTTCTTCTTGTGCGTAGCGGTCCGCGGAGCCCGCCTCCATGGCGCCGAGCGAGCCCATGCCGCGATACGTCTTGAAGGTGCGGCCCTGGTAAAGGATCGTTTCACCGGGCGCTTCTTCGGTCCCGGCAAACAGGCTGCCTATCATTACGCACGACGCGCCGGCGGCGAGCGCCTTCGTCACGTCCCCGGAGAACTTCACGCCGCCGTCTGCGATCACGGGAATGCCCGTCCCTTTCGTGGCGCGGGTGGCTTCCAGGATGGCGGTTATCTGCGGCATCCCCGCGCCGGTCACCACGCGCGTTGTGCAGATGGATCCGGGACCGATGCCCACCTTCAGGCCGTCGATCCCCAGCGCGATCAGGTCGCGCGCGCCTTCAAACGTGCCCACGTTTCCGGCCAGAAGAGGCATTTCGGGAAGGCGCTGTTTCACCGCGCGGATGGCTTCCATCACGCGCGAGGAGTGCCCGTGAGCCGTATCGATGGTCAGCACGTCCGCTTTCATGCGCGCCAGCTCCACGGCGCGCTCCAGAAAGTCGCCCGTGGCGCCGATCGCTCCGCCGATCCGCAGCCGTCCCTGCTCGTCCTTTGCGGCGTTTGGGTATTGCTGTTTTTTCTGGATGTCTTTGACGGTGATCAAGCCCTTCAAATTGAAATCGTTGTCCACTACCAGGAGTTTTTCGATTCGGTGCTCCTGGAGCTTGTTTTCGGCCTCAGAGAGCGTGGTGCCCACCGGAACGGTCACAAGATTGGCTCCGGTCATCACCTTGCTCACCGGCTGGTCCAGATTCTGCTCGAACCGAAGGTCGCGGTTCGTCAGGATTCCCACCAGTCGCGTGCCCCGCGTCACCGGCAGTCCGGAGATGCGGTACTTGCGCATGATGTCTAGCGCTTCCCGGATGGTGATTTCCGGCCGGATCGTCACGGGGTCGACGATCATTCCGCTCTCCGACCGCTTCACGCGATCCACCTCTTCCCGCTGCCGTTCGATCGGCATGTTCCGGTGGATGAAACCGATCCCGCCCTGGCGGGCGATGGCGATTCCCAGGCGCGACTCCGTTACGGTGTCCATGGCCGCGGAGCAGATGGGCACGTTCAGGGAAATCTGCCGGGCGAGGCAGGTGCGCGTGTCCACCTGCGTCGGGATGATCGACGACTTGCCGGGAACGAGCAGCACGTCGTCGAATGTAAGAGCTTCCAGAATTGGTCCGTCCATCATGTTCGTATTCCCCGCAATAGGAAGCGCCCAAAAACGCAACCGCCCAGCAGGGTGCGCTGGGCGGGTATTCAGTCCGTATGGCGCTCGATCGGTGTCACAGTGAAATTCCAATTCTAGGCGCAGATCGCACGAGCGTCAAGCGAGCCCGCGGCCGCTCGCGTCAAGCGGTGGCCGCGCCCCGTGGCTGGCCGGCCGGCCGGTTCTTTCCCAGGCTGGCCGAAAAACTGGCGGACCAGCCCGTGATACACTCAGCCCGAGAACGGTGCATCCATGGACAATCTGGAGCAGAAGGTAGAACGCGCCGCGCTGGCCCGCCAATTCGAAGAATGCCAGCGCAAGGTGGCCGCCACCGAGGCAGAGCTCCGCAGGATTGGCGCCGCGTTTGTCGAGCTGGGTAGCCAGCTACAGTCCGAACCGAGCAAAGTCTCCACGCGGCGCATGGCCGTGGAGAAGGACTTGGCGGTACTCTGGCTCATGCTGCCGGAATACATCGCAACCTTGCAGGACAGGGATGAAAAGAAAGCCGCGCTGGATCGTCTCGAGTAAACTCAGCTCGTGATTCCGTTTGAGCCGCATCCACGTCTCAAGAATCCCCATTGGATGACGCTGGCCGGGCGGTTCTGGCCGCGCAGCCTCGAGCGTCTTCCCGCTGCGGGCGAACGCTATTTTGAAGTTGAGCCCGGAATCCGCCTTCTGGCTCACTGCCACTGGCAGCCGGAGCCGGCTCGCCGTCCCGCCCTCGTGATCGTGCATGGCCTGGAGGGTTCGAGCGATTCCCGTTACGTGCTGGGCACTGCGGAGAAGGCCTGGGTGGCCGGCTTCAACGTCATCCGCATGAACCAGCGCAACTGCGGCGGGACCGAGGCCCTGGCGCCCACTCTCTACAATTCGGGTTTGTCCGGAGATTATCGCGCCGTGGTGCGCGCCCTGGCCCGCACGGATGGATTGCGTGAGATTTTTCTCTCCGGATTCTCGATGGGCGGCAACCTGGTGCTGAAGGCGGCCGGCGAAATGGGGCGCGAATCGCCCGTGCCGGCGGCGTTTGCGGGTGTCGCCGCGGTCTGCCCCTCCATGGATCTGGCGGCGTGCGTGGACGCCATCCACCAGCCGCGAAATGCGTTCTACGAGCGCTATTTTGTGCGCAATCTGATCAAGCGCTACCGGAAAAAGGTGGAGCTGTTCCCTCAGCATTTCGCATTGAACGGCGTGGATAGAATCCGCACCATCCGTGAATTCGACGATGTGATCACGGCGCCGATCTGCGGCTATGGCAACGCGGAGAATTACTACGATCGCGCCAGCGCCAAGCATGTGGTGGGCGCGATCGCCGCGCCCACGCTGGTAATTACCGCAAAGGACGATCCCATGGTGCCGCACGCGTCAGTCCGCCGGCCGGAGGTGTTGGGCAATCCCCGCATCACCCTGCTCGACCCGGCATACGGCGGGCATTGCGCCTTCATCTCGAGGCACGGTGGAGGCGACGAGCGATTCTGGGCAGAGTGCCGGATCGTCGAGTTCTGCAGCTCCCAATCCAGGCTTCTCTCGCCAGGCTAGCCGCAGGGTTTTTCCAGCGAGGGCTGAAGACCGGGCGTCAGGAGCTGTGCCGGCCCCTCGGCGGAAATCACCATATCGTCCTCCAGCCGGAGGCCGAAGTCGCCAGTCAGATAAATCCCCGGCTCGTTGCTGAAGGTCATTCCCGGCGCCAGCACCGTGCGGCTCCCGCGCACGAGATAGGGATGCTCATGGCCATCGAGGCCGATCCCATGGCCCAGTCTGTGCGTGAACACTTTGTAGCCGCCCGGATATCCGGCCGCGGTAATTACGCCTCGCGCGGCATCGTCCACTGTTCCCGATAGCCGCCCGGCGCGCGCGGCCTCCAGCGCCGCCTCCTGAGCGTGGTGAACGGTGTCGAAAGCGCGCTGATGTTTCTCCGCCGGCTTGCCGAAGACGGTGGTCCGCGTCACGTCAGAGGCATAGCCTTCCACGTTTGTCCCGCCGTCTACGAGCAGGATATCGCCTTCGCGCAGCTTCTGCGGCGTGGTCGTGCCGTGAGGCTGTGCCGCCCACTTGCCGAATAGTACGAGTGCGCCGCCCTGCAGGCCCTGGCGCTCGAATCCCAGTCGGACGAGAGCATTCACGTCCTTCTCCGTCATTCCCTCCTCGATCGATGCGAACACGGCCCGGTAGCAATCGATCGTTGCGGCGCATGCCGTGCGCATCAGGTCGAGTTCGGCCGGAGATTTTTGCCCGCGGCAGCCGACCGTGATGGGATCGGCGGAGGCGTACTCAAAGCCCGCGCCGGCGCGCCGGAGGCCGTCATAGAAGAAGTAGGGCACGCGTTCCTCGACTGCGATCCGCCCGGTTCGGACTCCGCGATCCGCCAGACCCTGGACGACGAGCGCGTAGGGACTCTCGTCCTCTTCCCACGTGCGAATTTCCGCTGGCGGTTTGGCCAGTTCGCGCAGACGCGCGGCTTCGAAAGCCGGCGAGATGAACAGCGGATCCCCCTTGCGCGGCAGCACGAACGCCATCAGCCGCTCGCTCAATCCCCAATGAAAGCCGGTGTAGTAGTACAGCGAGCTTCCCGATGTGACGTAGAGCGCATCGAACGCGGGCTCGGTGGAGGCCATCAACTTCTGCGCATGTTCGCGGCGGGCGGCGAATTCCGCGGCGGTTATCGGATGGACGCGGTCGCCGAGCGGTTTCAGGCCTTCAAACGCCTTGGGAACCGGCTTTGCCTCCGAGGATTGAGGCGCTGCATCGGCGCCTAGCGCGGTGAGCGCGCCGGCCGCGGCCGTTCCCAGCAGATTTGTCTGCATCCAGCGCCTGCGTGAAATTCCCATGGCTTGAGCCTCCTTGAGCTGCCGTGCCGTTTGTACTGGTGAAGGATGGGGAAGTCAAGCAACGAGACAAGCGCACCATTCACGGAGGGGAAGCGATCTTTTTCTTTGCAACTTTTCCCGAAAGGGTGTGTTTCCAGTAGCGAGGCCAATTACAGGCCCGCAATCCTAATCGCCGTCGCCCTGCCCGGGGTGAGGCAAGGCTGGCCCGCCCAGGCGGGTCAGCGGGGAAGGACGAAATGAAACGGACGCGCTACATTTTCTCGGGTCTTTGTGTGCTCATTCTCGGAATCGGGCTCATCGCTTGCACAAGCGGCAGCATGAGCTCCAATTCCAGTCAGAACCATCCGCCGCCGGCGAGTGCTGGAATTGCCGTTTACGGCCAGGACGCGCCCGTGGCCAGCGTGATTTCCTTTCAGCTCACGCTGACGGGACTCACGGCTTCCGACGGCGTCAACACGACTACGCTGCTCAGCTCGCCTCAGACCGTGGATTTCGCCCGGCTCACAGGGCTGCGCACGCTGCTGGACCTGAATTCAGCGCCTCCGGGGACGTATACGAGCGTTACGCTGACCATCGCCGATCCGGTCATCGGTTTCATCGACACCACCACGAGTCCGCCGAGCGTCAGCATGCTGAATGGAACTTTAACCACCTCCAGCATCACCGTCCTGATGAATCCGCCGCTGGTGCTGACGAGTTCTGACCTGAACGGACTCCGCCTCGATTTCGATATGCGGAAGTCGCTCGATGTGGACCTGAACGGTCAGATTACCGGCACGGTTGTTCCCACATTCGACATCCGCCAGGTGAATCCGGCGAATGCGGAGGCGGAGATCGACGACTTGCGCGGCGGAGTGGTGTCCGTCAACTCGACCAGCCAATCGTTTGTAATGCAGATTCCCAATGGCCGCCAGATCACCGTGCAGATCGGCCCGGATACCACCACCGACAGCGGCGACGACCTGACGACGTTCAACAGCAACACCACCGTGCTGGTGTCCGGAGAATTCAACCGCACCACCATGGTGTTGGACGCAGACGAGGTCTCGGTTCTCTCGCAGAATCGTTTTGCCGCAGACGGTGTGACCACCGATGTCCAGACTCCCACCGCCTCCGATACGATGATCGGGATGTTCGTGCGCCGGGCATTGCCGTCCAACCCCTCGTTTCCGCCGAACACCATTGATCCGTTCGACCTCCCGAGCAACGCGAAATACATGATCTGCCGCCTGAACCTGCCCATCACGCAACTCCTGTTCAACAGCTCGAATCTGATCACCGGACAGAACATCACCGTCGGCGGCGCGATCGCCAACGATTCCTCGCTCTCCGTGAAGCGCGTCGTCCTTCACCGCCAGGGTGTCTTCGGCCCCTGGGTGCCGGGAAGCACGCAGGTGCAGAATGGCAATACGGGGACGTTTCAGATCACCGAACAGGGCATCGTAGGCGTGCTGCTGAACAACACCGCGCTCACGGTCCTCACTTCGAACGCTACGCAGTTCGACGGCCTCAGCGGTCTCGCCGCGCTTACCGGCACACAGCCCATCCCGCTGCACCTGGTCGGATTGCTGCTCCAGGATCCGGCGACGGGCGGTCCCGTCTTCGTGGCCAACCGGGTTACCACTCCGTAGCTGGCCGATGGTTGTTCCTGCATGCCCCCACACGCGCGCGGCGCCGCCGACCACGGCGCCGCGTGTGTTCTCGCGCGCGCAAGAACACGCGCGAGGCGCATTTCCGCGGTAGCGACGGGATCCTGACGTCCAACGATTGCCGGGAGATGTATTGCGGATGCGGGCTATTCGGAGCGGGAAGCGATCACGTAACCCTTCTCGACCTTGATCTCCACTTCATACGGAGGACGAATCCCGGGCCCCGCGGCGACTCGTCCGCGGACCCAGATGCCCGACGCATTTCCCAGCGACAGCGGGTCATAGACGGCCTGCGTGCAGGAATCCACCACCATGGGATGCGTAGCTGCGTAGCCGTAGTCTTGACGGATCTTCGACAGATTCGTTTCCAGCGCCAGGTCGCACCGTCCGTACGGCGCTACGGAGAGCAGCCCCCAATATCCCGGACTGGAGGGCAGCCGGATGACCATCGCCATCGCAGACTCACCTGTCTTGCGCCGCATGCGGAATTTGACCACGCTCCAAGGCTGATCCAATTCCTGTATCGTAGCCACCGGACCTGGCGCGTCGGGAATTGCGATTTCTGCGGTGGCCGAACTCGCTGAGCCGCTGCCTGAGGTTGCTGTCTGGGCGCTGAGGTCCACGGGTGCGGGAAGCGGTTCCGGCTTCATTTGGTGCCAGGCGAGCGAAGCGCCCGCCAGTAGCACCAGTGCGCCGATGCCGGCGCCGATCATCACCATAGGCGACTGCCAGGCAGGCTTCGGGCCGGCAGAAGGGGCTGGCTGGTCCGGTGCTTCTTCCTTCTTTTGCTGTTCCGGCGGACGTTGAGGCACACCCGGAATGACGGGATCCGCTGGTTTGAACCGACTGTCCTTTTCAGTCGGGCCGGACATACCACCCCCAGTTACCGTCCCCTACTTCTTCCGCAGATGTATCTCCGTTCCCCCCCGCTCCCAGCGAACCTCATCCATCAGCATGTTCATCAGAAAAATACCCCGGCCATGGTCGGCCAGAATATTTTCCGCCACGAGCGGGCTCTCCACCGTAAACGGGTCGAATCCCTTTCCCGGATCGCGAACGACAATCAGGATGCCGCCATCTTGTTCGCAGGCTACCGTGCATTCTACGCGTTTGTCCGGGTCCGACTGGCAGCCGTGGAGCACGGCATTGGCCAGCGCCTCACGCAGCGCCATCTCGATTTCAAAGCTCTTGCTGCCCACAGGCGGCAACTGCTGCAGCAGCAACATCACCTGGTCCGTGAACAGGGAAATGGCGTCCGCGTCCGCGGCGATTACGGCGCTCAGCCGCCGGTCCAGCCGGTTCGCGTCAAACTCGCGGAAGAAGTGAGCGGACGAAGTCGCTTCGGTCATGCTGATCGGCACAGGACATCCCTCCGCCCCGCGCAACGACTTATCTTAGGTGGATGAGTGGCCTCGGAACAATGGTACCAAGGTAAGTGCTAGTCGAATCGGTCAGCAGGGCCTGGAGCTTTCTTTGTCGCGCAGCCGGCCGCCTCGATCCTCGGGCTCACGCCTTGCTGCCCGTCGCGGCGCGCCGCGCGGAAAATTCCCCCACTGCCGAATCCAGCACCCGGTTCTGAATCTGCGCGGGTTCCACGACCTGCTGGTTTAGGTATTCGTGGACGTTGGCCAGCGCGGTGATCAGTTCCATCACTCCTTCGCGGTATTCCTCTTCCGAATCTCTCACCAATGCCTTCAAGGCCATCTTCGCGTCTTCAAACATCCACTCGAATGCGCCCGCCTCCAGCGGAAGCTCTTTCTGCGCCGCCTCCACGGCGCGGCGCGCGCGGCCATAGGTTTGTTCCACAAAGTGGTCCAGGCACTGGCCGTCCTCGCGCAATGCGCGCGGCACGTGCTGATTGCAGCTTTCTACCCGGCACACGGCTGGTTGGCGGTCCGACATGGTCTCCTCCCTGGGAACCGCATTCGGTAGGAACGGGGCACGCGTGGTGCCGAGCTGCCTAAACTTCTATGTGTCTGAAAATGAGCAGGTTAGCTTACGAGTGGTGCCAGGAAGCTCCTGAGGAGCGTCGCCGGGATGGGTAAAATCGTGCCCATATAGGAAGTCGCTGTCCGGCGAGATTCCCAGCTTCGGCGCATCGCAGGGAGTCGCGGGTGAACGAGAACTAGGCGTTGGGCTGAGCTTCCTCCGGGGCGGAGAGACCAGCCACTTCCACCCATCCGCCTCTCGCCCCTGAAGGGGCACCCTAGCGAAGGTAAATCGAGCCGGATGACGTGCGCAGTACGAGCATCGGCCCGCCTGAACCTGCGCGTCCATGAATGTCGTGGTGGCTGAGTGTGCCCGACACGGTGATTTCGCGATCCGTCTGGATGCTGCCGGAACCGGAATGCGCGTCCAGCTCGAAGCCCGCTCCCTTCGGCAGCTGCACGGTCACGTTTCCAGAACCAGTGTGCAGGTTCCAGTCGCCATGCTGTTCGCCGCTGGCCTCGATGTCGCCGCTGCCGGTCGAGCCGCGCAGCGAGCCTTTGATGCCGTTCACACGGATATTGCCGGAGCCCGAGTTAGCCTCCACATCCCCAGCCCCGTTCTGCTCGATCCGCACATTCCCGCTGCCGGAAGAGGCGCGCAGGGAGCCGGACACGCCATCCGCGGTGATGTTGCCGCTTCCTGAGTTCAGTCGCCCGCCTCCGCGCGCATTGTGCAGTTCTACATCGCCGGAGCCTGCCGAGAGTTCTACCCGTCCGGCCGTGTCCTCCACCCGGATGTTTCCCGAACCCGTTCGGCCATTGATGTCCAGCTCCACGCCGGCGGCGGAGAAATTTCCCGACCCGGTCTGGGCTTCCAGCCGCGTTTGCCCCGGAACCTGAATGTCGTAGGAAATGCTGATGTTGTGATAGAGCTCGTTGTCGTGCGTCTCGCCGATGCGGATGCTGTTGCCATCCTGTTCGATCGGCGGGTTTTTCTCGATCTCTTGGATGCGCCGGTCGGCATCCGAATCTCCACTCCAACCCCCATGTCCGGCTCGGATTTCCGCGTGGATCACCACACTCGTGGAATCGCCTCGCCGCACGTGAATGTTGCCGGAGCCGGTGCGGACGTCCACCGACGCGGGTTCCGAAACCTTCAGCGTGCGGTCAAACGAGCCTCGCGCCTCGCTCGGCGGCGCGGCCCATGCGGCCGCAGCCAGTGCGGCGCCCAGGCACACTGTTCCCAGAGACTTCCAGACAATCCCTGATCGAGCAATCATCTGTACCCCCTTTTCCCTCGTGCTATGGATACGCAACTGGCGGTGCGCCGGTTCCACCCGGCAGCCTCTTTTAGCATTGGACGCACCCTCTACCCTGCGGTGAGCATGTCGGAATCTAACAGGAGGGGCCTATGTGAATGGCCGAACGAACCGGTCCGTTCCGCGCGGAACTCAGGCGGCGTTGGCTCCGTGGCACTTCTTGTATTTCTTGCCGGATCCACAGGGACAGGGATCGTTCCGGCCGACTTTTGCTCCGGCGCGTACCGGCTTGGGTGCCTCCTGCTGCGCCGGCCCAGAGGAAAATTTGATCTGCGCCTGTTGCCGCCGCTGCCGCTCTTCAATCACCCGCGCTTCCTGTTCCGGCTTGGCGGGCTGCATCAGGAAGAGGAAGCGCACCGAATCGGAGTCGATGCGTTCCATCATGTCCTCAAACAGGGTGAACCCCTCTTTCTTGAATTCCACCAGAGGATCCTTCTGCCCGTAGCCGCGAAGCCCGATGCCTTCCTTCAGGTGGTCCAGTGACAGCAGGTGGTCCTTCCACTGCGTATCCACGATGTCCATGATGATGCGGCGCTCGAGCAGCCTCATCGTGGGTGCGCCGAACAGCTTCTCTTTTTCCTCGTATCTCGCGGTCACTTTGTCCGCCAGCGCCTGGGATAGCTCGTCGTGCGACATGGTGTTGAATTCCAGGCCGGCAGCCTTCACGTCGATTCCGAACTGGTTCAACACCTCCGCGGAGAACTGCACCGTGTTCCACATTTGCGGATGCTGGTCGCGCGGGCAGTAGGTGTCCACCAGCTGGAAGGCGATGTCGTCCGCAATCTGCAGCACGTACTCTTTCTGGTCTTTTCCCTCCAGGATGGCCCGGCGGATCGCATAGATCGTTTCGCGCTGCTTATTCATCACATCGTCGTATTCCAGCAGGTGCTTGCGCATGTCGAAGAACTGCGCCTCGCGTTGCTCCTGCGCGCTCTCGATCCGGTTCGAGATCATCTTCGACTCGATGGGCACCCCTTCCGTCATCCCCAGCCGGTACATCAGGCCCTGGATGCGCTCGCCGCCGAACAGCCGCAGCAGTTCGTCTTCCAGCGACAGGAAGAACCGCGACGAGCCCGGATCTCCCTGGCGGCCGGCGCGCCCCCGGAGTTGGTTGTCGATGCGCCGCGCCTCGTGCCGTTCCGTGCCCAGCACGTGCAATCCGCCGAGCCCCACCACGTCGTCGTGTTCCTGCTGGCATTCCTTCCAAAATCTGTCGTAGATGGGCTTCCACGTCTCACTTGGCACTTGGTAAATGCGGCCCTCGGACTGAAAGAGCACCATCGTCGAGACGGATTCCGAGCCTTCTCCCACCAGCGCGCTCGCCGCCGCATAGGGCAGCGCCAGTCGCTCTCTCAGGCAGAAGTCGCGCGTCAGCGCTTCGGGATTTCCGCCCAGCAGGATGTCGGTCCCGCGCCCGGCCATGTTGGTTGACACGGTCACGGCGCCCTTCCGCCCGGCCTGCGCGATGATGTGCGCCTCGCGCTCGTGCTGCTTGGCGTTCAGCACCTGGTGGGGAACTCCCGCACGCTTCAGGAGCGCGCTCAGCTCCTCTGACTTCTCAATCGACACAGTGCCCACCAGGATCGGCTGGCCCGTGGCATGAATCTGCTTGATGCCGAAATTGTGGGAGTTGTCTTCCTGGAGAATTCCGTTCACCGCGGCTTCAAATTTTTCCTTTTCGGTGCGGTAAACCACGTCGGGGTGCTCATGCCGCAGCAGCGGCTTGTTCGTGGGGATCACCACCACGTCCAGGTTGTAAATCTTTTGGAATTCGGCCGACTCGGTCTCCGCCGTCCCGGTCATCCCCGAGAGCTTCTTGTACATGCGGAAGTAATTCTGGAAGGTGACAGTGGCGAGCGTCTGGTTCTCACGCTCGATCTTCACCCCTTCTTTCGCTTCCACGGCCTGGTGCAGCCCGTCGGACCAGCGCCGGCCCGGCATCTGCCGGCCGGTGAATTCGTCCACGATGATCACTTCGCCGTCCTTCACCACGTATTCCACGTCCTTGTGGTACAGGTGATGCGCGCGAAGGCCTTGCTCCACTCCGTGCAAGGTGTCGATGTGCGCCAGATCGAACAGGTTGTGGATGCTCAGCAGCCGCTCGCACTTGCTCACGCCCTCTTCGGTCAGCGTCACGGCGTGGTGCTTTTCGTCCACCGTGAAATCGATGTCCTTGATCAGCTTCGGGATCAGCTTGTCGATCCGGTAGTACTTGTCCGTGGACTCCTCGGCCGGTCCCGAAATGATCAGCGGTGTGCGCGCCTCGTCGATCAGGATCGAGTCCACCTCGTCCACGATGGCGAACTGGTGGCCGCGCTGCACGCAGTCGCGAATGTCGTACTTCATGTTGTCGCGCAGGTAGTCGAACCCGTACTCGTTGTTCGTGCCGTAGGTCACGTCCGCGGCGTAGGAGAGTTCGCGGTCGCCGTCGGCCATGTCGCCCACGATCACTCCCACCTTCAGCCCCAGCGCGTGGTAGAGCGGACCCATCCATTCCGCGTCGCGTCGCGCCAGGTAGTCGTTCACCGTCACGATGTGCACGCCCCGCCCGGCCAGCGAATTCAGAACCGCGGGCAGCGTGGCCACGAGCGTCTTGCCTTCGCCCGTCTTCATCTCTGCGATTTTGCCCTCGTGCAGCACCATTCCGCCGATCAGCTGCACGTCGAAGTGGCGCAGTCCCAGATTTCGCCGTCCGGCCTCGCGCACCAGGGCAAACGTCCGCACCAGCACCGTGCCCAGCGCCGCGTCCAGCTTGTCGCGGTAGTCCTTCGCCGTCGGGTCCGCATCCTTCAGTTTTTCCTGTGCCTGCTGGCGCAGCGCGACGATCCGCTCCTTCATCTGCTCGTCGGACAGCGACTTCATTTCCGGCTCGAGCGCGTTGATTTCCGTCACGAGCGGCTGGATCTTTTTGATGTCGCGTTCGTGCTTCGACCCGATGAACCGGGCGACCACACGGTCGAGAATCTGGTCAACCTGCATGGATTCCTTTCGGCCCTCGAACTCTGCGGCGCTGTCCCCTGAGTATCCATACGGCCGGGACGCCCGGGAAGTTCTCCCACAGCCGGAAATGGCGAGGATTCACTACGGGTGCGCTCTCTCTTGGATGCTCCACTAAATTGTATCGTTTCTTTGCCGCCCGGCGCAAAGGGCTGCTCTCCCACGTTTGCCGTGGCCTTTTCAATGCCGGTCGGGCGAATTCCCATTCGCTTGCCGAATCCGTGCGTGGCCTCTAAACTAGTTGCTGCATCCTGCCTGCGCCTGCCTGCGGTAGGCAGGGCAGGCGCAGCTCTGCTCCCGAAACCTCGGGAGGCTTCGCCAGCACAACAGGGAAGGGAAGTGCACGATGCCCGCATCGCCCACGCGCGACCAGATTATTGAGGCACTGCGCAACGTCATCGACGCGCAGACCCGCCGCGACATCGTCTCGCTCGGCTGGGTGGCCGGCGTCCAGTCGAACGACGGCGCCATCTCCATCAAACTCGCCCTCACCACGCCCGGCTTCACGCAGCGCGAGGAAATCATCCGCCGCTCCCGCGAGACTCTGGAAAAACTTCCCGGTGTTCGCACGGTGGTGATTGAAGTCAACTCGACTCCCGCCGCGCCCGCCCAGGCCTCGCCGGCCATGCCCCCACGGCCTCCTATCGAGGGCGTGAAGAATCTGATTGCCGTGGCCAGCGGCAAGGGCGGCGTGGGAAAAACCACCACTGCCGTCAATCTCGCCCTGGCCCTTTCCCGTCTCGGCTCGTCGGTGGGCCTGCTCGATGCCGATATCTACGGCCCCAACGTGCCCGTGATGCTGAATGCTCGCGAAACTCCGCTGGTGGAAAACGAACGCCGCATCCAGCCGGTGGTCTCCTACGGACTGAAACTCATTTCCATGGGTCTGCTCGTGCCGGAAGACAAACCGATGATCTGGCGCGGTCCCATGTTGCACAGTGCCGTCACGCAGTTTCTGCGAAATGTGGTGTGGGGTGAGCTCGACTACCTGATTGTGGACCTCCCGCCCGGCACCGGCGACGTGCAGCTCACGCTCATCCAGAACGTGGCCGTGTCCGGTGCCGTCATCGTCACGACGCCCTCCGTCGTGGCCCTTGCGGACGTGCGCAAGGCCATCGAAATGTTCCGCCAAGTGAATGTGGACGTGCTCGGCGTGGTCGAAAACATGAGCTATTTCGCCTGCCCGCACTGCAAGGGCCGCATCGACGTCTTCGGCCACGGCGAAGGCCAGCGCATGGCCCAGATGTTCGGCGTGCCGTTCCTCGGCGAAATCGAAATCGATCCCGGCATCCGCATCGGC
>DATKNR010000083.1:0-16672 GCA_035541255.1 Patescibacteria group bacterium | reverse complement strand
GGCGCGAGCTGGGAGCGGATTACCCCGGCGGGACATGAGGACCTGCGGAACTTCGACTCCGTGGCGTTCGATCCGCACGACGACAATACGATTTATGCAGGCACGTATCACCTGCCCTGGAAGACGAGCGACGGCGGGAAGAACTGGTTCCCGATCGTGAAGGGCATGATTGACGACTCCGACGTGATGAACATCATCGTGGACCCGCTGAACACCACGAACGTGCACGCGGTGGCTTGCTCCGGCATCTACCACAGCACAAACGGCGGCACGCAGTGGGTGAAATACCAGGGCATTCCGAACGTTTTCCGGCGGACGCAGCTGATCCGCATGGATCCCACGAACGAGAACATTCTCTATGCCGGCACGACGAGCGGCTTGTGGAAGACGGTCAACGACAAGGATTTCAAGCGTCTGACCCCGACCGAATGGATCATCAACGCGCTGGTCATTGACCCGAAGGACCCGAAGAAACTGATCATCGGAACGGAACGCCAGGGCGTGCAGATCAGCCGCGATGGCGGCGAGACGTTTGCCTCGGCCAACGCGGGCTTCCAGCACCAGCACATTTCGGATGTGGCGATGGACCGCGAGCATCCGGAGCGCGCGCTGGTGGAACTGACGTTTGACAACGATGCGTTCCTGGCGACCAAGGACGGCGGAATCAACTGGACGACGCTGGGCGGCGGGCTGCGGCGCACGGAAACGCGCCACATTTATGCTTCGCCGAACGGCTGGTGGGCTTCGCTGACGACGGGTGGGTGGATGAAGTATGAGGAATCCGCTCACAAGTGGGTGCGCGCGGGACTTTACGTTCCCGATGCGCCGGAAGCGGCGGCGACAACCACGACCAAGAGCAAGAAGGGCGCGGCGGCGAAGGCACCGGTGGCCAAGAAGGCAGTGCCGACGATGAGCGCGTATCTTGTGAACGACATGACGTTCGGGCACGATGCGTGGTTTGCGGCGACCTCCAACGGCGTGCTGGTTTCGAAAGATTCCGGCGCATCGTGGAAGTCCGTGAGCAAGGACGCGACGCTGCGGAAGCCGGCGCAGTCCGTGGAACTTTCGACGGATGGCAGCCAGGTTTGGGCGGTATCCGATCGCAACCTGCTTCACTCCGCCGACAAGGGCGCGACGTGGGAAGGCAAGGAACTCTCCTTTGCATCGGCCGGCAACCTGAGACTGCACCGGCTGGATGACACGACGATCTTCATCACCACGAACATGGGTCTCTACGCTTCGCGCGATGCCGGGCGGAACTGGAATCGCCAGGAAGTGCGCGACCTGTCGTTCCAGTCGGTGACGGGAACGGGCAACGCGCTGGTGGTTTCGCTGCAGAAGCGCGGGCTGATTGCTTCCTACGACGGAGGAAAGACCTGGCAGCGGATGGACGATCAGCTATCGCAGGGTTACTTCCCGGTCGTGGGCACGGGCCGCGACGGATCGGTTGTGGCGGTATCGGCGACCGAAGGGATCCTGAGCATGGAGCCGAATGCGAAGTCCGCGAGCACGAGCAGCGGATCGGGCATGAAGTAAACTTTCAACCAACTTGTTCCCAAGGCGCCCGGAGAAATCCGGGCGTCTTTTTTTTCATGGCTCGTGGCCAGTGCCCCGTGAGCCGAAGAGAAAGAATTCCGGGGATGCAGCTGGCCATTCGATCCCAGTGCAGTGGAGATTCTCGGATCTGGCTCGGGTACACAGGCCCTTCCAGGGTAAACAGGAATGCCTGTGCTACGGGCTTAGGCGGAGCGGTGGTTGCCGCCGATCTGGTAGCCGACGCCGCGGACGGTGCGGATTAGGGGGCGATCGGCGCCGGCGTCGATTTTGCGACGGAGATAGTTGATGTAGACATCCACGACATTGGTGATGGAGTCGCCGTGAATGCGCCAGACTTCTTCGATGATGGCGGCGCGAGTGACGGGGCGGCCGGGATTGCGCAAGAGAAATTCGAGCAGTGCGTATTCCTTGGGGCTGAGTTCGATGGCCTGACCGGCGCGGCGGACCTGGTGGGAGACGCGATTCACCTCGAGGTCTTCGAACTGGAGCACTTCACGCGCGGGACGATTGCGACGGCGGAGCACGGCGCGGATGCGGGCGGCAAGTTCAAGCCAGGCGAAGGGCTTGGTAACAATGTCGTCGGCGCCGGCGTCGAGACCTTTGACACGGTCCTCGACTGAGGCTGCCGGTGAGAGGAGCACGACGGGAGCCTCCGGCCAGCGGCCCTGGAGGGTGCGGAGATAGTCCACCCCGGCGATGCCCTGGAGATTGAGATCGAGCAGGATCAGGTCAAAGGGGACTTTGTCCGTCACCTTTGAGAGATGGTCCGCCGTGGAAACGAGTTGAACCGCAAAGTGATCCTGCTGGAGCCGGGTCTGGAGGAACTCCGCCAAAGACGCGTCGGCTTCAGCGACAAGAAGGCGCATCGTCGCACACTCAAGACACATTTCTGGAAGGGGATAGTGAGAGTGTGGCCGCTGCTGACGAGGATGTCAACTGACGTTGCCGGACATGCAACGGATTGATTACGGTGCCGCGGGGCCGGCCGATGGGCCGCGGATCGCGGCGGGCGAGGGAGATTGGGAGGCAGCCGAGGGAGGCTGCGGAGCAGCGGCGGGCGTGGCAAAAGGCGATTTCTCCTGCAAGGCCGGATTGAGGATGACGATGTCCACGCGGCGATTGCGCGCGCGGCCTTCGGGAGTGGCGTTGTCGTCCACGGGATGGAATTCGGCGTAGCCGGAGGCCGAAAGACGATTGGGCTCGACGTGATAGCGGACGATGAAGAGGCGGACGAGCTCGGTGGCGCGGGCGGTGGAGAGTTCCCAGTTCGAGGAGAAATGGGAATTGTGGATCGGGACGTCGTCGGTGTGGCCCTCGATGCGGAGGTTTTCAGTGCGAGGAACGATGACGGAGGCCAGGCGATCGATGGATTGCAACGAGGAAGTCCGCATGGTGGCGACGCCGCTGTCGTAAAAACCCATCTCGCGAAGACTGACGACCAAGCCTTCCTTACGGGGTTTCACATCCACGACATGTTTTTTGATTTCGGGGGCCAGGGCTTTCTCGAGCTCGGCCTGAATGTCCTTCAGCGGGACGGGAGTGGCGGCGGGCGCGAGCATGCCCTTCATGGGCTCGACGATGCGATCCATCTCGCCGGTGCGGCTGACATTTTCGACGGCCTGGACTTTGGAGAAGGGAATGGCTTCGGTGTCGCTGAGAGGGATGTGGGTGTTGGAGGTTTCGAAGACGCCGAGTTCCTGGAAGGCGACTTGAATGGCGAGGGCCAAGCGGCCGACGCGGCGCTTATCCACCTGAGAGGAAGCGTAAAGGACGACGAAGAAAGCAAAAAGCAGGGTGATGAAATCGGCGTAGCTGACCAGCCAGCGTTCGTGGGAAACGTGCGTTTCGTCTTTTTTGCGGCGACTCATGCAGATCAGCCTTTCATGGCTTCCTGATTGGCTTCGGCGAAGAAGCTTTGCAGCTTGGTTTCCAGCATTCGGGGGTTCATGCCCTCGAGGATGGAGATGACGCCCTCGAGCATCATTTCGCGGCGGATTTGCTCCTGGCGGATGCGGATTTTGATTTTGCCGGAGACGGGGAGGAAGAAGAGGTTGGCGGAGCCGACGCCATAGATGGTGGCGACGAAGGCAACGGCGATGCCGCGGCCGACTTCGCTGATGTCGTCGAGATGCTGCATGACCTGGATGAGGCCGAGAACGGCGCCGATGATGCCGATGGTGGGAGCGAAGCCGCCGGCGGACTCGAAGACCTGCGGGAGATGGTCTTCGTGTTCGCTCTGGTTGTCGAGCTCGAGAGTCATGATCTTGCGAATCTCCTGGGGCTCGGTGCCGTCCACGGCAAGCATGAGAGTTTTCTTGAGGAAGAGGTCGTTGATGGCGGGGAGTTCGGCGTCGAGGGAGATGATGCCTTCCTTGCGGGCTTTCTGGGCGTAGCCGACCATTTCGGCGATCAGGATATTGGGGTCCTGCGCGTTGTCCACGAAGACCTGTCCGAGGCGGAGGCCGGCGGCGGAAATGACGCGCAAAGGAAACTGGATCATCACGGCGCCCAAGGTGCCGCCGAAGACGATCATGGCCGCGGTGGGCTGAATGATCTGCGCGATCTTTCCACCCTCCAGCATCAGGCCGAGAAGGATGCCGCCTAGAGCCACGCCTACGCCCATTAGAGTGCTTTTATCCATGAGCATCAGGACTCTTTTCCTTCGGCCGAAGCTCGCGAAGGATCCAAAGAATGGACAGCCGGGAGATCGGTTGCGGGAGGAGTGAGACCCGCGAGGACCGCACGGCGAAACGCGATAACACGTTCAAGGATTTGTTCGGTGGTCTCGCGGACGATGATCTTCTCGCCAGTGACCAGCGTCAGGACGGTATCCGGGGCATTTTCCACGGACTTAATGAGGTCGCAGTTGACGATAAGCGGTTGGTTGTTGAGCCGGGTGAGCTTGATCATCGCGTGTCTCGAGCGGCGCAAGTGTGCGCCCGCGTTCGTCTCCACAATGGGTTATCGGCGGGGGAGCGCGGAGGATTACGGGAAAGAAGTACAGGGGAGGCGAATCTTAAATTTTTCTTTTGGAGCCAATCTTGCAGATTCGAAATTGGCTGGATGCGCCGGGAGCCGATGGGCGGTTCGTGGCGGCGAAGTGCTTTGTGCTGAGCGAGGGGCGGGCGGCGAGAAGAAATAAAGCGAGGAGAAGAAATCAAAGCGGAAAGAGAGTCTCGAACTGGCACGGGGCGTGGAGATAGGGGGAAGCGCGCGGAGCTGCGCCATTCTGAAACACTCGTGAAAAAGGAATTTCCGACGGCTTCTGCAACGGGGATGCGCGCGGCGATCTTGTGCGGCGGGCTGGGAACGCGGCTGCAAGCGAGGTTGCCGGGGAAACCAAAAGCGCTGGCACCGATCGGGGACGGCGTTTTTCTGGACTACGTGTTGCGCCTGCTGCGGCGCTTTGGGGTGGAGGAAGCGATTTTGTGCACGGGGTACAAGGGCGAGGCCATCCGGGAACACGTGGGTGGAGGAAAAGAGGTGGCGATGAGAGTGCGGTATTCGGAGGAGAAAGAGGCCTTGGGGACAGGGGGCGCGGTCAAGAATGCCCAGAGCTTGTTGAGCGGCGGGCCGTTCTTTATTTGTAACGGGGACACACTGCTCGACGTGGATTTCGGGCGATTGCTGGCGGCACACCGGAGAGCCAAGGCGATCGCGACGCTGGCGCTCGCTAGGGTGCAGGACGGGAGCCGCTATGGAAATGTCCAGACGGTGGCCGATGGCGAAGTGAAGGAATGGGTGGAGAAGCCGGAGAGCGGCAAAGGCGGTGCGGGAACCGCGTGGATTTATGGAGGAATTTGCGTGGCGGAGCCGCGGCTGTTTGAGCTGATTCCAGCGGCACCACCCGCGGTGTCGCTGGAGCGAGACGTGTTTCGGAAGCTGGCGGGGCACGGGTTATTCGCGGAGAGGTTCCCGGGATTTTTCCTGGATATCGGCGTTCCGGAAGATTACGAGCGCGCGCGCAAGGTCATCCCGGAAAGGTATGGATGCGACGGTGCACATTCGGGCTAAGGCGCCGCTGCGACTGAGTTTCGCCGGGGGCGGCACGGACGTGGCGCCCTTCCCGGAGCGGGAAGGAGGGTGCGTGCTGAGCGCGACGATCACGCGCTATTCGTGGGGCACGCTGACGCCGCGGGCGGACGATCAGATACACATCGAATCGGCGGACCTGGGCGCGCTGTTTTATTTCGATACGCGGTCCAACCTGATTTACGACGGAAAGCTGGACCTGGCCAAGGCGGCGATTCGAAAACTGGGAGATCCGAATTGCAAGGGATTCGATTTGTTTTTGCAGACGGACGCGCCGCCGGGATCGGGGCTGGGATCGTCGTCGAGCCTGATGGTGAATCTGATCGGGTTATTGCGGGAGTTCAAGAGCTTGCCGCTGACGGAATACGAGACGGCGGAACTGGCCTACCAGATCGAGCGGAAGGAGCTACAAATCCAAGGCGGGATGCAAGACCAATACGCCGCGGCGTTCGGGGGATTCAACTTCATCGAGTTCACGGCGGATCACGTGATCGTGAATCCGCTGCGGATTCACCGGGACACGGCGAACGAGCTGGAGCACAACCTGCTGCTCTGCTACACGGGGAAGCCGCGGGCCAGCGACGGAATCATCGAGGACCAGATGGGGCGATACGAACACCACGAGGAAAAGGCGCTGGAGGGGCTGCGGCATCAGAAATCGCTGGCGGTGGAGATGAAGAACCTGCTGCTGCAGCGGCGGCTGGAGGATTTTGGAGCGAAGCTCGACGAGGCGTGGCGCTTCAAGAAGCAGATGTCACCGAAGATCAGCAATGCGCAAATCGACGAGATGTACGAGGAGGCGCGACGGAGCGGGGCCCTGGGGGGAAAGATCACCGGGGCGGGCGGGGGCGGATACCTGCTGCTCTACTGCGAATACGAAAAAAAGCACAAGGTGGCGGCGGCGGTGCGGAAACTTGGGGGAGTGCCGACCGAATTCAGTTTCGAATTTCACGGACTGCAGACCTGGAGGCGCAATGGGCACGGCCGCAACGGCAACCGGTGAAGCACTGGTGCAGGAAATTCTGGGAACGAATATTCGTGTGCACGAAGCGATGCGGGGCGACGCCACGCTGATCGCGGGGATCGCGCGCGCGGCGAAGACGATCCGCGAGGCGCTGGAGCGGGGCAACCGGCTGCTGATCATCGGCAACGGGGGAAGCGCAGCGGACGCGCAGCACCTGGCGGCGGAGTTCGTGGGCAGGTACCGGATCGAGCGGCGGGCGCTGCCGGCCATGGCGCTGAACGTGAATACTTCTTCGCTGACGGCCATCGGCAACGATTACGGATTCGAAGACGTGTTCACCCGGCAGGTGGAGGCGTTCGCGCAAGCGGGCGACGTGCTGCTGTGCATTTCGACCAGCGGAAATTCGCCGAATATTTTGCGGGCGGCGCTGCTGGCCGGCGGGCTGCACGTGAAGACCATCGGGCTGACGGGCGCGGAGGGCGGGAAGCTGACGAAATGCGTGGACTTGTGCCTATGCGTGCCGTCCGGCGAGACACCGCGGATTCAGGAAGGGCACACGTTCATCATCCACGCGCTGGCGGAGATGGTGGAGGCAGAGATCGCGCTGGGGCCAGAGCTATGAACGGGCGGCTGAAAACCAGCGGCAGTTTGCCATCCGGGAAAGTGAAAAGGACGATTCCATGACACTCCGCAGCGGAACGCTATTGTCCACCGAGACGGAACCTCCGGCCGCGAGCCTGCCGCCGGTGGACGATCCGCGGTACTTCCCCGCCGCATTTGTGGAGCACCTCACAAGCACTTACCACGGCACGGGGATCGACATGAAGCTGTACCACGACTACATGTTCCGGGAAATTCAACGCGGGCGAGAAATCGTGCGGGTAATCAACGAGCGCTCGCAAATCGCGGGGAAAGACGTCCTGGACGTGGGGTGCGGCTACGGGGGACTGCTGATTGTGATGAAGGAAGCGGGCGCGCGGAGCTTGACGGGGATCGAGGTGGACCAGTACCGGCTGGAGTGGTCACCGAAACGACTGGATTCGTTGGGATACCAAGCAAAGATCATGGAACTGGACGTATGCCGTCCCGAGGCGCCGGAGAAGTTGGGGATGTTTGACGTGATTCTGGCGCAGGACGTGATCGAACACGTGCCGGACCCGCGCACGACGATCCGCCACCTGTGCCAGATGCTGCGGCCGGGCGGTGCGATTTACGTGCAAGTGGGGAACAAATTTTCGCCGGATCAGTTGGTGGCGGACCACCACTACCGACTGCCAGGCATCACGATGCTTTCGCGCGCGCAGGCCATCGAATATTTCTGCCAGAGAAAACACCTAACGGAAAACCTGTACGGAGTGGGCTACTGGCGGGAGGAAAAGTATTACCGCAACGTGTTTCGCCGGCAAGGGGTACCTCTGGAGCGAGTGGACAAGTACCCGACGCCGGACCACGTACTGTGGTACGCGAACGCCATCAACGAAATGTGCATTCAACTGAAGCAGGACCTTTGGCCGGACCTGCGGCCGGAGCTGGGGCAGCGCATGAAGAAGCGCATGACGAAGATCGCGCAACTCTACGTACATGCGAGCCGGCAATTGCAGGAGATCGCGGCGAAGCAGCCGGAACTGCTGGAAGCGGCCTGCGACGCGATCGCCGGGCGGATCCTGACGGGGGTGCTGCGCTTTGTGGGGAAGCGCGCGGGTCGGAACGGCGGAGGTGCGGCGTGAACCCGGGGGAGGCGCACGCGCTGGCGCTGTGCCTGTACGAAGCCGGGAAATTCGACGAGGCGCTGGCGCTGATGCGGCAGGCGCTGAGCGAGGGCGAATCGGCGGAGTTGTGGAGCGACTGGGCAACGATTCAGTTCCGGCGGGGAGAAGCGGGGGAAGCGGAAGCGGGTTACCGCATCGCGCTGCAGAAAAACCCGCAGGAAGCGCAGGCGGCGGCGAACCTGGGAGCGCTGTTGCTGGCGCAGGGCCGGACGTGGGAAGCGCCCGCATTTCTGGAGCGCGGCTTCCCGGCGATGAGTCCCGAACAACAAACAAAGGTGAAGCTGAAAATCCTTTCGGCGCGGGGAGCGGAGGAATCCCGGGGCACGGACGCGGCACTGCTCGAAGCGTTTCTGCGGCAATACGTTTCCGAGGATGAAAATGAGCGGTCGTATTTCGAGACGCACATCCGGCGGTACGTAGCGACGCTGCAGGCGTTGCCCGATGCAAAACCAAATCAGCGCGTGCTGGAACTCGGCGCGGCGTTTCACCACCTGACGGCCGCGGTGGTGCACTGCAAGGGATACGCGGAAGTGCGGTGCACGGACGTGTGGGAAGGCGAGGCCGCCAGCAAGCGAGTGCTGGAGCCGCGGGACGGACAATACCGGGACGAGATTGCGGTGGACAATTTCGATTTGCAGGAAACGCCGTGGCCGTATGCGGACGGCGAATTCGACGTGGTGCTGTGCTGCGAGATTCTGGAACATTTGACGCTGGACCCGATGGGGGTGGCGGCGGAGATCAACCGGATTTTGAAGCCCGACGGGCTGCTGTTGCTGACGACTCCGAATCTGGGGAGCGCGCACGCAGTGGAACAAACGCTGCGCGCGGAGAGCCCGTATTGTTACGGGCAGTTCGAGATCGGGGGCAGGACGACGGACCGGCACAACCGCGAGTACACGGCCGCGGAGGTGGCGGCGCTGGCGGGGGACGCCGGATTCGAGAAGGTGTCGCTGCGCACGCACGATTTTTATTGGCCGCCCAAGGCGGAGACGCTTTTGCAACTGGCGCGGCAGGGCTTTCCGCTGGCGCAGCGGGGCGATTCGACGTTTCTGCTGGCGCGGAAGGCCGGAGGGGTGCGCGAACGGTATCCGGAAAGGTTTTACGCGAAGCACGGAATCCAGAACGCGCGGCGGTTGCGGCAAGACGACGGCGAGAAACGCGACGAGCAAGCGGCTTTGATCGCGGCGCCGATTTCCGTATCCGGAAAACAGAAAATATTGCTGGCGCACGAGATTCTGCCGCACTACGACTGCAGCGGCGCGGATTTGCGCATCTTCGAATTGACGCGCGAACTGCGCTACCTGGGACATGAGGTGACGTTTCTGGCGCGGCAAGACCGGAACTCCGAGAGGTACGCGCCCGTGCTGGAGAACCTGGGCGTGAAAGTGATCGCCGGGGATCCCGATCATCTGAAACACGTGGGCGAGGACGCGCCAACGCCGTGGAGTCTGCGCGAACTGCTGGAAAAGGAGAAGTTCGACGCAGCGATCCTTTGCCACTGGTATTGGAACGCGATTCCGGTGGCGGAACATTATCTGGACGAAATCCGGCACTGGTCGCCGGAGACGTGCGTGATCGTGCTGTCCGAAGATCGCCACGGCGAGCGGGAACGCCGGGCGTACCAACTCAGCGGACTACTCTCCGACCTGGAACGCGGCGAGGCAATGGAGCAGCGCGAGACGGAGGTGTACACCGCGGCGGATCTGGTGCTGTACGTGAGCGAGGTGGACCATCGGCACTACCGCTCGTTGTTGCCGAACTTGCGGACGGAACATCTTTCCACCATCGCGGAAGCCGGGAAGAAGGGGCCGGGGTTCGCGGCGCGGGAAGGCGTGCTGTTCCTGGGAAATTTTGAGAACCTGGCGAACCGCGACGCGCTGCACTGGCTGGTGAAGGAAGTCTTGCCGCTGGTGCAAGCGCAAGAGCCGAACCTGAAGATGTACGTGGCAGGATTCGGGTTGACGCCGGAGCTGTGCCCACCGGGAAAGAACGTCGAGCTGCTGGGAAAAGTCGACGATCTGGGAGCGGCATTTGCGAAACGGCGGGTGTTCGTGGGCCCGATGCGGTTCGGGACCGGGTTGATCACGAAAAACATGATTTCGCTGGCGCACGGCATCCCGCTGGTGACCACGACGATCGGCGCGGAGGGGCTGCAACTGGCGAGCGAACAACACGCGTTGATCGCGGACACGCCCGAGGCGTTCGCGGCGGCGATTTTGCGCCTGCATGGCGACGAAGCGCTGTGGAACAAACTGAGCACGCAGGGACGCGCGTACATCGAGAGCACCTTCAACGTCGAGAACCTGCGCAAGCAGCTGCGGCACATTCTGGCGACGGCGAAGACACTGCCGCGGAAAGCGTTCGATGCCGGGCACGCGTGGTCGTACCGCGAAGTGGAAGACGCGGTGCCGGAAGCGCTGACGCAGCGGCCGGCACGGTATCGCCCCGAACTGCGCACGCTGGGCTACTGGCAACTGGGGCACGCGCGGCTGGCGGAAGGAAAACCGGCGGAGGCGCTGGCGCAGTTCCGGCACATTTTCCTGACGCTGCGGGGAGAGCTGCCCGCGAGCGTCCTGCACGTCCGGCTGCTGGAAGAGATGGCGGAGTGCTACACAAAGCTGGGAAATGCGAAGGGCGCGGCGCGCTGCCAGGCGGAAGCGCAGCGGCTGGCGAAGAAGGCGGGTGAAGCGATCAAGAGCTTGTCGAACGCCGGGGCAAAAGCACTGCCGAAGGCGGCGGAGAAGAATCCGCAGGTGTCGGTGGTCGTGCCGACTTACAACCGCAGGGCAACGCTGCAGCTTTGCCTGACGGCGCTTTCGTTGCAGACGCTGCCGGCGGAAAACTACGAGGTGATCGTCGTTGATGACGGTTCGACGGACGGAACGGAAGCATTCTGCCGCGCGCGGGCGTTTCCTTTCGGAGAATTGCGCTACCTGCGGCAGGAAAATGCGGGAGCGGGAGCGGCGCGGAGAGCGGGCGTGGCCGCCGCGCGTGGAAAATACCTGCTGTTCGTGAACGACGACACGGTGGCGGCAGGGACGATGCTGGCAGAACACCTGGCCGTACACCTGAGGAACCCCCGTGAGAAGTGGGCGATCCTGGGATCGTTTCTACCGACAGAAGAGTGCAACCGGCACGCACTTTCGCTGTGGCTGCAGCGTTCGACGTTCTTTTTCCCGCAAAACGCGCTGCGGCCGGGGCAATTGTGCGACGCCGCATTCTTCGTGACCTGCAACCTGAGCGTGGCGCGACAGGCAGTATTGGACGCGGGTTCATTCGATCCGGTTTTTCGGGTGGGCGAGGATACGGACCTGGGGCTGCGGCTGGCGGCCAAAGGCTACCGGGTGAAGTATCACCCGGTGGCGCAAGCGTGGCACGAGCATCCGAAAATCACGACGGAAGAGCTGCTGCGGCGCGCGCAAACCTACGGACCGGTGCACGTGACGCTCTTCGAGAAGCACCCGCAACTGGTGCAGGGAGGGAAAACGCCGTTCGGAAAATTGACCGCGGAAGATTACGCGCGGATGGAGCGGGAGGTGAGCGACAAGCGAGAGGCGGTGGATTCCGCGGTGAAAGGGCTGCGGGCGCTCGATGAACTGGATTTATTCGAGCTGGGCCGGAAGAAACTGCTGACGGATGCGGACCTGCGGCAACTGCTGGGCCAGGTGGCGACGCTGGTGCCGATGGTTTACTGGACCACATTGTTCGAGAGCTTTCTGCGGGCCGGCGCCGCGCACGCCGACCCACGGGAAGGCGCCGGAAGAGGCGCGGGCCGACCGATGGCCGAACCGACGGTACGATGAGCACTCTGACCGTATCCATGATCGTGCGCGACGCCGAGACGTTCCTGCCCGGCTGCCTGGCAAGCGTAAAGCCGCTTTCGCCGGAAATCGTGATCGCGGACACGGGGTCGACGGACCGGAGCATGGCCATCGCCGAGCAATTTGGCGCGCGGGTGGTGCGCATTCCGTGGAACAACGATTTCGCCGAGGCGCGCAACCGCGCGCTGGCGGAAGCGCACGGCGAATGGATTCTTTCGCTGGATGCGGACGAGCAACTGGACGCCACGGCGGCGGCTTCGCTTCCCGCGCTGCTGCAAAACAAGAACGCCAGCGGCTACCAAGTGCCGATTCGCAACTACGTGACCAACACCAGCGAGCGTATCTGGGACCAGGCGCCGAAGCCCAACGATGCCCTGCTGGCCACGGCGGCGGCGTATCCCGCGTTTGTGGAGCACCAGAACGTGCGGTTGTTCCGGCGGAAGCCGGAGATTTATTTCGTGGGGCGGGTACACGAGAGCGTGGGACCGCGCATCAAGGAAATCCACGGGATGCTGGGGCGCGCGAATTTCGTGATCCACCATTTCGGATTCGCGGTGGACGAAGCGACCAAGGCGCGGAAGAACGAACTCTACCGCGAGATGGGCAGGAAGAAGATCCAGGAATTTCCCAAGGACTGGCAGGCATTTTTCGAGCTGGGGCTGCTGGAGCTGGAGCAGTACAAGAATCTGACGGAGGCGCGAACGCTGTTCACGCGCGCCTGCGAACTGAATCCCTCGGCGGGGGTGGCGTGGTTTTTCCTGGGGCTGACGATTTTCCGCATGGGCTATTTCGAGGATGCGCTGAATTTTCTGAAGCAGGCAGACCATGCGGGGCACCGGACGGCACTGGTGGCCGAAACGCGGGGCGACGCGCTTTACAACACCGGGGAGTTCGAAGAGGCGCGGTCGAGCTACGAGGCGGCGCTGAAACGCGGGGACGGAAGCGGAGGGGTGCTGGCCAAGCTGTGCCTGGCAACCGTTCGCACGGGAAAGACGGAGAAAGGGCTGACGCGGCTGCGGAATGCACTGTGCGCGGCGCCACAAACGGCGGAACTGCACGAAGCGCAGATTCTGGCGCTGGTCTTTCTAAATCGGATTGAGGACGCGGCGGCGGCGGCGGAAGAAAAGCTAAGCATGGTGAAGGGGCTGCTGCCCGGGGACTACTTAAGGTGCGCGAGCCTGTGGGCGCAGGTGCACAACTGGCCGAAAGCCAGCCGAGCGCTGGAGCGGGGGTTACTGGCGTACCCGCAAAAGCCGGAACTGGTGCGGGCACTGGACGAGGTTTTTCAAGCCTCCGGCAGCCCGACCGAACAAACCGCCTCTTTTAAGTGACATACAGGAGGTAAAGCCTTTCGTTAGAGAGCCGATATACAGGGTGAGTACGTTGGCTGATCCGTAGCGACGTGCGAGCCACCTGGGCAGAATGAATTCAAGCCCGCGCACCAAGGCTCCTCGGACGCCAAGCGGAAGAAAAGCAACGAAAGGAGCCTTACCATGGCAATCAGTCTTTTGAATAACGTCTCGGCCCTCGAGGCCCAGAACGAGTTGAACGTCACCCAAACCAACCTGCAGAAGACGCTGTTCCAGCTCTCCTCGGGTTCGCGCATCAACAGCGGCGCGGACGACGCGGCGGGATTGGCCATCGCGAACGGGTTGCAGGCGAACGTGACGGCATTGAACCAGTCGGCGAGCAACGCCAACGACGGCGTGGGCGCGCTGCAGGTTTCCGACGGCGCGCTCGCCCAGGTGACCACCCTGCTTAACCGCGCAGTCACGCTGGCGACCGAATCGGCCAACGGCACGGTGAGCGACGCACAGCGCACCGCGATCAACGCCGAGTTCACGCAGATCAAGGCAGAAATCGACCGCATCGGCAGCAGCACGACGTTCAACGGCACGTCGGTGTTCACCTCGAACGCCACGAACATCTTCCTGTCGGACGCGAGCTCGACGGCGGCAAACAGCACGATCTCGGTGACCGTCGGCACGCTGGCCTCCACCGGCATCGGCTACAACGGTACGACCGTCAACCTCTCCAGCGACGATCTGTCCTCGTCCGGGACCGCGACGACCGCGCTGAACGACATCAACAGCGCGATCTCAAACGTGGCCGGCTTGCGCGGCACGATCGGCGCGGGCATCAACCGGTTGCAGTCCGCCGTAAACGTTATCAACTCGCAGGTGCAGAACCTGACGGCAGCCCAAGACCAGATCACCGCGGCGAACATCCCGCAGCAGGTGACCAACCTCTCCGAATTCTCGATCCTGAACCAGTCCGGCATCTCGGCGCTGGCGCAGGCAAACTCGGCGCAGCAAAGCATCCTGAAGCTGCTCCAGTAATTCGGAACTAACAGCAGGGCAAGCGGCGGGCGGAATTCCTCCGGGAGTTCCGCCCGAAGCCGCTGAAGGAGGCCGAGATGAGAATTTCGACGGACCAGATACCGGGGGCGACGGTGGAACCGCAGAGCACGACCAACAGCCAGGCGAGCAACCAGAAGACGTCGACGACCTCCACGACGGAAAGCACGGTGGAAAGCACCTCGCAACCGGCGGAGACCGCCATCGTGACACCGGCGCAGCGGGAAACGGATGTGACGTTCCGGCGGGACTCCAACGGCCGGATTTATTACGTGGTAGCGGACGCGAAGTCCGGCGAAGAGATCATGGAAGTACCGGCGAAGGCAGTGCGCGATGTCGACCAGGGAATCTCGGATTACCTGAAACAAGAGGGAGCCAAGGGCGGCACGCACGTGAAGGTGAAGGCGTAAGGAGTTCGATTCATGTCCACGACCAATTCCATTTCCTCGCTTACGGGATCGCTGGCCGATTCCACGTCGAGTTCGAGCGGCACGTCGGGATTCGGGACCGGCATCAACGTGCAGCAGTTCGTGCAATTCGCATTGGCCAACCAGCAGGCAAATATCACGGCGCTGCAAACCCAGCAGACCAGCCTGAACTCGCAGACCACGGAACTCTCCACCATCAGCACGGACCTGAACAGCCTGGACAACGCGGTGTTTGCGCTGAGCGATCCGCTGGGGGTGTTGAGCTCGGAGACGGCAACCTCTTCGAATTCGGCGGTGTTGAGCGCGACGGCCACGAATTCGGCGGCGGCGGGAAACCACAGCATCACGGTCAATTCGCTGGCGACAACCTCTTCGTTCTATACGAATCCGCTGGCAAGCAGCAGCACGACGATTACGCCGGGAACGTTTCAGATTCAGGTGGGCTCGAACACCCCGGTCACGGTGACGGTGAATTCAACCAACAACACGCTGAGCCAGCTGGCGGCCAGCATCAACAACCAGAACGCGGGTGTCACCGCGAGCGTGATTCAGGATTCGAACGGATACCGGCTGGCGCTGGTGAGCAGCACGTCCGGGACGGCGGGGCAGATCGCAATTTCGGGAAACACCACGAGTTTGGGTTTCAACACCGGGGTGACCGGGGCGAATGCGTCGCTGACGGTGGATGGCGTGCCGATCAGCAGCGCCAGCAACACGGTGAGCAACGTGATTCCGGGGGTGACGCTAAACCTGGGCTCGGCATCGCCGAACACGCCGGTGGCGCTGAACGTGAGTCCGGATACCACGCAAATCACTTCGGCGATCAATACCTTTGTGAGCGCGTACAACACCGTGATTGGCGACATCAATTCGCAGTTCAACGTGGCCGGCGACGGGAGCGGCGGGGGACCGCTGGAGGCGGACAACACGCTGCGCGATGTGCAGAGCCAACTGCTGGGAGCGATTTCCTATTCGTCCAGCGGCAACGGCGGCATCGTGAACCTGGCGAGCCTGGGCATCAACATGAACGACGACGGGACGCTGACGGTGGACAATGCGGCGCTGTCGTCCGCGCTCCAGAGCAATTATTCGGGGGTGCAGAATTTCCTGCAAAACGCGACCACGGGCTTCGCGCAGAACCTTTCGACGGTGCTTTCGAACGTGAATTCGCCGGGGACGGGGCTGCTCTCGATTGACGCGCAGAGCATCACGAACATGTCGCAAGGATTGACGTCGCAGATCTCGGACCTGCAGGCGTCGCTTGCGGTGCAGCAGCAGAATCTCACGGCGGTCTATTCGCAGGTGAACACGACTTTGCAGGAACTTCCGCTGCTGGAAAGCCAAATCAGCCAGCAAATATCGGGGTTGTCATGAACACACGGGACTCGGCATTCGCATACCAACAATCCAGCGCCTCGAGCGCGTCGGCGGTCGGCCAGGTGGTGGCACTGTACGACCGCATCCTGCGCGATTTGCGCCAGGGAATATTGGCCCTGGAGGCCGGGCAGGTGGAAAGGCGCGTTTATGCGCTGAATCACGCATTGACAATCATTGCGGAGCTGCAGGGCGTGCTGGATTTCGAGCGCGGGGGAGCGCCGGCGCGGAATCTCAACAGTTTTTATAATGTGGCGCGGGCGATGCTGACCCAGGCGGGCGTAGGCTGCTCCGTGGAAACGCTGCAGGAACTGATTTCGATGTTCACGCGGATGCGGGCGGCGTGGGCAAAGATCGAGACGACGGTGGC
>DATKNR010000082.1:0-31491 GCA_035541255.1 Patescibacteria group bacterium | reverse complement strand
GACCGCGCGATGGAGGAGCAGCGGACGCGGGCGAAAGCGTCCTGGAAGGGCGCGCACAAGGAAGTCGCCAGCCCCATCTACACAAAAATTGCCGCGGCGTTCAAGACCGAGCCCGATTTTTATTTCGAATCGGCGGCGCGCGACTGCCGCATTGAAGCCATCATCGCGAAATCCGGTCCGGCCGATGCGGTAAAGCCGGGCGAAGAGGCGGAAGTGGTGCTCGACCGCACCTCCATCTACGCCGAATCCGGCGGCCAGGTGGCGGACCTCGGCCGCTTCTACGACAACAGCGAATCGCAGGAACTTGCGGAAGTGACCGGCGCGTACTATCCCGTCGCGGGCCTCATCGCGCATAAGATCGTCGCGAAGGAAAATCTGGCCGTAGGGGACCGCATCGCCACCGTCGCGGATGCCGCGCGCCGCGCGCACATCAAGCGCAACCACACGGCAACGCACCTGATGCACGCGGCGCTGCGCAACGTGCTGGGCACGCACGTCAAGCAGGCCGGATCGCTCGTCGCGCCGGACCATCTGCGCTTCGACTTTTCGCATTTCCGCAATGTGGACCCGGCCGAACTGCGCGAGATCGAGCAGCAGGTGAACGATCAAATCCTCCAGAATCAGGAAATCTCCACGGACATTCTGCCGCTCGATGAGGCGCTGGCCTCCGGCGCGCTGGCCTTTTTCGGCGACCGCTACCCGGAGCAGAACGTCCGCGTCGTGACCATTGCCGACAAGAACTCGCCCCGCGGCTTTTACAGCAAGGAGCTCTGCGGCGGCACACACGTCAAGCGCACCGGCGACATCGGCGTGTTCAAGCTGGTGGCGGAGCAATCCGTCGCCTCAGGCGTGCGGCGCGTGGAGGCCATCACCGGCGTTCCGGCCCTCGAGGAATACCAGACGGTGAAGCGCATCGTGGGCAATCTTGCGGCAAAGCTGAACATCGGGGAGGAGCAGGTGGAAGCGCGCGTGGCCGAACTCTCCGACCAGATCGCCGAACTGCAAAAGAAATTGCGCCAGGAGCAAAGTAAGGCGGCACTCTCTCAGGTGGACGAGCTGGCCGGCCAGGCGCGCAGCGTCAAGGAAGTTCGCGTCCTCTCCGCGCGCGTGCCCAGCGCGGACCGCGATTCGATGCGCCAGCTGGTGGACGCTCTGCGGCAGAAGCTCGGCTCCGCCGTCGTGGTGCTCGGTGCGGCCGACGATGGCAAGGTGGCGCTGATTTCCGGCGTCACCAAAGACCTCATCCCACGCTTGCACGCCGGCAAGATCGTGCAGGCAGTAGCCAAGCAGGTGGGGGGATCCGGTGGTGGAAGGCCCGATTTGGCCGAGGCTGGCGGAAAGGACACAAAAGGGCTGGACAAGGCCATCGGGGGGGTATACGAGCTTATCGAACAGATGCTATGATTTGCGCAGCGCTGGAAGGTTTTTGACGGGAGATGCATTCTCCAGACACGCCGCATACGTGTCTCACCCTTTCCAAAGGATTACTCTCCTCCAAACGCTCTAACTGCATCCCAACCAGAGCCATGAGCATGGCAACACAACCCGGCAGCGGCGGCGTTCCGGGCCGCGGCTCTTCGCGCCCTGCCGGTCTGCCCGCGCGGATAGCAGTGCGCGCGCTGCCCATGGCGCTGGCGGTGATGCTGCTGGGTGGAGCGGCACCCGCCCAGGGGCAAATCCGCAGGCTGGTGGAAGCGAACGGCAAGATTGTGTTCGTCAACGCGGATGAAAACGCGCCGGCAAAGCGCACACGGGGCTCGATTACGAATTCCAATTCGGCGCTGGCCGCTGCGGCACGGGCCGAGCGGGCGGATACCAACGGCGACAACGACACGCGCTACCGCGTGCTGTCGCGCGCCGAGATCGACAAGTACGTGGACGAGATGGCCAAGAAGCACAACGTGGATCCGGCGCTGATTCGCGCGGTGATTGCCGCGGAGTCCGGCTACAACCCCTCCGCCACATCCCGCAAGGGCGCGCAGGGGCTGATGCAATTGATGCCCGGCACAGCGCAGGAACTGGGCGTACGCGACGCGTATAACCCCAAGCAGAACCTCGACGCGGGCGTGCGCTACCTGCGCGCGCTGCTGGACAAATACAACGGCGACCTGGACAAGGCGCTCGCGGCCTACAACGCCGGAGAAGGTGCAGTGCAGCGCGCCGGCGGTGTGCCTAACATCCGGGAGACTCAGGATTACGTGCGGCGCATTACGGACCGCTACTATCACTCCGATTTCCAGGGCACGCGTGCCTGGATTCCCACTCCGCGCACGATTCGCCGGGAAGTGAGCGCGGACGGAAAAGTGGTCTTCACGAACGAATGAGGGGGAGACAAAGGCTCGGAGCTGCAATCCTCGCGGGAATCCTGGCGGCCTTGACGGCCGGCGCCCCGCGTGCCGTGGCACAGTCTGCCGCCGTGTCGAAACGGGCCGAGGCGAAAGCCGATCTGGCCCGTGCGGATAGATCCCGATCCGACCTGGAAGGCCAGCCGCAAAAGGAACGCACGAAGCACGAATACGACGGCGTGCTGCTGGAATACCGCCGCGTGGTGCATGCGGCTCCGGCGACCTCGGAAGCACAGACGGCGCTGGTGGCCATCGCGGAGTTGTATCAGGAAATGGGCCGGGCGTTCGACGATTCCTTTTTCCAGAAGGCGATTGACACCTATCAGGCCCTGCTGCGGGAGTATCCCACCACGCGCTACCGTTCCGATGCGATGTTCACCATCGCAAAGATCCAGCAGGAGGACCTGGACCAGCCGGACGAAGCCGAAAAATCCTTCAACCAGTTTCTGGCCAAATATCCGCACTCGCAGAAGGCCGCTGCTGCTCAGGACGCGCTCAAAAGCATTGCGGCAGATCGCGAGCGGGCGGCCGCGCGAGGCACGGGCGCTCCGGCGGCAAACGCAGAAGCGGAGGAGCGGGCGCGCGACCGGCGGGTGCCGCTGGTGACGGGCATCCGCGAATGGAACGCCGAGAACTACACCCGCGTGGTGATTTCGCTCGAGGACGAGGTGAAATACCAGGCGGCTCGCATTGCCAACCCCGACCGCATCTACTTTGACCTCTATACGGCCCGGCTCAGCTCCGCGCTGGCCGGAAAGACACTGGACGTCCAGAACGGGTTTCTGAAAGCGGTTCGCGTGGCGCAGAACCAGACGGGCGTGGTGCGTGTGGTGCTGGAAGTCGAAAAGGTGAAGGAATACTCGGTGTTCCTGCTGAAGGACCCCTACCGGCTGGTGGTGGACGTCTACGGTGATACCACCACGGCGAAGGCCGCGCCGTCTCCGGGAACTTCCGAGAAGCCGGCGACGCAAACGGCCAAGAATTCCTCCGCGCCGGATACGAAGGGCGGCTCGAAAGGTACGGAACCGGAGACGGGAAAACAACTGGCTGCCAAGACCCCGGGCCCTGCGGATAAAGCAAACACCAAGTCCGCACACGGCAAGAGTGCGGCGAAAACCGGGAAGCAAGACGAGTCCAACAAGACGGAAGTGGCGGCGAACGATTCGACGCCGGATGGCGAGGACGGCGGAACTGCCGCTTCCCGGGAAGACCATAGCGGCTCGGCAAAAACCTCTGGGGAAGGCGCAGCGGAAGAGCCGTCCATTCCGCAGCCGACGCACCGCGGCGAGCGCTCGCTGACGCGGGTGCTGGGCCTGAAAATCGGCAAGATCGTGATCGATCCCGGACATGGGGGGCACGACACGGGCACCATCGGCCCCACCGGGCTGGAAGAGAAAGATCTGGTGCTGGACGTTGCGATGCGGCTGGGGAAGCTGATCGAGCAAAAACTGGGCGCCCAGGTGGTGTACACGCGCACGGACGACACCTTTGTGCCGCTCGAGGAGCGCACCGCGATTGCCAACCAGGCCAAGGCCGATCTGTTCATTTCGATTCACGCAAACTCTTCGGAGGATCCGGCCGCGCGGGGGATCGAGACCTTCTACCTGAATCTGACGGATTCGGAGGAAGCCCGCCGGGTGGCCGCGCGTGAGAACGCGCTCGCGCAAGCATCGATCCACGACCTGCAGTCGCTGGTGGAAAAGATTGCGAGGAACGAAAAGATTGATGAGTCGCGCGAGCTGGCCACCGAAGTACAAACTGGACTCACCAAGCGCATGCAGCGCGTGAGCCGTCAGCAGCGAAATCGCGGGGTAAAGCGCGCTCCCTTTGTGGTGCTCCTGGGCGCCAACATGCCTTCAATCCTCAGCGAGATCGGCTTCATCAGCAATCCCGCAGACGAAGCGGCTCTGAAGAAGGGCGAGCAACGGCAGCGCGTGGCGGAAGGGCTGCTGGCCGGAATCACACACTATCTGGACAATCTGGGCAGCGGCCCGCACACGGCCGCCCTGCTCACTCCTCCTCATCCCCCAACTGCCGAACGCGAACGCTAGAGCCGGCCGTCTGGCGGGGCGAGCTTGGGCCGGCCGGGAACCCGGCGTACACTCATAGTGTCCAATATGCACGTGCGCCCCTCGATTGCCTTCGCGCTGCTGCTCCTGGGCGCATTGCTCGCGCCCACGGCCGACCGGGCCGAGGAACGGGCGCCCATCCTGCCGAAAAAATTCGGCGGCTGGAATCTCGTCGCGCCCCGGGACCTGTCCGGTGCGGTCCTTGCCGGAATTCTCCACGATAATTTTGCAATCCTGGTGGAATCAGGGCTGGTCAGCGCGGAAACGGGCAGGTATGAACGCCCGGGCTCGGCGCCGATGGAAGTGAAGCTGTACCGCTTCCGGGATGCTGCCGGAACGTACGCGGCATACACCTTCCTGCGCACGCCGGACATGTCCGCATCGGACCTCACGGAAAAGTCGGCGGTAGGCCGGGACCGCATCCTCGCCGCCGTGGGGGGGATGCTGCTTGACTTGTCCGCGCCGGGGGGCGCTTCCCTTTCCGAACTGAAGACTCTCGTGACCCTGCTTCAGGAACAGGGGCCCCGGGGCGTTTATCCGACGCTCTGGCAGTATCTGCCGGGCCAAGGCCTGGAACGGACTTCGGACCACTACCTGCCCGGTCCTACGGCGCTGGCACGGGAATTTCCATTTGCCTCAGGCGATTGGCTGGGATTTGCCCGGGGCGTCGAGGCGGAATCCGCGCGATACCACACGGGCGGCGATTCCCTGACATTGTTGCTGGCGATTTACCCGACGCCTCAGCTCGCGCGTCTGGAGCTGCAAGAGCTTGAGACCAGATTCGGTGTGAAGCACGCCGGAAAGGCGGGTGAAAATTCTGCGAGTGCGCAGACTCCAGCACCGGGAACTCCTCTGGTCTACGCCGAGCGACGGGGATTGATGGTCGCCCTGGTGGCGGGAGCTCACGACGCGAATGCCGCGCGCGCGCTTCTCGATCGCATTGATTATGAGACCTCGGTCACCTGGAACGAGCCGGGCTGGGAGGCCAAAGAACCTCCCTTCATGGTCATGCTTGTGAATGTTCTGATTGCCACCTGCCTGATGGTCCTCTATGCCTTTGTCGCCGGCTTGGTGTTCGCGGTGGCGCGCATCGTGGTGAAGAAGCTGGCGCCGGGTAAGGTGTTCGACCGGGACAGGGATGTCGAAGTTCTCCAACTCGGGTTGGCCAGTAAGCCTATAGAAGCAAAGGACTTTCTGACAGTCGGCGGGGCGAGCGGCGGTACTGGAACCCCTTCTTCGGGGCGTGTGGCCGGGGATGATTAGCGCAAATCATTGATTACAAATTACTTAAAGTTGCCTGTTTTCCGCAGATTTGTCTCTTGACTCAAACCCCTGCGCTCTCCTACACTTCCGCTCGAGGAAAAGTTCTGGGCCTCCGCGCATTGGCTCCAGGACCGGTTTCCCCTCTGAAGGCCCGTCCCGCCCGGGGCGGGCCTTTTTACTTGCTCCCCGCACGTACAGTTCCGCGATAGTTCTACCAATGCTTCAGATTCCACGTAAGTACCCTGCGTAGCAGCTTCCTCCGGCAGTCCGCACTCCAAATTAATTTTTTCATAATCATTGAACGCATAGGCCGTTCGCCTTGCGATGCAGGGCTATTCTTGTCGTCGAGCACGGCCGATTGTTCTTTCGTGAGAGAATCGCGCCGCCCTCCCGCGGATCGCGCGTGGACCCGGCGACGAACCGCGGGAGATCAGCAGGAGATCGTTCTCCATGGCGTTTGACTATGTAGTGCTCGGTGCCGGCCGGCAGGGAACCGCCGCGGCATACGATCTGGCGCGCCGCGGCGACGCGAACCAGGTGGTGATCGCAGACCTGGACCCGGTGCAGGCGCAGCGCGCCGCCGGACGCGTCAATGACCTGGTCGGCGAGGATTTGGCCTCTGCTGCGGCCCTCGACGTGCGCGATGAGGCAGCCGTGCGCCGCGCGCTTCGCGGAATTTCGGCGTGCGTGAGCGCCGTTCCCTACCACTTCAACCTCGGCATTGTCCGGGCGGCCATCGCAGCCGGAACCTCGCTCACCGACTTGGGCGGAAAAACCTCCATCGTGTTCGAGGAATTGGCACTCGACGCGGCGGCCCGGGAGGCGGGAGTCTCCATCGTTCCCGACTGCGGCATGGTGCCGGGACTGGGCACATCGATTTGCATGGCCGCGATGGAACTGGTGGAACGGCCGCGCGACGTCTACCTGTGGGACGGCGGCCTGCCCCAGCAACCGCAGCCGCCATGGAATTACATTCTGACCTTTCATTTCGAGGGCCTGGTGAATGAGTATTGCGGCACCACGGAGTTTCTGCGCGAAGGGAAACTGATTGAAGTTCCCTGCTTCGAAGAGCTGGAGCATGTAGACTTCCCTGCCCCGCTGGGCCGGTTGGAGGCGTTCACGACGGCGGGCGGCACCTCGTCTGCACCGCGGACATTTTTCGGCCGGCTGCGAACGTATCAGAACAAAACGCTGCGTTATCCTGGCCACTGCGCCCAGTGGAAGGCACTCCGCGATGCCGGCCTGTTCGGTGAACAGATGGTGCAAACCGGCACCGGGATGCAGGCCCGTCCTCGAGACATGCTGCGCGAACTTCTGGACCGGCAGCTCCGCCCGCGTCCCGGCGAGAAGGATGTGTGCATCCTGCGCGGCAAAGCATTGGGGGAATCGAAGGGCCGCGACGTGGAAGCCGTCGTGGACGTGTTCGATTACTACGATGACGCGACAGGATTTACGGCCATGGAGCGGACCACGGGGTGGCACGCCGCCATCATGGCCATTGCCGCGGCGCGCGGAGAGATTCCAAAGGGCGCCGTGCCCGTGGAGCGCGCACTCGCCGGCAAGCGCGTGCTCGAGGAGTGCCGCTCCCGGGGAATGCACGTGCAACAGAACCTCCGTCCGCTATAACTCGGAAGAGACCTTTGCCTCCAGGGGCTCGTTTCCCAGGACTGCGCTGCTGTGACCTGAGCGACGCAGACTTGTGACCGCTGTCACGGTCGCCTGCCGCGCCACAAGCCAGACTCATCGCGTAAGACATTGGAGACGCGTGTGTTCCCTATCCTTCACGCCGGATTCATAGCTCCCGGCATCCGCCGCATTATCATTAAGGCTCCCCGGATCGCCCGCAAGCAGCAGCCCGGTCAATTCGTCATCCTGCGGCTCTATGAGCATGGCGAGCGTATCCCGCTGACAATCGAGAATTCCGACCCCGAACTGGGGACGATCAGCATCGTGGTTCAGTCCGTGGGAAAAACAACAAGAATGCTGAACGCGCTCGAGGCCGGCGATGCAATTCTGGATGTGGTGGGACCGCTGGGCAAACCCTCTGAGATTGAAAATTTCGGCACGGTGGCGGTGGTGGGTGGGGGAGTGGGCTCCGCCATGGCCTACCCAACGGCCGCAGCCCTGGCGCGCGCGGGCAATCGAGTGATCTCCATCATCGGCGCAAGGACGCGGGAGCTGGTGATCCTGGAGAAAGAGCTGCGCGGCGTAAGTGATGCCGTGTACGTGACGACCGATGATGGAACTTACGGCGAACACGGGCTGGTCATCGATGTGCTGCGCCGCCTGATCGTGCAGGGAACTCACTTCGACCTGGTGCTGGCCGTGGGCCCCATCCCCATGATGAAGGCCGTGTCCGATGTGACGCGCGCTCCCGGGATTCGCACGGTGGTCAGTCTGAACCCCATCATGATCGATGGAACGGGGATGTGCGGAGGCTGCCGTGTGCTGGTGGACGGGCGCAGTCAGTTTGCATGCGTGGATGGTCCTGAATTCGACGCGCATAAAGTGGATTTCGACGTCCTCATCCAGCGCAATTCCATGTACCGGGGCGCCGAGCGGGAGGCATTGGCGGAATTTGAACGCGATCCGGAAGCCCAGATCGGCAGTGTGCGCGGCGAGCCCTGCGCGGTGGAGGAGACCGCAACATGAAAGGCGCCCAGCCGGAATCCGTGAATCCCTTCTCGCTCAAGGAGCGCGTCAAGCTCCCCCGCCAGCACATGCCCGAACAGCCGGCGGAAATGCGCATTCTGAATTTTCACGAGGTGAACCTGGGCTATTCCGAGGAACTGGCGCAGCAGGAGGCCCGGCGCTGCCTGGAATGCGCCAAGCCCACTTGCATGGACAACTGCCCGGTTGGGGTTCATGTGCGCGAGTTCGTCCAGCGCATCGTGGCCGGCGACTTCACCGGCGCGGCGGCCGTCATCCGGGAGGACAACGTCCTGCCCGGCATTACCGGGCGCGTGTGCCCGCAGGAAGATCATTGCGAGTCCGCCTGCAAGCTTCACAAGAGGGGCGAGTCGCTGGGCATCGGCTACCTCGAGAGGTTTGTGGCCGATTACGAACAGCGCATGGGCATCCGCCACGTCCCCTCCGCGGCCCCTTCAGGAAAGAACGTGGCGATTGTGGGCAGCGGCCCGGCCGGCCTCAGCGCGGCGGGCGACCTGGTGCAGCGCGGGCATCGCGTGCGTGTTTTCGAGGCGCTCCACGAACTCGGAGGCGTGCTCGTTTACGGCATTCCCGAGTTTCGCCTGCCGAAGCGGATCATCCATGAGCAGCTCGACTACATGCGCGACATGGGCGTGGAGTTCGAGACAGACGTGGTGGTGGGCCGCACCGTCACGATCGACGAACTGATGTTCGAGGAAGGCTTCGACGCCGTGTTCGTCGCCACCGGCGCCGGCGCTCCCCAGTTCCTGGGAATTCCGGGCGAACACCTGAACGGCGTCTATTCAGCCAACGAATTTCTCACACGCATCAACCTGATGCATGCGAATGAATTCCCGGCGTACGACCAGCCCATCATCGACGTGCGGGGCAAGGACGTGGCCGTGATCGGCGGGGGCAATACGGCGCTCGATGCCATCCGCTCCTCGCTGCGCCTGGGCGCCCGAAAAGCATCGATTCTTTATCGAAGAAGTGAAGCGGAAATGCCCGCGCGCGCGGAAGAAGTGAAGCACGCACGGCAGGAGGGCGTGGATTTCCATTTCCTCACCGGTCCGGTGGAATTTCTCCCCGGCGCCCCGGGCTGGCTGGGAGCGGTGCGCTGCCTGCGGATGGAACTGGGCGAGCCGGACGCATCGGGCCGGCGGCGGCCGCAGCCGATCCCCGGCTCGGAGTTCGAAGTGCCGCTCTCGGTGGCGGTGATCGCGGTGGGAACGAGCGCGAATCCCGTCATCCAAAGCACCACGCCGGGCCTGACCACCAATCGCAAGGGCTACATCGAAGCGGACCCCGTGACGCAACGCACCTCCCGAAAGGGCGTGTTTGCCGGGGGCGACATTGTCACCGGAAGCGCCACGGTAATCCTGGCCATGGGCGCCGGCCGGCGCGCGGCGAAATCCATCCACGAATACCTGACAAACGGCGATTGGTAGCCCCGGCCGGGATTCGGCTTTTTCGGCAAACTGTGGTATCTTTATTGGGCATTTTGCCGGTCACTTCCCGCACAAATCCGTGAGAGCGCCATCATCCGAGAGGCTCCCATTCTAACGAAAGCTGCCGGTGCGATTATGCTGTCGCTGGTCGCCGCTCACCTGCTGTGCGCAGGCGGCTCCGCGCCCGTGGCACCCTTGTCTGAAGTGCTGGTGCGGGATATTCCCGCCCGGTCCAGCCATGCGCTCACGGGTTCGCAATTCGCCGACTCGGTCGCCGTGATGGACCGTCAGCAGCGCGAATCCGCCATCCGCGATGAGATCCTGAAGGGCAACCTCCCTGCATTCCTGCGCAAGCTCGTACAGGTGGATTTGCACGCGCAGGAGCCCGGAGGCAGGATCTTGAATGCCACGATCTTTGTGACTCCGGATTACCTGGCCGTCGGCTCCGACAGCGACTACCTGCGGATCCCGATGAATCTCTACACGGCGGCATCTGTGGCGGGACGGCTGGGCTTCGTTCTGCCGACCAGAAAGATGGTGGACGCCATCTACAGCCAGTCGAAATTTCATTTCACTCCCCACCCGCTCGAAGCCGGCCCGCGGATGACCTCGACCGCGTATTACCGGCAGCACAACCGGATCATCGACGAAGAGGAACGGGCGGCCGGCGTGCCCCTGGGTTCGCTCGTTTCCGGCGACAAGAAAGACGTGGTGATCACCAATCGGCTGGCAAGCAATCCGGGGCGTATTGCCATCTACGGGTGGCAGCGCGCTGACGGTAGGCCGATTCAGCCGCTGAGCACCGTGCACGGCGCCGCTTATGCTGACTACAGTCACGGAATCCGCCTGGTGAGCCGCATGGTTCTGGTGGAGGGAAAACTGCGATCGATCTACGATTTGCTCTACGACCCGGTATTCAGCCGCGTCCTCAGCGACGAAGGACCCATCCGCGGTCTCTGGGCGCTCGCTCCCGCGTCCGCCCCAATCCCCCCACAACTCGCCGCCCTGTTTCCGGCGAACTGAACGCCCCGGAGGACGGGGCGGCATCCTACTTCAGCGTCTTGCAGCACCGGAATCCCAGGTGATAATTCGCGTGGCTGTGCGGGTCCATCACCCGCGAGCCGTGCCAATAGGGAGCGCGCCACCGGCACCAGTCCTCGTGCGCGTAGTAACTGTCGAAAATAAACCAGCTTCCTTTCATCTCCGTGTAGCCTAGCTCGACGCTCCCGCGGCTGGCCATCTGGCTCGGCTCGAGCGGAAGATTCATGTGTTCCGCCGCATTGCCGTTCAGGTCGTACACCTGCAATTTGCTCCCGCACGCCGGAAAATCCCCGTCCGGAAACGTGTTCGAGCCGCACACCGAGGAGTTCACTCCCGTGCATCCGGGGCTCTTCTGGCTGGAACTCGCGCAGATTCCCTTCTGATACGTCGGTCCGTAGCTCCAGCTTTTCGTCGCGCTGTACTTCTGGTTGTGCGCCGTTCGCATCCGTTCGACGGCAACGTTGGGAGGCACCCCTTTGGCCAGGTCGAAACGGTAGTCGGGCGGCTCCAGCGCTCCTGCGCACGCGCCTTCCCATTCATGTGCGTCGCACAGCCGCCTGCCCATGGCCGTGCAGATTTCCGCCGCCTCCCGCGCCTTCACCCACACCACCGGGTAGGCGCACGGGATGTCCGGGAATTCGAATTGATCGATGCAGGCTTTGGCGTCTTCCGGCCTCTCTTTCGAAGGGTCGTAGAGCGGCGCCATGTATTTCGCCCCGCAGATTCTCACGAACACCGGGTTCTCGTAATGGACCCCCAGCCGCGCGAGTTTGGCCTGGCACTCTTCTGGAGGCACCGGATGCCTCGTAATGGCCGGGTTCCCCTGGCCCATCACGCCGGACCGCGCAAAGATCGCGCGGATTGCCTCCATCTGCTGCTCCGTCAGACCGTGCACGAGCTGCAACTGTTGAAACAGCACTTCGTTTTGCTCGCGCAACGCCGCCGTGGAAGCCGCCAATTGCTGTAGTCCCGTCGCACCGGCAATCACCAGCATCACAAAACTTATTGCGCGCAACACTTTCATCGCGGCCCTCCTGCTCACCGGTTCCGCCGCGTCAAATAGAAGAAATCCCGGTTGTCGGGGAAGCCCAGGAATCGAGGAATCGGTCCATCCGGGCCACTCTGATCCACCTCGCCCATCCCGCTGATCAGGTGCTGCATCACCATCTGCGCGCCTTGCATGCGGAACACGGCGAGGTAGGTATGCTCCAGCGCGTTCATGTCCAGCAGCATGGCGTAACGGCATTGGTAGGCTTGAAACACACGCACCATCGCCGAGGGTGTGGCGGAGGTGAACACCGCGTAAATCAGGAACCTCTTCCCTCCGTTCTGTGCCAGCGCGGCTCCCGAACGCATGGTGCGCAGCTTGGCATCTTCCGAGCCCGACCAGTTTCCCGGCCCCCAGCGGTTCACCAGCGTTCCGGGCACGCCGGATTGGTTGGTTTGGTCGAACTCGATCAGCGGCACACCGTTCTGCCGCGCGTAGCGGATTCCGGGCATGAGTTTGCCGTCGTCTGCCGTCCAGGTCTTCATGTCCACAAAGCCGTCGGCGCGTACGTAGATTGTCGACAAACCCGGCTGCAAGGTGCTGAGCACGACCCCGTTTTCCAGAAAGCCGTAATGGCTGCCGTGATTCTTGAGGGCGAGTTCGCCGGATTTGAACGCGCCGTGGGTCCGCTTGAATCCGGCGGTGAAGACGGCGGCCGTCGAACGCGCGTCCATCGGGTTGATCAGGCCGGTCGCCACCAGCGGAGCGATGCTCCCGATTCCGTCCGGTCCCGGCGTTCCTGGAATCCTCATCTGCTCCAGGATGTGATCTGACCAACCGACCGAGGGGTGTTCCGTCCCCAGTTCGTATGCCAGGTCGAACTGGTCCAGATCGAATGCCACGAGATAGCAAAGCGCGGATCCCTCCACGCTGTCCAAATTGCTCACCAGCCCTTTATTGCTTTGGAGAATTTCTGAGGCGACGAAATTGGGCCGCAGCAGGCTGACGTAGATCCCGGGATTACCGTGCGCCGTGTACCAGGCGCCCGGACGCAACCCGCCTGGGGCGGTTCCCTCCAGCGTAAGCTCCAGGTTTGGGGCGGCAATGAGCTGTCCGGAATACTTAGGATCGATCGAGGCCTCCCGCGGGAGATCGGCGCGTGCGGCTCCGGCTGGGGTCCCGGGAACTGTCTGCGGAGAAGCGTGCAGCTCTCCGGTCTCCAGGTTTTTATCCTGGAGCAGATGATGAAGGAGAACGATGACCTTCTCCCCTCCCCACACCTGGTCGCGGAAAAACTCCGTCGCAGCCTCGAGACTTGTGCGATGCCCCTTCGCGGGGTTTCGCAGATACACGCGCCCGCTGCACAGGCTCGCGTCAATCATCCGGGAGCTTCTTGCCTGTTCCAGAGGACCCGTGGTTGTGCCGGCGAAGAGTTCACATGGATAGCGGTTCTTGCCTTCCAATATCACGATTCCCTGCGGATATTTCTCATCCAATGTGAGCCGCTGCGCGCGCGGTCTGGAGTTCTCAAGGTGGTATGCGCGGATCTCATCCGTGCCTTTCCAGGCCACTTCGAGCACGTACCACGCGTTGATTTCCGGGTTCAGGTTGATCAGCGTCGCTGCGCCCTGGTTGCCTCCAGCGGTGCTGATTCGCAGGGAACTCGTTTGCCGAAAAGCCTGCAGGTCAATCACCGTTTCAGCTGCAGAGTTCCCGGGTTGCGCAATCGGGCGGAAAGGAACGGTTGTCTGCTCCTCCGCATCGGTCCGCGCTGGCTCCGTTCGATTCAGGGAGAGAGCGCAAACGATGATCAGGAGACAGAAGAAGACCAGCCATCGGCCCGGCGCATTCCGTCTCGCCGCCTTCTGCCTGTGCGGCGCAGTGTCCTTCATCCCGGCGCGCGCCTTCCCCGGCTGAAGCTTGGGCTGTTGCGTGAGCGTGGCGTTCATCATCGGCTTCCTGGCGGCCGTCTGTGTTTTCGCCCGGCATCCGCCGCTAGAGCGCCGCCACGATGGTGGCGAGCATCAAGAGAACAAGAATTCGGCTCGTGCGGTCGGTTGTGGCAAATTGAATGGGGTCGTCGTCGATCAGGCCTCGATGGGCCATCAGCCAGATCCGGCCGAGCCAGTACAACAACAATGGACACAGCAGCCATAGCACTTCGAGCCGTGAGTAGAGCGCCCGTGCCGTGTTGCTGCTCAGGTAGAGCGCCAGAACCAGGACCGCCAGGTAGGCGCTGGCCGTGCCCTTGGTGGCGAGCAGTTCTGCATCACTCAATTGGTAGCCCCGCGCCCGCGCTGCGTCCCCGTCGGTTTTCTTCATCACCACCAGTTCTGCATAACGCTTCACCAGGGCCAGGCTCAGGAACAGAAAGATGGAAAAAGCCAGCAGCCAGTGCGAAGGCCAGATCCTCACCGCCGCCGAGCCGGCTACCAGCCGCAGCGTATAGAGGCCCGCGAGCATGATCACGTCGAGCAACGCTACGCGCTTGATGTACAGCGAGTAGAAAAGCGTCAGCGCGGCGTATCCGGCCACGGCTGCCAGAACGAGCGGCGACACCATCGCCGCCAGCATGCAGCCGGAAACCGCGAGAATCGGAATCATCGTCAGTGCGTAGGCCAGGGGGAGGTCGCCCGAGGCAAACGGACGAAAACGTTTTCGCGGATGGTGCCGGTCCGCGTCCAGGTCGAGTAAGTCGTTGAACAGATATCCGCTCGATGCGCAACAGCAGAAGGCCACCATGGCCAGCAGCGCCTGGAGAAGCAAATCCACGGCGAAAAAGCGGTGCGCCGCAAGCACCGGCACCAGGACCAGAAGGTTCTTCAGCCATTGATTGGGCCGCAGCGCTTTCCAATATGTTCTCGCTCCGGGCGCTCGATCCTGAAAATAGAGTCCCGGCTCGGCTGTGGATTCGAGCGCGCGTAGCACACGCGGCCGGGAATTCACGGCAATCGCCTTGCGCGCGCTGCGCCACACAGCCAGGTCGGAACTGCCGTTCCCGGCATAGTCGAATCCCTTTTCCCCGAACTCGGAAATCAGCCGGTTCCGCTTGGCCTCGCCCGCGAGGTTCACTCTTCCATCGCTCGACATCACCGCATCGAAAAGTTGCAGATGCTCCGCCACCTGCCGGGCAGGCTCGGCGTCGCTCGCGGTCGCCAGGATCAGGCTTCGCCCGCCGGCCCGCTGTTGGCGCAGGAACTCCAGGAAGTCCTCGCGGTAGGGAAGATGTGCCGCGTCCACCGAGACGCGGCTGGCAATTTCTCTCTTGAGGAAGGCCTTCCCTTTCATCAGCCACAGCGGTATCCGCAAGGCCTGCGAAGGATTTTGTTTCACGAGGGCCAGGACCGATTCGACCAGCAGGTCGGTTTTCAGCAGCGTGCCGTCCAAGTCAACCACTAGTGGCAGCGGCTGGAGAGGTAGCCTGGGTAGTTGACCAACCGGCTGCCCGGAATCTTGCTCGATGAGCGTCTTCTCCACCGGCTTCCGTCCGCGCCGCCGAGTCACCCGCCCGCCGGAACTCCTGCCACGGGCTCCGGCGGGTCGAACGCCGGCCGGCAACTCCTTCAGAATCAACTTCACATTAGGCTTTCCCGCGGGGCCGCTCGGTGAGCGGAGTCACAGCGGGGAGTGAGCTACGCCACGCGCAATTCCTGCGCCGCCGGCAACGGTCAACCCGGCAGAACAATCTTCAGTAACGGGCGAAGAGCTGTCCCCATTCAGTTTCCAGCGCCTGCCGGACCCGCGCGCGCCCTATGAAGTTGTACCAATACAGGTCGTGATAGAGGTAAGAGGCCAGGTACGCCCAGGGAGCGATCGGAGACCACAGGAGCAGGTGTTCGAGGGGCTTCAGCCAGCCCCAGTAAATCATCTTCTGTCCGCGGCTGGCCAGCGTATCGCCGCACTGAAAGTGAAAGTTCACGTCGGATATGTCCTCGCCCACCACTTCGATCTCGCGAGGGTTTCCGCAGCCCAGGCCGCGTTCGTGAGCCATGCGGATGAAGGCGATGGACAGGGGATCGAAGCCCATCATCTTCGCGGCCACGGCGTCTATGGCCACCATGTCTCCGCTGGCCAGGATGAAGTTCTTGACATGCGGCGTCATGCATCGCGGGCCTGCGCCATCGCCGGCGAAGGTTCCATCCATCACGGCAAACAGGCCGGGATGGATCTCTTTTTGTATGGCCAGCAGGTCCACCAGAGTCTCGTGGATGCGGCTATGCGTCCGGTGGCGCTTCTCGAAGAGCAGCCCGCCGAATGCGTTCTTCATCGCCCCGGTCATCCGCGTAAACACGTGCGTCTTCATCGTGGGTAAATGGATGATGTTCGAGCCGATGAACCGGTTGGGGATGCGCACGCCATGCCGGAACACCTTGCCAAGTGCCAGCATCTCCGCCCGTGGCCGGTAGAGAGTCCACTCTTCCCCTTTCTCGTACAAATGGACGTTTCTCACGCCGTACTTCACCAGAACCGGCAGCTGCTTGTTTGCGCGCTCTCCCCGGCGGGCGCTCACCACCACGGTGCGGTTGTGAGCTCCATAGAGTTTGTCTTTCGAATACCCGTCTTCCAACAGCGTGGAGATTACGCCCTCCAGTTGCCACGGCGTGGTGGAGCAGGCGGGATAGAAATAGTGCCAGCTGACGTTGATTTTCAGCGCAGTCTCGTTTTCCCGCGGTAGGAACTGTTGGTAGTCAGCGAGCCGCATCAACCGGCCATAGTCCTGAATGACCGTGGCCGGTGAAGTCCTGAGTACGGCAACGCGTGGGCGTGCCATTGCGGTTCGGCCCTTCGTGCGCCGCACAGCGCCGGACGTCGTGCGGCACCCGCGCCCCTGCTTGCGCGGCCCTCACTGATACTGAAGCCTGCGACTTTCCACCCGCCAGAGCATGTCCTGCTCGAAGGCGATGTGCGCCTGGAGCTGATCCAGCAATTCCTGGCAGGGCTCGCGGAGCTCATCGACGGAATCCGCGGTGGCATACGGAAGCTCTTTGAGCAGAACGTTGACCAGGCGGGAAATGACGTTATGTTGCGAACACAGTCGGAGATATTGGTCCGGGTCAAGATAATGATGAAAATCCGACTCCAAGATTCCGTCCTCCGATCCGCAGTGGTGGCGGACGCCAATCAGTCCGTGCTCCGCTGAGCGCAGCGAAGCAAGGCTCTTCGTGCGTGAGGTGAAATCCGGTTTCGCGGCCAGCGCCACCGCGTCGGCAAGTTTGTCGGCCAGCCGTATGAGTTCCAGGTGTTCCCTCTGGATGTATTCGATTGAATCCGGAGCTGTCATAGGGCGCTCCTTTCGTCTCTCCTTCGCCACACTGGCATGGTGACGCTTCGGTCGCGGTGACGTGCATCACCCCCGCACGTGAGGGAGAATGGAGGACGCGTCATGCGGCTGAGGCGGCGCGGTCCGGGTGCCGTGGTTGTATGCACCGTGACCGAAGTCACAGCCCGTGTCACCCGAGGAGCCGTCTAATCCACGGTGATGCGGCATTTGCTCGTTCTGGATCTCTCGTGATCTTTGCTCTACGAATTCCCGTCGACTGGAGGAAATACCATGAGCTCAGGAGTCAGTTCGCCCCCGGGTGTGCGCACGCCGGACGATTACGTGGAACAGGTGATGCTGTCGGTGAAAGCGAAAAACCCTGCCGAGCCGGAGTTTCATCAGGCCGTCCAGGAGGTGTTTGACTCGCTCCGGCTGGTGCTCGCGCGCAGGCCCGAATATCGCGCCGCAAAGATTCTCGAACGAATTGTGGAGCCGGAACGCGTGCTCATGTTCCGCGTTCCGTGGTTCGACGATCAGGGTGAGATGCAGGTGAACCGCGGCTTCCGCATCGAAATGAACAGCGCCATCGGCCCGTACAAGGGCGGGCTGCGCTTCCATGCCTCGGTGAACCTCGGAATCCTGAAATTCCTGGCCTTCGAGCAGGTGTTCAAGAACTCCCTGACCACGCTGCCCATGGGCGGCGGGAAGGGCGGCTCCGATTTCGACCCCAAAGGCAAGAGTGACAACGAGGTGATGCGCTTCTGCCAGAGCTTTATGACCGAGCTTTCCCGCCACATCGGCCCGGATACGGACGTGCCGGCGGGTGACATAGGCGTGGGCGGCCGCGAAATCGGCTTTCTGTTCGGCCAGTACAAGCGGCTGCGCAACGAATTCACCGGCGTGCTCACCGGCAAGGGGCTCAATTGGGGTGGTTCGCTGATTCGGCCCGAAGCCACGGGGTACGGCTGCGTCTATTTTGCCGACGAGATGCTGAAGACGCGCAAGGATTCGCTGGAGGGCAAGCTCTGCCTGGTATCCGGCAGCGGCAATGTCTCGCAGTACACTGTCGAAAAGCTGCTCGAGTTCGGCGCCAAGCCCATCACTCTCTCCGACTCGAATGGCGTGATCGTGGACCCCGAAGGCATCACCCGCGAAAAGCTGGCCTGGGTGATGGAATTGAAGAACGTCCGCCGCGGACGTATTCAGGAATACACCAAAAAGTTCACAAAGGCCCTGTTCATGGCCGCCGATGCCAATCAGGACCACAATCCGCTCTGGAACGTCAAAGCGGATTGCGCGTTCCCCAGCGCAACCCAGAACGAGATCAACACCAAGGACGCCGCGAATCTGATCAAGAACGGCGTCAAGCTGGTGGCCGAGGGCGCCAACATGCCCTGCACGCTCCCGGCGACGAAGGCGTTTCTGGACGCCGGCGTCCTCTACGGTCCCGCGAAGGCGGCCAACGCCGGCGGCGTGGCTACCTCCGGACTGGAAATGGCCCAGAACAGCGCGCGCATGAGCTGGACACGCGAGGAAGTGGACCAGCGCCTGCACAAAATCATGATCGCCGTGCACAAGAACTGCTTCGAGACCGCCGCGGAATTCGGCACTCCGGGCAATCTGGTGAACGGGGCCAACATCGGCGGCTTCCTGAAAGTCGCGGACGCCATGCTGGATCAGGGCCTCGTCTAACGTAGCGCCGGCTTCTATCTGTCCTCACGAAGGAAGGAGCCGGCCTTGAGTCCGGCTGTTGATGAGAGAACGCGCGGGGTGGGCCCGTTCCGCCCCGCATTCCCTCGCCACGTTTTAGTTACCTATTGACAACTATAGATGTCTGTGATATCCTCCGCGCGGGTAAGTTTCGATGCTCTCCCCCGCGCCAATCCGTGCACTTCCCTCGCAACTCCTTTATTGGCAACTCTTCCGCCGTTCCCGTCCGCAAGTCCTTTGTTCGCAACTCATCCGGGATTTGTTTCCTTTCGTTACGCATAACCCCTCTAGATGCAACACTTCCGAAATCAGGGGGGCGTCTGACGGGAGTACACTGTCACAGCCATGAGCGTCGAGCAGGCCACTGCGCACGTCCAGGACTCCGAACTGCTCTTCGAAGGTTTCGAGAGCCTGATGCCCTTCCGTGTGCAGGACATCCTACTCGTCTCCAGCCTGTACGATTCCTTCATTCTCCGCGAAGACGGCCGGGTGAACGAACTGCTGCTCGGCGAGTCGCTGGAGCTGAATCTTCCTCATCTGCCGGGCATTACGCACGTGTCGAGCTACGCGGAAGCGCTGGCACTCGCGAGGTCGGAATCACGCTTCAATCTGATCGTCACCAACCTGAATGTCGGCGGCGTAAGCGCGGCGGAATTTGCCCGCCAGGTGCGCGACTCCGGCCTGGACGTGCCCGTCGTGGTGCTGGCATATGACTATCGCGAAGTGAAAAACTTCGTGGCGCGCAATCCGGAAACGGACATCGACCGCATCTTCCTGTGGCAGGGGAACGCGCGCATCCTGGTGGCCATCGTCAACTACATCGAAGACAAGCGCAACGCCCTCCACGACACCCGCGCCATGGGCGTTCCCGTCCTGCTCGTCGCCGAAGACAATATCCGTTACTCCTCCTCGTTTCTTCCGGTGATTTATACAGAGCTCATCACGCAGTCGCGCCGCGTGATCCAGGAGGGCATCAGCGTGGCGCACAAGCTGATGCGAATGCGCGCGCGGCCCAAGATTTTGCTGTCCTCCACCTTTGAGGACGCCGCGGAGCAGGTGCGCCGCTATCAGGAATATCTGCTGGGCATTGTCTCCGACGTGGAATTTCCCCGCGGCGGAGCTCTGAGCGAGGAATCCGGGTTTGCCCTGGCGCATCTGGCGCGCGAACTGGTGCCCGACGTTCCGGTGGTGCTGCATTCCAGCCGCACCAAGTTCCGCACGCGCGCCCACGCGGAAGGCTTCGCCTTTCTCCGCAAGCGCTCCCCCACCTTTCTCCGCGATCTGCGCCGCGTGATGACGCAGGAGCTCGGCTTCGGCGACTTCATTTTCCGCCTGCCGGATCAGACCGAGGTGGCGCGAGCCTCGAATCTGGGCGAGCTCGATGCCAATCTGCGCACTGTTCCGGCGGAGAGCGTGGCCTTTCACGCGCAACGCAATCACTTTTCTCGCTGGCTGCGCGCCCGCACGGAGTTCGCACTGGCCCAGAAACTGCGTCCGCGAAAGGTGAGTGACTTCGAGACGGTGGAGGGCCTGCGCCGGAACCTGGTCGAAGCCATCGCGGAATACCGCCGCGAACAGAGCGAAGTGCTCATCGGGGATTTCAACGCCGGTTCGTTCCAGCCCGGCGACTCCCTGTTCCTCCGCATCGGTGCGGGATCGCTGGGCGGCAAAGCGCGCGGTCTGGCTTTCATGCGCCATTTGCTGCGGAAAAGCCGCATCCGTAGCCGCTTTGCAAACGTACGCATTGCTGTGCCGCCGGCCGTGGTGCTGGCCACGGACGTCTTCGAAAGCTTTGTCTTGGGGAACAACCTGATGGATTTCGCCCTGCACTCGAGCGACGATGCGGAAATCCGTCAGCGTTTTCTCGAGGCGCCGCTCTCGCAGTCGTTGCAGGAAAACCTGCGCGCATTTCTCGGCCAGGTGCGTTATCCGCTGGCCGTCCGCTCCTCGAGCCTCCTGGAAGACTCGCAGTACCAGCCGTTCACCGGCGTATACGAGACCTTCATGCTCGGCAACCAGCAGGAAGGCGTCGGCCCGCGAATGGACCGGCTGATGGAAGCCATCAAGCGCGTCTACGCTTCCACCTTCAGTCAGCACGCCAAGTCCTATGTGCGCGCCACGCCGTTCCGCCTGGAGGAAGAACGCATGGCCGTGATCCTCCAGCAAGTGGTGGGCAATCTTCACGGGCCGCGTTTCTATCCCGATTTTTCCGGTGTCGCGCGCTCCCGCAATTTTTATCCGGTCAGCCCCATGGCCCCCGAAGACGGGATCGCGGCCGTCGCTCTCGGCATGGGACGTACGGTCGTGAACGGAGGAAAGTGCCTCACCTTCTGCCCGCGCTATCCGCGCCATCTGGTACAGTTTTCGGTGGTGGAAGACATCCTGGCTAACGCGCAATCGGATTTCTGGGCGCTGGACCTCGGCCACGGCAACGGCCAGGCCACCGCGGCGGAACTCCACGAGGTTCGTTTCGGGCTCGACGCCGCGGAGGAGGATGGAACGCTGGCTGCGGTCGGTTCCACTTACTCACAGGACAACCACGCGGTATATGACGGCCTCAGCCGGCGCGGAGCGCGCATCGTGAGCTTTGCCGCGGTCCTCAAACACGGTCTGTTTCCTCTTGCCCCGATTCTCGAAAGCCTGCTCCCCATGGGGGAGGATGCGTTCGGGCAGGCCGTGGAAATCGAATTTGCGGTGCGCCTGCCGCGCAATTCCGGCGAGTCCGCCGATTTCGGTTTCCTGCAGATCCGCCCGCTTGTCCTCTCGCAGGCTGGCGGCGACGTGCGCGTGGAAACCGTTGCGCCTTCCAGTCTGATCTGCGAGAGCTCGCGGGTGTTGGGCCACGGGCGCATCCAGGATCTGCACGACGTGTTGGTGGTGGATTCACACCGCTTCGACCGCAGCCGCAGCCAGGAGGTGGCGGAAGCCGTCGCCGGCCTGAACGCAAAGCTGCGCGATCTGAACGTGCCCTATCTGCTCATCGGCATCGGCCGCTGGGGTTCGAATGATCCGTGGCTGGGCATTCCGGTCGAGTGGGACGAAATATCGGGCGCGCGCGTGATTGTGGAAGCCGGTTTCCGTGATTTCCGCGTCACCCCGTCGCAGGGCAGCCACTTTTTTCAGAATCTCGTCGCGTTTCAGGTCGGCTATTTCACCGTCAATCCGGACGCCGGCGAAGGCGTGCTCGATTGGGAATGGCTCGCGGCGCAACCGGCCGTCGAGGAGCGCGGCTGCGTCCGCCATCTTCACTTTGACGAAGCGCTGCAGGTCGTCATGAACAGCAAACAGTCCCGTGGCCTCATTTTCAAACCGGGCCACGCGCATGTGTAGAGCCTTGAATTCCCCGGCGGTCCGTCGCCCTGCTGCCCGGTCGGCGATTTCGGGTCACGCTGCCGCCGGGCGAGTTTCGCTTTCACCGGTTTTCATCTAGGATTACGCCGCGTGATTGGCCAGACGATTTCTCACTATCGCATCCTCCGGAAGCTTGGCGGGGGAGGGATGGGTGTCGTCTACGAAGCCGAAGACCTGAAGCTCGGCCGGCATGTGGCGCTGAAGTTTCTTCCGGATGAATTCGCACGCGATCCCCAGGCGCTCGAACGGTTCGCCCGTGAAGCCCGCGCCGCTTCGGCCTTGGACCACCCCAACATCTGCACCGTCTTCGAAATCTCTGAACACGACGGAAAACCGTTTCTAGCGTTCCAGTTTCTCGAAGGCCAGACGCTCAAGCATGCCATCAGCGCGAGCCCGATGGACACCGAACAGATCATTGATCTTAGCATTCAAATTACGGACGCTCTGGAAGCCGCGCATGCGAAGGGGATCGTCCATCGCGACATCAAGCCCGCAAACATATTCATCACGGATCGTGGTCAGGTAAAGGTTCTCGATTTTGGGCTGGCGAAAGTCGTAACACCCCCGCCGCGCGAGCCCGGCGGTGCCACAATGCTCACGGCTAGCATCGGCGACGAAAATCTGACCAGCCCCGGTATCGCGCTCGGAACCGTGGCGTACATGTCTCCCGAGCAGGCCCGCGGAGAAGAGGTCGACGCCAGGACGGATCTTTTCAGCCTCGGCGCCGTGCTGTATGAGATGGCCGCTCGCCGCCCTGCGTTCGCCGCGGATTCCACCGCGCTGATCTTCGATTCCATTCTGAATCGTGCGCCCGCCAGTTTGGCCGAGAGCGCTCGCGGACTTCCCCCGCGGCTACACGAAATCGTCTCCAAGCTCCTGGAAAAAAACCGCGAGTTCCGCTATCAGGGCGCGGCGGAACTGCGCGCAGACCTGAAGCGCCTGAAGCGCGACACGGACTCGGGGAAGACAGCCGATGTTGCCGCGGCCAAGCCGGCGGCATTGCGCGGCAGCCCGGCTCGCGCGTCGGGGCGCGCCTCCGCAGTGGGCAAATCCATCGACTCGCTCGCCGTGCTGCCTTTCGAAAACGCGAGCGGCGACGCCGCCAACGACTACCTGAGCGAGGGAATTGCCGAAACCATCATCTACAGCCTGTCGAAGATTCCCAAGATTCGCGTGGTTCCGCGCGGCGTCGTCTTTCGGTACAAAGGCAAAGACGTGGACGCAATCAGTGCCGCGGAGGAATTGAAGGTCCGCGCCGTCGTCACCGGCCGGGTGCTGCAACACCGAGACACGCTCATCGTCAAGGCCGAGCTCGTCGACGTCGCCCGGCAGGACCAGCTGTGGGGCGGCCAGTACTCACGGAAAATGGCCGACCTGCTCGAACTCCAGGAAGAAATCGCCGGCGAAATCGCTCAACATCTTCAGCAGAAACTGGTCGCCGCGCCGGCCAGGCGCTCGAGCGCGAAGAGGAAGGAAAACGCCGAGGGGTATCGGCTCTACCTGCAAGGCTCTCATCAGGCACGCACGTGGACCCCGCACGGCCTTCGCCGCGCGATCGAGCTCTTCCAGTCTGCTGTGGCTGCCGATCCGACTTACGCGCTGAGTTACTCCGGACTTTCCTACGCGCTTGTGATGATGGGGTTCTACGGATTCCATTCCGGAGACGAGCCCTATCTCCGGGGAAAGGCCGCTGCCGAAAAAGCGCTTTCCCTCGATCCGTCGCTCGGCGAACCGCATGTCGCGCTCGGATATTACGCCCAGCAGTATGCGCACGAATTCGAGAGAGCGATCGCGGAGGGCCGCAGAGCGGTGGAACTGCAACCGGACTTGGCCCTCGCTCATCACGGACTTGCCATCTTTCTGAATATGGTTCGCCGCAGCGAAGAAGCCCTGGCTGAGGTGCGCAAGGCTGCGGAACTCGATCCGCTGACGCCTCTTTTCCAGGCCCACGTGGCGTGGATTCTGCGCTGTCTCTACCGGCACGAAGAAGCCATGCGGGTGATCCTGTCTGGTCTGGAGCTTTTTCCGAACGACTATTACATGCTGCGCATCCTGATTTATTGTTGCAGCGCCAGCGGCCGCGGCGATCTGGCTCTCGATGCCGCTGAAAAAATTGCCGCCTGGGGAAAGACCGGTCCCGTGGGCGAGGCCCTGCGCGGATTTGCCTGTGCCGTGGCGGGAAATCGGGACGAGGCAACCCGGCTCGCCTCCGCTTCCGAGCTGCACTGGAAGGGAGAGTCGGATGTCTCGTACTGGCTTTGCGCGATTTACACAACGCTCGGCGAAAAGGAAAAGGCACTCACCTGGTTGGAAAGGACCTACGAGGCGCGCCTCGGGCTGCTCGTGATTATCAACGTGGAGCCCTTGTTCGATCCGCTTCGCGCGGAGCCGCGTTTCCAGGCGATTCTGCGCAAGCTCGGTTTCCCGGCTTGAGGCCGCTCGCGCGGACCGGCTGGAAATTTGCGCGGCTTTCAGACGAAAATGTCGAAAATGTAGTCGTGAGCGGCGAGCGCTGACTTCGGAAATGCCCCGGTGTCCACCTTGTTCACGAGTTGCTCGCGCGTCAGATCGAAGACAGCTTCCAGGATTTGCGCGCGCTCCTTCGCATTTGCCTCGCCGACCACGAACAGCATGCGGGCGCTGTGCTGGATGTATCGCGGCGAGAGCAACTGCTTCTTCAGCAGGTCCATGATCACCGCGGCCTTCGAGCGGTCAAAGCGGCCCGGATCGCCGCGGCGGTCCTGCTCCGCGAAGAATTGCGCCGTCCACTCGTTATGGAACTCCCACACCTTGTCGAACAGTGCGGGCGTGAAACGATCTCCGGCCCTCACCTGCAGCGCATTCACGGAAGGCACCACGCCGTCTTCGGTGAGCGCGGGACGCTTGAGCCAGCCGTCCTTGCTGATGGCCGCTTGGTGATGCGCCAATGTCCACAGCCATGTAACATCGATGCGATAAGTGGCAAGGTCGTTCATAAAGCGCAGCATCAGCTCATAATCGTCAATTGCCGCGGCGAAATTTCCGTTCAGGATCTGGAAGCCGTAATTCGCCGCCATGTAGAAGGCGTGCTGGATGTGCTCGATGGTGATGTCGCCCTTCGGCACACCGTAGATCGAATCCCACAACTCTGCTGAGAGCAACTGCTCGGGAGTGGAGATGGAATCCACGGTCACAACCCAGGGTGTAATCCTCCCCTGCGCGTTGAGCAGCCCGCGGGACCCGAAAATCTGGCGCTCGGCATCGCTCAACCCGCTCGACACGGTGGGCACCTGTTTACCCTTCACATCCACCACTTCGCGGGGCGCGTCGATGATTTCTTGCAGCTCCGCCACCGCGGCGCGGAGCGGGACATTTCCGGCAGCAACGTAAGCCGCCTCCGGACTGGCCACCCAGCTCTGGCGGTATGCGTCGTACAGCTCGCCCTTAACTTTGCCGGAAAGTATTTCATCGAGGGTTGGGTGGCCACTGGACGCTGCCGCGCCTGACGGCACGAAGATGAGACCGAGGAGCCGCTCACGCAATTTGTCGATGGCCATCGCGCGAAGGGCCAACGGGTTGTATCGCGAACGGCCATACGCATCCGACGGCTGATAGATCATCACCGCGGCCATCCCACCGATTGGAGCGCCCTGCGTCAGCTCGCCATTCTTGAGACCCGCCAGCAGCATCACCAGAGCGTTGTAGCGCTGGTAGGCAATCATGTTCGGCGAAGCCATGCCGATGTTTTGCGGATCGGGGAAGACGCCCTTCGGATCGTCCTTCCACATCTCCATCAGGCTGCCCAGGTAGTCCCAGCGGCCCACGTTCGTTCCCAAAAGGCGCCGCCGCAGCACCCATGCAATCGCGGGCAGATATCGACCGGCATTGCCCTCTTCGTAGAGCACCTTAATTTTCAGCGTGCCCGCTGGGACGCCGATCATTTCCTCGATGCGCGCCAGCAATTTCTCCAGGACCAGCGCCTCCGCCGGCGTCTGCAGTTTTGGAATGTAAAAGTAGACTCCCGTGCCTGCTCGGCGGAGCGAGTCATAGTTATTGAAGGTCCACAACACGAGGATGGGAATGATTGCAGGCACCGGTTTGCCGTCCACCTGGATATGGTCGTAGTGCAAATGCATGCCCGGGGGCCGGGCGAAACGGATGGGCCACTGGCCAGAGCCGGTCTTCAGGAAATAAGCACGCTTCTTACCTTTCTTCTCGACTTCGTACTTCCGCCCGCTCCAGCGGCCGTCGAGAATTTCCTTTGCGTTTTGCAGAGCCGCAAACGTACCGACGGGCTCGCTGGCTGGTGTTCCATCGGGCTGAAAATGCGACGGCGAAGCGTCCTCGAAATCCGGCATGTTCATCGGAGCGGGGCTGTTCAGGGCGTTGAAGGCCATGTCCAGCGGCTGCCAGGGGCCCGTCAATTCCAGGCCGGGATTCGTGAGCGGATTCGCGTCCGCGGGGATCGGCACCTCGTCGTTCAACCGCCAGGCCCATTCCGAGTTTCCGCCCAGCGCGTTGTCGATCATTCCCTGCACGATCTGCCGGAACGTCCATTTATTGCCGCTCACCGGGTCTTCGAAAGCCTCGTCCCACTTTGGCCAGCCGTACTTCTGGCGCACGGGCGCGCTGGCGCCCAGAATTGCCCGCCTGGCTGAAAGCACGGAGGCGATGAGCCCGCCCAACTCGCCCGTGAGGGTGGCAATGGTTTGCTCGACGTTCAGCTCACGCGCGTTGACGCTCTTGGTTCCGAATAATTCGGGGAATTTTTTCAGAATATCTTCGCGGATTACCGCCCCAGGCATCTCCCGCTCCTTTGTGACCGCAGCTCTACGCGCGGAGGCCAGCATTATTGCCGAAACCGGGCAAACACTCAAAGGCAGCCTTTGGTGAGCAAATGGTGCGGATTGGCGCGGGCGGAGAAGGGCTATTCGCCCGGAAGCGGACGCGGCTCGTCTTTGTAAACGACGCCGCCTTTCATCACGAACACCACGCGCCGCACGGCTGTGATGTCCGTCAGCGGATCTCCATCGAGCGCGATGATGTCTGCCTGGAGGCCGGGAGCGATAGAACCGATCTCACCAGCCAGCCCCAGTGCTTCCGCCCCGAGGGAATTCGCCGAAATCATCGCAGCCATTGGATTCACGCCGCAGTGCTGCACGCGGTTGATGAAATCCTCGGCGTTTCGTCCGTGCGCGCCAGCCACCGCGTCAGTGCCATACACGATTTTCAGCCCAGGAATTCGCGCCGCGCGCATCAGAAACTCCTGATGGGCCGGAATCAACCCTTCCATGGCAGCGAAGGCTTCCTCGGGGTAAAAAGGCGGTGCGAGATATTTGGTTTTATTCTCGAGATAGGTTTCGAGCAGGAGCCCTGCCTGCGGATCCAGATAGACGCGGCGGTCGGCCATGAGTCGGAGGTCGTCGTCAGACGCGCCCAGACCGTGCTCGATTTCTGTGCAGCCGGCCAGCGTCGCGGCGCGCACGGCATCCCGGTACGCATGCACAAGCGCGCGCAGCCCCTGCCTTTTGGCCTCGTCGCACGCGGCTTCGAGCTGCTGCTGCGACATGGTCATCGTGCCGCGGCTCATGCCACCGGAAGCATAAACCTTGATGAGGTCCGCACCGGCTGCCTTCTGCTTCCGGACAAACGCGCGAATTTCGTCCGGTGTGCCGGTCATCTCCCCGCGGCCAAAGAGCGGCTCGACGGCGGTGAGGATGCGCGGGCCGGGGATCACGCCGCGTGCGATGGCGTCGCGCAGGGGAACATCCTCGGGCGACCCCACGCTCTGGACGGTGGTGAAACCCGCGAGCAGCGTCCGCCAGGCATTCGAGGCCGCGGCATACGCTGCTTCCGGCGTTGTCCCTCCCTGGCCAGCGTTTTTTCCATCCGGACCGAAGCGCCAGGTGATGTGCACATGTGCATCAATCCAACCGGGCAGAACGGTGAGACCCCGCAGATCGTAGTCGACCGGCCCGGCCTCCGGATCAATGGAGGCAATCTTCGAACCTTCGATCACGATACGAGTGTCGTGCAGCAGAGCGCCCCTGCCGTCGAGCACGGTGCTCGCGGCGATGACCACGGGTTTCACTGACTTAGCGGAGGGAATAGATGCGCTGCCGGAGAGAACCCACGCACCGAGAAGAGAGAGGATTAACGCTTCGCATCTGCGGAGGGCGTTGTCAGAAGTGTTCACTAGCATCCCGCCTGTTTTCCTGTTCAGCGCAATCGATCTGACCTGCTGATACTTACGTGTCGCGGCCCGTCAAAACACTGAAAAGAATACCGGAAAAGGAATATCTAACAGAGGGACAATGGAGGATCGCAACCCGTTCTTCCGCCCATGTGAACCGGTGAACACGCCAAAAGGCCGAGGATGCTGAAGCGACTCACAACCGTTCTGCTGCTTTGTGCGGCGCCCGCATTTTGCCAGAGCAATACCGGCGAATTGCGCTTGAAGGTCATCGACCCTTCCGGCGCCGGGATCAAATCAACCGTTCAGATCCTCAGCGAGGCGAATCAGTACGACCGGACGATGACGACGGACGACCAGGGCGCCTTAACCGTGCAGCGCCTGTCATACGGCATCTATCAACTGCACATCACCCGATCCGGATTTGCAGACGCATACGATTCGATCGAAATTCATTCCTCGATTCCGATCGACCGGACAATACAGTTCAAAATCACCTCACTGAGTCAATCCGTGAAGGTTACCGCGACGGATACGCTCATCAATCCGGACCAGGCGGGATCCATAAACCAGATCGGCACAGACTTCATTGACAGGCGAGTGGCCTCCATCCCCGGCCGCTCGATTGAGGATCTGGTGAATTCGCAGCCGGGGTGGCTGTACGAAGGTAACGCGGTTCTGCACCCCCGCGGCTCGGAATATCAGACGCAATTCGTGGTGGATGGCATCCCCCTCATCGACAACCGCTCTCCGAGTTTTGGGCCTCAAATCGAGGCGAACGATGTGCAATCCATGAGCATCTACACAGCCGGAATCCCCGCGGAGTACGGGCGAAAAATGGGCGGCGTGGTCGAGGTGAATACACTCCAGGACTCGCAACCGGGATTTCACGGCCAGGTCGCACTCTCTGGGGGGAGCTTCGATTCGGCGGGGGCCTTTGCGGAAGCCCAGTACGCCTGGGGCAAGAATGTCCTCGGGGGAAGCGCCAGCGGCGCCATGACCGACCATTACTTGAACCCGGTCGTAATCCAGAACTATACGAACACGGGAACGCTGGGCGACTTCTCCGTGCATTACCAACGGGACCTGACACCCAACGACCGTCTAAACCTTATCGTCCGGCACGAGCTTTCCCGCTATCAGCTGCCCAACGAGCAGGTGCAGCAAGCCGCCGGGCAACTGCAAACCGCGGATAACATCGAAACCATGGGCATCGTTTCCTACCAGCATACGTTCTCACCCAACGTGCTGGCGGACTTTCGCGGCATGGTGCGCGAGAACTCCAACGATTTCGATTCCAACCCCGACTCCACTCCCATTCAGATATTCCAGCACAATCGCTTCCGCGAAGGTTATTTCAAAGGGAGCGTCACGATCAGCCGCGGCCGGCACGAGATCAAGGCGGGCGTCGAATCGGACAACCTGTTCCTGCACGAAAATTTCCGCTACAACATCACGGATCCCACGCAATACGACCCCGACACTCCGCTCACCTTCCGCTTTCTGGCGCATCGACCGGACTTGGAGCAAGCCGTCTATGTGCAGGACTTGATGCGGCTGGGAAACTGGACGATCAATGCCGGGCTTCGCTGGGATCACTATCAGCTCATCCTGAACCGCCAGGCGGTTCAGCCACGATTGGCGATTTCCCGGTATTTCCCGTCGGCAGATGTCGTCGTGCACTTCTCCTATGACCGGGTGTTCCAAACACCGTCGTTCGAGAACATTCTGCTCTCCAGTTCAACGGCGGCCACGACACTCAATCCGGTGTCGCTGCAACTTCCCGTCAAGCCCTCGGAAGGAAACTACTACGAAGCAGGTGTGAGCAAGGTTTTCCTGAGCAAGATGCGGCTGGATGCCAACTACTTCCGCCGGGTTGTCGATAACTTCGCGGATGACGATCAGATCGACAATACGACCATCAGTTTCCCCATCGCGTTCCGCTACGCGATTATTTACGGCGCCGAGGGAAAGCTGGAACTCACCGAGACGAAGGGTTTTTCCGGTTTCCTCAGCTACTCCTACGAGGTGGGGAATGCTTGGAATCCGGTGACGGGCGGTCTCTTTCTCGGGGACAATGCGGAGATTCCGACGACGGGACATTTCCCAGTCTCGCAGGACCAGCGGAACACAATTCGCGGGCGTCTCCGCTATCAGGTCACGCCGCGTCTTTGGCTGGCGGGGGGAGTCCAATACGACAGCGGACTGCCCTTTGAGTTTCAGTGCGATCCGAGTGAGACTCCTGACCAGTGCATTGCAGACGAGGTGCAGACCTACGGGCCAAAGGTGGTGGACCGCGTCAACTTCGCGCGCGGCCGCATCCTTCCATCCTTCCTGTTGAATGCTTCGGCGGGAGCCGATGTGTACAAGTCCGACCGTCTGAAGGTTCGATTCCAGGTTGACGGCCAGAATCTTACCAACGTCGTGAACGTCATCGACTTCGGCGGCCTCTTCTCGGGCAATGCCATCGGTCCGTCACGCAGTTTCATGTTGCGTCTGCAGACGATGTTCTAGGGCTCACGTCCTTCCTGATCATTCCTCCGCGTCACTGACTGAAGCAGCGTTCACCGCGGAGACCGTGCAGAACCACTGCACGGGCAGCGTGGAATTTGCGTCCGGATATTGCGAAACCGGGAGAGACCCGGGTCGCGGCCTGAACCATCCCATTCGGTTTCAATCGGCTGGAGCCGAGGGTGAGGATTGAACTCACGACCTGCCGATTACGAATCGGCTGCTCTACCACTGAGCTACGTCGGCTCAAAAGGCAAAGAATTTCGGAGGTCCTCCGGGAAGGAAGTGGACTTCATCAGAATTTGAACTCCAGGCTGAAGATCACACTCTGGTCCTGGATGAAAGACTTTCCGTCGCCCGTGCTAGACCCTGGCGCCGGATCTTTGGAGAAGAGCCTGTTAACCTGTTCCGGATCGATCGTTTTGGTGACCATTCCCAGGTTGGTGTTCAGGCTGAAGGTGTACTTCTTGTGCAAAGTGTAAATTTCCTGGCTATTCTCCACGTGAACGGAATAGGTGATTCCCCTTTTCGGGTCTCCCCCGGGGACGGGATCCGGGGTTTTTTCCAGGGCGATCGATTTGATGTATTTGACCGGGATGGTCTTCTCCTGGTTCTCCTTCGTTTGCACCGTGAGTTCATCGGAACCTAAGTGCAAGAACCCTTCTATCGTTTCTCCCTTGGCAT